>QZIJ01000123.1 GCA_003598975.1 Anaerolineaceae bacterium | reverse complement strand
TGTGACAGGCCCCGTCACCTACAAAAACGCCGTGGAAAAACGCCGCATCATCGCCGCACTTCCGCTGGAACGACTGCTCATCGAAACAGATTCCCCTTTCCTCGCGCCCGTCCCCCACCGCGGTAAACGCAACGAACCTGCCTTTGTTCGCGAAATTGCTGATAAAATTGCAGAAACTACATCCCGAAATACGGAGGACATCGCCGCCGCGACCACCACAAATGCGGCGCGGCTCTTCCTGTGGTGAGACTTGAACAACGCAACCTTTTTTATTCCCGTACAGGAAAAAATTTTGCTGGTCGAAAATCGGATGCGCGCCCAGGGCGAAGACTGCCATCCCGACCTGCGCGCCGCCCTTGAACATTTGCTGGTCTCGGGCGGCAAACGCGTCCGCCCGACCCTCTGCCTGCTCGTCGGCGAGATGCTGGGAGGCAGCCCCTCGCAACTGGTCACCCTCGGCGCGGCCGTGGAATTGCTTCACACCGCCACCCTTGTTCACGATGACTTGATTGACGGCGCTCTCCTGCGCCGCGGCGCGGAAACACTGAACGCGCGCTGGTCCTCCGCGGCCACCGTGCTGACTGGCGATTTCCTCTTCGCCCGCGCCGCCAAACTCGCCGCTGAAATTGACCATTTGCCCGTGATGCGCCTGTTCGCAGAGACGTTGGCCGTTATCGTCAACGGCGAACTGACCCAGTTATTCTCCGCGCGCGGCGTCATCAACCGCGAAAATTATTTTCAACGCATCTACGCCAAGACCGCCTCGCTGTTCGAAATGACCACACGCGCCTCCTCTATGGTCAGCACGGAAAACGCCAACTTGATCGAACCCATGCGAAAATTCGGCAACGAACTCGGTATGGCCTTCCAGATCGTGGACGATCTGCTCGATTTCACTGGCGAACAATCCGCAGTCGGCAAACCGCTCGGCTCGGACCTCTTGCAGGGACTCGTCACCCTGCCCGCCATCTACTACGCTGAGACGAATCCCGACCATCCCGATGTCCGTTCACTGGCCGCGGGCGGCTGGGGCGACCACGAACGCATGGAACGACTCGTCCAGGCCATCCGCTCCAGCGACGCCGTCCATCTGGCAATGCGCGAGGCGGAACAACGCATCGAACGCGCCATCACCCACCTCGCCCAATTCGAGCCTTGCGAAGAACGCGCTGCGCTCGAAAACCTGGCAAGATACGTGGTGGATCGAAAAATATAAAACGGGATTCCCGAGGTTGAACTTCGGGATTTATCACCATTCCCGAAAGTAGAACGTTCGGATTCCTTCTCGCCAAAATGTCCACTCCCCGCAAACCACTCCGCCTCAACGTCGGCTTCATCCTAAACAGCGATGTTGGCTTCAGCAACGAATTCCCCTTCGACTACGAAAAAATCAAAGTCGCGGACGATCTTGAACTGCGCGGCTTTCACGGCTCGGCCATCGTCGGGCGCACCCCGCAGGGATTGCTCGTCACTGGCAAATTCGAGGCAACCTTCGGCGTGGAATGCGTGCGTTGCCTGCGCGAATTCGACCACACCGTCCACTGGGAAATAACCGAGTTGTACGCGTTCAAAAAAAAGTCCGTAACCGACTCGGACCTGATACTCCCCGACGACGCACAAATTGACCTCGCCCCGCTCATCCGCGACTACGCGCTTACCGAAATCCCCATTAGCCCCATCTGCAAACCCAACTGCAAAGGCCTGTGTCCCACCTGCGGCCAGGATCTCAACCTGAAAGACTGCGGCCACCGCGACGACACGAACGATTCCCCTTTTTCCGCTCTCAAAGACCTGCTCAAAAACTGATTGTCGGAGCAATATGCCCAGCCACCCCTCACGCCAGCGCGATGCACTCGAGACCCTGCTCGACAAGGCTGGCATGCAAGGCTACCTGAGCACCAACGATCTTATCGAAATGTTCCCAGACGCCGCGCGGGATTCTGACCGCCTGCGCGTTTTGCTTTCCGCCATGCGACGCCGCGGCGTGGACATTTTCGACCCCGACGAACAGGACGCCTCACGCGACCCCGAAGCGGATCCTGCCTCCGATGAACCGCTCCACACGGACAGGTATTTCGCCAGCGACGACCCCGTGGGACTCTATCTCAAAGAGATGGCGCGCGTCCCCCTCTTGAGCATGGAAGAGGAACTCGAACTGGCAATACGCATCGAAAGAGCGCGCAATGCCAGCAAACGCCCGCAAGATAGAAGCGCGGACGCGATGGAATATCGCCGCCGCATCGAGGCCATCCTTGCAGACGGGATGGAGGCGCGCGAAATGCTCATCAAAGCCAACACGCGGCTGGTGGTCAGCATCGCCAAACGCTTCATCGGGCACGGCATCCCGTTCCTCGATATGATCCAGGAGGGAAACCTGGGATTGATGAAAGCCGTCGAAAAATACGATCCCCACCGCGGCTTCCGCTTTTCCACTTACGCCACCTGGTGGATCAAACAATCCATCACACGCGCCATCGCTGACCAGGCGCGCACCATCCGAGTCCCCGTCCACATGACGGAACGTATCCGCCAATTGTACAAAACCCAGCGCGAACTGGAGCAAACCCTGGGGCGCCAACCCACCATCGAAGAGATCGCGGCCGCGCTCAATCTGCCCGTCCACAAGGTGCAGTGGATTCTGAAAGTCTCGTGGCAGCCGCTCTCACTCGAATCCCCTGTCGGCGATGACGATGAAGCCGAACTCGGCCATTTCATCGAAGACGACTCCAACCTGACACCTGTCCAAAACGCCTACCAATCCATGCTCAAGGACAAAATGGCCCAGGTGCTGGGCGATCTCTCACCGCGCGAATCCCAGGTGCTCCGCTGGCGGTTTGGCCTGTACGATGGACACGAATACACCCTCGAGGAGGTCGGCCAGAAATTCGGGTTGACGCGCGAACGCATCCGCCAGATCGAGGGCAAGGCGCTGCGCCACCTGCGGCACCCGCGCCGCGTGAGGGAACTGGAGGAATATCGTTAACCCTTCCCCTCCCCAAATTCCTCATCCTCCTATACAATCCACAAATGGACATTGACCTCGACCTTTACCGTCACGAGATACGTGTCTCCACAGACCCGCTGGTGCGTTTGTCGGCGCTGGATGTTTCGCCCGACCACCCCCAGCGGACGTTTGTTTTCCTGCATGGATTCGGGGGCCAGGCCTTGCAGTGGATTTTTCAAATGCAGAAATTCTCCTTGCAAAACCGCGTCATCGCGCTGGATTTACGCGGGCACGGCTTATCCGACAAGCCGTCCACAGGCTATGAGATGCCGCGCCTGCTGGCGGATATCGAGGCCGCGCTGGACTTCCTGCGCGTGACCGACCCTGTCGTTCTGGTGGGACATTCCTTTGGCGGCGCGCTGGCGACGGAATTCGCTCTCACGCACCCAGGGCGGGTCGCTCATCTTGTACTGATCGCCACCGCGGGCGAATTCCGACTAAACCCCCTCTTCCGACTTGGACTCAACCTCCCGAATTGGCTTCTCCGCCTCATCGGTCCATTGACGCGCTCGTGGCTGTCCGCGCCGCCGCACGCGCTCAAATCCTACTACCATTCCAATCTCAACAAATGGCGCGGCTGGAACGCATTCAAATCTCTGACCGTCCCCACGCTAGTCATCCGCGGCCACCGAGACGCGGTTTTCGAGAAAGTCCATTTCGAGCAAGTGGCGAGGAATATTCCAGGCGCGGAAGATGCCGATATCGGCGTATCAGGCCACATGGTCATGCTGGAACGACGCGAGGCCGTGGACCGCGCCATCGAGAGATTTCTCGCGGGCGAGGGACAAGTCTCATCCTGGCGCGGCGCATCGAAGGCAATCCACAAAAAGCCTGATACGCGTGAGATGCTCAAGTCCCAGCGCCTGTGGCTGGCGCATTACGAAAAGGGCGTGCCCTACACCATCAGCGTGCCGCGTATTCCCCTGCATCATCTTCTACGCTCCGCCGTGCGGAGGTTTCCCAACCGCGCCGCGCTTCATTTTGAGGGAGTGCGTCTCTCCTATCGCCGCCTGAATCACGAGGCCAATAAATTCGCCAATGCCCTGCTCGGTCTCGGCGTGGGACGCGGCGCGCGCGTGGTTCTGCTTCTGCCAAACCTGCCGCAGATGGTGGTCGGATTTTTTGGTGCGCTCAAGGCTGGTGCAGTAGCGGTCTTCATGCCGCCGCTAACCGACCCCGATGAACTCATCCAACAAATCCGCGATGCGGATGCAAGCGTGCTGGTGACGCTAAATCTCTCCGCAGGGCTGGCAAAACAGATCCAAGCCAACACAGACCTGCCGCATATCATCCTGACCGACCCTGCCGATTATCTATCGCTACCGAAAAAAATGATCTCCCGCTGGCGCAACCGCGGCCTGACCGTGCCAGGCGGAATCCGCTGGCGTCATTTCATGCGCGGACAGGATTGGCGCTCCCCCACCCTGCAGGTTGATCCCGATGAACTCGCCGTCATCCAGTACACAGGCGGAACGACCGCCACGGCCAAAGGCGTGATGCTTTCGCACAAGAACCTCGTTGCCAACGCCTTGCAGACGCGTCACTGGATGCCCGTTGCAGTCGAGGGCGGCGAACGCTTCCTCTGCGTGTTACCCTTCTCGCACATCTATGGACTGACCACCGCGTTGAACGTGTCAGTCGCATTGGGTGCGACCATGATACTCAAAGCGCGTTTTGAAATCCACGATATTTTGAAAGCCATCAAAAAATATAAACCGACCATCTTCCCTGGCGTGCCGAGCATGTACATGGCCATCAACAACTTCCGCGGGGCACGCAAATATGGCATCTCATCCATCAAGGCCTGCATCAGCGGGTCGGCGCCATTGCCCGTGGAAGTGCAGGAAGCCTTCGAAAAACTGACCAAAGGAAAACTCGTCGAAGGCTATGGACTCACCGAAGCCTCACCCGTGACTCACGCAAATCCGCTTGGAGGCTATCGCAAGGTTGGGAGCATCGGCATACCACTTCCATCCACCGAGGCCGCGGTCGTGGACCTGGTCAACGGGCTCAAAGAGGTCAAGACGGGGCAGATCGGCGAACTGGCCGTGCGCGGTCCACAGGTGATGCTCGGTTACTGGAGAAACAAATCCGCCACGCGTGAAGTACTCACAAATGATGGCTGGCTCCTCACAGGCGACGTCGCACAAATGGACGAAGATGGCTACTTCCGCATCATCGCGCGCAAAGCCGACATGTGGTATCCTGCCAGGCCAGGCGCGCCCGCCAAAACGTCGAGCAGGAAGCCTGCATTCCCGCGTGATGTGGAGGAAGTCATCTACGAAATCCCGCAGGTGAAAGAGGTGGCGGTGGTCGCCATTGCTTCGCACCCATTTGCCTTCGTCATCGCGGGACGCGAACGCCCCTCGCCCGAATCGGTGCTTGCATATTGCAAACGGCGGCTGCCTCCGCACCTCGTCCCACGCTTCGTGATCTTCATGGATGATTTCCCGCGCACCTTCATTGGAAAAGTGCTTCGGAGAGAATTGGCAAAACGTTATGAAAAATATCAGACTGGTGAGGGGCACTCCGTTTGAAGTTCCACCTCAAGTCAACTTCATGGAACAGGGCCCTTCGGGAGGCGCGCCCGTCATCCTTGTGCATGGATTGGCGGCCTCCCTGCATGATTGGGACTTTCTCCTGCCCGAACTTGCCGCGGCGGGCTATCATGCCTATGCTCTCGACCTGCTCGGTCACGGCGAGAGTCCCAAACCCGATTCGCGCTCGTACAAGACCAAGTGGGTTTACAAACACTTTGTCCAATGGATTGATGCACTGCAGTTTCCCGAACCGCCCATCCTCATCGGTCACTCGCTTGGCGGCTATATGTGCCTGCGCTACGCCATCCGAAATCCCGAAAAAATTCGCGCCCTTGTGCTGACCAGTCCCTTCTACAAACTCGATCAACTGCCCGCGCTCCTGCGCCGTACCTATCGCCGTCCGACCCTTAATGCGATCGTTGTCGAGCGCACACCCGAATGGATTTTCCGCTGGATCATTGACCTGACCAACGCCGCTCTCGGACGTTCTGGCGGATCAGACCTGACCCTTTCGGACTCTGTCCGATTCCAGACCGCGCTGGATTACAAACGCACCGCCCCAGGCGCATTCAACATCCCGAACACGGTTCGCGATTTAACATCTGACCTGCCGCGCGTCACCAAGCCGACTCTCGTTCTGTGGGGCGACCGCGACCAGACCCTCGCGCCCATCTCGTTTCCGAACCTCGTCCGCGCCATGCCCAACGCCCGCGGACAAGCCCTCTCAGGCGGCCATGTCCCGCATCAATCCAATCCCAAAGAATACAACCGACTCGTGCTGGAATTTTTACATGAAGTAAAAAGTAAAAAGCAATGACTGTTGGAAAATAATTTGGTTAATCGTCGGGGCGGACTTTTGTGTCCGCCCAAATATTTTAAGGTTAATCACCCTCCAGTCCTCTTGTGACGACCTTACAACTATGCTAAAATCCAAAACATCTGCCATATATGTATGGGTATTTTGTCAGACAACCACCATATATGGCGGTTACATTTGTTCTAAAAATGGACTGAATTCATGCGTTGTCCTTACTGTCAAAACGACGACTCAAAAGTGCTGGATACCTCTCACGATAGCCACGGAGGCATCCGACGTCGTCGCGAGTGTCTGAAGTGCGGACAACGCTTCAGCAGTTACGAACGCCCGATCCTTGCCACCCCCCTCATCGTTAAACAAGACGGAGCGCGAGAAGAATTTGACCGCGAAAAACTGGCACGCGGCATCCGCATCTCGTGTGCGAAGCGTCCCGTTTCCGCGGCGGACATCGAACGACTGATCGGCCAGGTGGAAACCGATCTGCAAAAGATGGGCAAAGCGGAAGTCTCTTCGCGCGTCGTGGGCGACCTCGTCATCCATGGCCTCAAGGAGATGGATCAGATCGCATACATCCGTTACGCTATCGTTTACCTCCGTCTCGACGATCTCCACGCTCTCCGCAACGAAATCAATCGCCTGCTCGAAGGCTAATTCACCCGACAGCGACACTCCCAGGGCGGAGTGTTACTGTCGGTTTTTGCGCCTATCCACATCATTTTTTACCAGAGGAGAATTGTCATGGTTGCCAAAGCCGCCCCTTCATCGAAGCATGGTCTTTTACCTACTCCCACCATGCCTCGCGGACTTCCAAAAGTGGATTTGACCGATAACGCCCGTCAGGTGCTGATGAAGCGTTATGTCCGCCGCGGGGACGATGGCAAGCCCGTCGAAACCGTGGAGGAGATGTTCTGGCGCGTGGCGTGGCACATCGCCAAAGTAGAAGAAACCTGGAGTGGCGATGTGAATGCGCGCGCGGGTGAGTTCTATCATTTATTGACCAGCAAGAAATTTTTCCCCAATTCCCCCACATTTACAGGCGCAGGGACGCCTCTCGGACAGTTGGCCGCCTGCTTCGTCCTCCCCATCTCCGATGACATGGGACGCGACAGCGCGGGCATCTTCCAGACCCTGCGCGACGCCGCGCTCATCCAACAGACGGGCGGCGGAAACGGCTTCTCGTTCTCGCGCCTGCGCCCGAAGGGCGGACTCGTCAAATCGTCCGCGGGACAGGCAACGGGTCCCGTTGGATTCTTGCGCGTCTACGATCATGCCTTTGGTGAGATCGCGCAAGGCGGGACGCGCCGCGGCGCCAACATGGCAGTCCTGCGCGTCGATCATCCCGATGTGGAAGATTTTGTCACATCCAAGATCAACGAAAATCACATCACCAACTTCAACATCTCGGTCGGCATCACCGACGCGTTCATGCGCGCCGTGAAAGAAGACGAAGATTGGGAAATGCGCTTCCCTGATATCGGTTCCAAGGAATATCGCGGCTGGAGCGGCACGTTAGAACAGGCTGAGAAGGCCGGCATGAAGATCCGCTCATATGGAAAAGTGCGGGCGCGCGACTTGTTCGATAAGATCGTCAAGCAGGCACATCATAACGGCGAACCTGGCGTGTTGTTTTTGGACGCGGCCAATCGCGACAACCCTGTTCCCCACTTGTATCCGCTCGAAGCGACGAATCCATGCGGAGAACAATGGTTGGGACCATACGAAAATTGTTGTCTTGGCTCCGTCAACTTGAACGAACACTGTGGACCCGACGGCACAGTTGATTGGGAAGCCCTCCGCAAGAGCGTGGTTACTGCAACCCTCTTCCTTGACGATGTGGTGGAGGCCAACGCGTATGTGCCCGCCGTCTCGCAGTTGAAAGAAGCCGCGCATCGTGCCCGCCGCATCGGACTTGGTATCATGGGACTCGCGGATTTGATGTATCACGTCGGCGTGCGTTATGGCTCGAAGGAAGGACAGGAGTTCGGCGCGCAGGTGATGGAGTTCGTCCGCTATCACGCCATGAAGACCAGCGTGGAACTGGCCGAAGCGCGCGGCCCCTTCCCTGCCATCGAAGGCAGTATCTACGATCCCGATGACATGAAGTGGACTCCGCCCCAGCCTCTGGAAACCTATCAGCATAACTGGGGCAGGCCCAACGTCGAGTGGGAGGCAATTGCAGACGGCATCCGCAGGCACGGCATCCGCAACGCCGCGCAGACCACCGTTGCCCCAACGGGAACCATCGCCACTGTCGCAGGATGCGAGGGTTACGGTTGTGAACCCGTTTTCGCACTGGCCTACATCCGCCATGTCAACGACCACGGCAAGGATTTGAAACTCACGTACGCCAGCCCGCGCTTCGATGAAGCCCTAAAGAAACTCGGCCTAGGCGAAGAGAAACGCCAGGAAATTGTGGAGCAGGTGATGAGCGAAGGCTCGTGCCAGCGCGTGACTGAATTGCCGCAAGCCCTGCGCGACACATTTGTTGTCTCTGCAGACATCACCGCCGAGGAACACGTCCGAATGCAAGCCGCCCTGCAAGTATTTGTGGACAACTCCCTCTCAAAAACGGTCAACTTCCCCGAGACTGCCACTGAGCACGATGTTGCCAACGCCTACATGCTGGCCTGGGAATTGGGGTGCAAGGGGATTACGGTGTACGTGACTGGCTCACGCGAAAAAGTTGTTTTGGAGACGAAGGCCACTGCGGACAAAAAAGCGCCGCCTCTATCTGACCCCGCGCCTGCTCCTGTCTCCCCAGGCATTTGGCACGAGACGAAAAAACCGCGTCCCCGCGCGTTGACAGGCCGCACATTCAACGTGGAGACGCCCGTCGGCAAAGCCTTCATCACGATCAACGAAAATGGAGGCAGTCAACCCTTTGAGGCGTTCATCAACACCTCGAAGGCTGGTTCGGAGACCGCGGCCGTTTCGGAGGCCATCGGGCGCCTCATCTCGTACATTTTACGTTTGGCCAGCCCTGTCATCCCAACTGACCGCATGCGGGAGGTTGTCCGCCAGTTGATGGGCATCGGCGGCGGACGTTCACTCGGCTTTGGCCCGAACCGCGTCCGCTCCCTGCCTGATGGCATTGGACAGGTGCTCGATCACTACCTGCGCGAAAAGGATGGAATTGCTCCCGCGCCTGTCGAGGAGAAATCCAACGGCGGCAATGGTGGGCACGTTATTGAAGCCGAGGCGGCGGAAAATGTCCCGCCGATGCGAATCGGTGATCTGTGTCCCGAATGCGGTGAGGCCGCGGTGGTCAATGAAGAGGGATGCAGGAAGTGTTACGCTTGCGGATATTCAGAGTGTTGATTCAATGCCCAAACTGATCCCTGCCGCCGAACGAATTGTCCTTGCCCGTAACTTGATCCAAAAAGCCCGCGAATTTCCCATTCCCGCCGAATTGGGACGCAATAACCTTTCGTACATCGCGGGCGTTAGAGACCTGTTGCGCCAGGCGCGCGATCTGGTCAAATTTATTCCACAGACAGCGGGTGTATCCACTGAGATGAAAGAAGATGTGAAGAAAATCTACGAGGAGATCGAGGGGGCAAATCGGGACATTCTCGGCAGAATCGACCAAGTTCCAAGATAGAACAACGGCGCCATTCCGCATATGATTAGTGATTTCCACTCTGGCAAACGGCAAAATCGAGAAACCCTGCCTGCCCAAGTTCGTATAAAAGGTGCAAACCAAATCGAAAGGAGAATCCAAATGGAAGTCAAGAATCGAAACGGCGGCACCCTCGTTGGCGGAGTCCTGCTCATACTATTCGGCCTTCTGATATTGTCATCCCAATTCTTTAGCGGGTTTGACTTCTGGGGTACGTTCTGGCCCTTCATCATTATCGGTGTCGGAGCGATGTTTTTCGTGGGCATGGCCGCAGGCGGCAAATCCACTGCAGGACTGGCCGTCCCGGGCGGGATTATCACGGGGATCGGCTTGATGCTGTTCATCCAGAATCTCACCAACCACTTCGAAAGTTGGGCCTACGGATGGACGGTCATCATCATCTCCGTTGGCCTCGGCATCTACATCATGGGGTGGTGGGGCGGAAACGCGGAACAGCGTCACAGCGGCGCTGGCGTAATGCGTGTGGGACTGATCCTGTTCATCATCTTCGGCGCGTTCTTTGAGATGATCTTTAACTCGTCCGTCCTGGCAAACTACATCTTCCCCGTAGGCTTGATCCTGCTGGGTCTGTATCTGATTTTCAAGCGCTCGGGGCTTCTGACCACGAAAAAATCTGATGACGCGCCCACTGACGCAAACACACTTTAATTGGAGATAAAAATGAAAGAACATCGTTCCTTCTTCTGGCCGTTGACGTTCATTGCGACGGGCGTCATCTGGCTAATGATTACCATGGGGCAAATCCCCACCAAAAACCTGTGGGCGCTGACCCACATCTGGCCCTACCTGCTGATCGCACTCGGTGCAGGGTTGATCCTGCAAAGCGCATGGAGGCCTTTTGGAATGATCGTCTCTGCACTGGTGGTTATTGGCGCAATGGCCGCGGTCATCTATGCACCCAAACTGGGCTGGAACGACGCTCCCAATTGGGGCGACTGGAATGTGGGCGATCGTTTTTCGGGGGCCGTTTCAGGGTCTGGAAAGATCGAGACTGAGACACGCAAACTGGAAGACTTCGATGCCATCTCCATCCGCTATCCCGGCGAGATCATCGTCCGCCAGGGCGGGCAGGCATCGGTCAGTATTGAAGCGGAAGACAATCTCCTCCCCCAACTGACCACCGAAGTCCGCAACGGGACACTGGTCATCGAAAACAGCGAGGAGAGTTACTCCAAACGCGTGACACCAACTGAGGATGTAAAGATCACCATCACAGTGACAGACCTGAAAGAGATCAACTTCTCGGCGGCAGGAACCTTGCAGGTGGATGGGCTGAAGACCGACGCATTCGAACTGAAACTCAGCGGCGCGGGCGACACCACCTTGAAAGATTTGGAAGTAAAAATGCTGACCGCGACCCTGAGCGGTGCAGGCAAGATCACCATCGCTGGCAAAGCCGATGCTGTGACCGTGTTCATCAGCGGCCTGGGCGACTTCAACGGCGCCAAACTGCAAAGCCAGACGGCTGAGGTACAGATCAGCGGTGCGGGCACTGCCACTCTACGAGTGGAAGACGAATTGACCGCCAAAATCAGCGGCGCGGGAACAGTAAACTATTATGGCTCGCCTGTCGTGCACGAAACGATCAGTGGCGCGGGCGCCGTGAACAAGATGGAAGACTGACCCTACAGAAGCATTTAAAAAACGACTCCCCACGTCGGGGAGTCGTTTCGTGGTGGGGGGAAAGGACATCTTCCCAATGGGGATTTGAACCACTTAAGATGCGTCACCCGACACTGTTAGTATTAAATCAAAAGGGCCTTGAGTTTTGTTCTCAAGACCCAGGTTAGCTGAGGAGCCTGGATTCGAACCAAGATACCTACATCCAGAGTGTAGTGTCCTGCCGTTGGACGACTCCTCAATGTGTTTCCTCGTCCAAGTCGACCGATCCAGAGTCAGTCGTCCTGCCATTAGACGAGCCCCCACTATTCCAGCGGGCGGTATTTTAGCACGCCCATCCGTTTCGGGCAAGGGCGGAGACGAAACGAGGAGAAGGCGCATCCCGCCTCCCGTCAAGGTGTGCGAGGCGGATTAGCAATCCGACCTATCTCCTCGCCGCGCGGCGGGTGTTGTCCTCCATATCCATCAGAATCAACAACGCTTTCGAAATGGCCTGCAAAGCAACGAAATAGACGATGCCGCGGAAGGGACGCTCAACGATATAGAGCACGGTGGTAAAAGCATCTGAGAAGCCCATATGCCCCAAAAAGCCGCGAAAATACTGCAAAACGAAAACGGCAAGGGCGGCAACCAGATCCACCGCGTAGACGCCCACCACCACCCACGAAAGGATCTCGCCCCAACGAGAAACTTTCATCACCGCGTCGCGGTCAAAATATGTTCCCATGAATTTTTCATTTTTCGATTCGCTCATCACGACCTCCAACGAAGATTATAAAACATATCCTGCGCTTTGTTATAATAGTCACCATTCAACAAACAACGAGGAAGAATGACCGACGAAACCACCAGCCGAATCCCCACTTTCATCCGCGAAGCCGTTGCCAAAGACCTGAAAAATGGACGCTTCAACTACATCCGCACGCGCCTGCCACCCGAACCGAACGGCTATTTGCACATCGGACATGTCAAAGCCTTTTTGATTGACTACTTCACCGCGCAGGAATTCGGCGGCGAGTTATATCTGCGCTTCGACGATACCAACCCATCCAAGGAAGAGACCGAGTTCGTGGACGCGATCAAAGAAGATGCGGCCTGGCTCGGAATCGAATGGGCGAAGGAGACCTACGCCTCCGACTACTTCGATCTGCTTTACGATTGGGCGGTGAAACTCGTCAAGCTGGGACTTGCCTACGTGGACGACCAGACTCAGGAGGAGATGAGCGCGTCGCGCGGGACCCTGCCGAAGGGTACGAAATGGAGCGAGACGGAGTCCGCCATCAAGCCTGGAATCGACTCGCCGTATCGCAATCGTTCGGTGGAGGAGAATCTCGACCTGTTGGAACGCATGAAAAACGGCGAGTTCGCGGAAGGGAGCCGCGTCCTGCGCGCCAAGATTGACATGTCGCATCCCAACTTGCTGATGCGCGACCCCGTCATGTATCGCATCATGAACGCACACCATCATCGCACGGGCGACAAGTGGCACATCTACCCGATGTACGATTGGTCGCACGGACAGAACGACTCGATGGAAGGCGTCACCCATTCGCTTTGCTCCAACGAGTACATGATCCACCGTCCGCTCTACGAGTGGTTCCTGCAAAAACTGGAAGCCTTCCCGAGCCGACAGATCGAATTTACGCGTCTCAACTTAACCTACGCCATGATGAGCAAACGCAAACTCCGTAAACTGGTCGAAACAGGAGTGGTGCGCGGCTGGGACGACCCGCGCCTCACCACCCTGCGTGGACTCCGCCGCCGCGGCGTCACGCCTGAAGCGATCATCAACTTCGTCACTGGTCTCGGCGAAACAAAAAACGATAGTTACGTGGAGATGGCACAGTTCGAGGCCATCATCCGCGATGACCTGAACAAGCGCGCCCTGCGTCGCATGGCTGTCCTGCATCCGCTCAAACTCGTCATTGACAACTACCCCGAAGGCCAGGTCGAGGAGATGGAGGCGGTCAACAATCCCGAAGACCCGTCAGCGGGGACGCGCAAAGTCCCGTTCTCGAAGGTCCTCTATATCGAACAGGACGATTTCCGCGAGACGCCACCGCCCAAGTATTTCCGTCTCTTCCCTGGGAACGAAGTGCGCCTGCGCTACGCGTATTTCGTCAAATGCACGCATATCGTCAAGAACGAGGCGGGCGAGGCGACCGAAGTCCACTGCACGTACGATCCCACCACCAAAGGCGGAGACGCGCCCGACGGACGAAAAGTCAAATCCACGATTCACTGGGTTTCGGCGGAACACGCCCTGCCCGCGGAAGTCCGCATGTACGCGCAGTTGTTCACCGTCGAACGCCCCGATGACGGTGAGCTGGAGACCATCGTCAACCCGAACTCGCTCGAAGCGCTGGAAGGTTACGTTGAGCTGTCTCTGGCAAACGCGCGCGTCGGCGAGCCACTCCAATTCGAGCGGACGGGTTACTTCACGCCCGATCTCGATTCAACACCCGAAAAGCCCGTCTTCAACTTGACGGTATCGCTAAAGGATACGTGGTCGAAGATCGAGAAGAAGGGGTAGTTGGGGGATTGATAAATTGGGAATTGGAACACCTCGCGGATTTGGGAACCTGCGAGGCGTTTTGGTCAGTTACTATCACTGCGCGTTGGCCGTCCATTCATACGGACCATAGGTGCATGGACTGGTCGGCGGCCTATTGGTATCTTGATACTTAAATGTTCCGTGAACGCTGACGGACGAATCGAATTGTCCGATCAACTCCATCCCATAGCCAGCCTGAAACATATTGTCGCTCCCATACCTGAACTTCATCTCTATAATCTGAAAACTGTGTGGGATGGTTATTTTCAGTTCAATGAGATTGCCGCCGCCTTCGGTACAACTGATATTTTTCATCAGCAGGGCAATTCCTCCCTCCACCGTCAGTCCATCCTCGGAGACAGTAAAGGTGATCGTGCCACCGTCACCCAAAGGACCCGTGAAGGTTTTCCCCACCACACTGACAGCAGTTGGAGATGGCGGCACCGACATTTGTGTAGGCAGGATGGGAGTCTTCGTGGACGGGATTGGCGTGGGAGCAGCCGTCTCTTGCGGGGCACATCCCACCAACAGCAGAAGGGCCGCCATCACCCCCATCATCGCATGTTGTTTGTATCTGGTATTCATTTGCCACGCTCCTTTCTCGTGACGAGCAATCAAACATACTATACAACTTTTCGCAGACAATTTCAACCAGTTCAGGTTTGATTGCAGAATTCCGCAATGCGATTCTAATTTCCCGAAAACAGGATTAAAATAGATTTGCCCATCCCTCCACCAACCACCGAAAGGAGGTGGCTTATGTCTGACGTGGAAATTGGGAAAGTCACCCATTACTTCGATCACCTCAATGTTGCCGTGCTCGCGCTCACCAGTCCGCTCAATGTGGGCGAGACAATCCACATCCACGGTCACTCCACCGACTTCAAGCAAACCGTGACCTCGTTGCAGATCAAGCACCAATCTGTCCAGTCCGCGAAACAAGGGGACGACGTAGCGATCAAAGTGGAACACATCGTCCATCCACACGATAAGGTGTTCAAGATCGAATAGCCTTGCTCGCCTTCGTTCCAACAATGCAGGGGGCGATTCCGCGTGCCTGTCAACTGCGGTATGATTGAAACATGGACATCGTCACTGGCAAGATTCTCAAACGCAACGGCTGGCCTGATGGACGGATCATCGGAATCGCCAAGGACGCGGCCGCGCATCTGCTTGAAACGGGACTCGACCGCGACTCGGTTCTCGCGCGACTGTCCGCGGTGCGCGCCGACCCGGGCAGTTTCCTCGCTGACGCGTCGCTGGCAGAGTTGGCGCGCGAATGTCTCCGTGTGAGTCAGCCCAGGGAGGCGAGTCCCGCCGAACTGCGCGGCGAAGCGCTTCGCTATCCGATCTGGGGACGCGAAAACATTGACGACCAGTCTCTCGCGCAGATGGACAACGCCATGCGCCTGCCCATCTCCGTCGCTGGCGCGCTCATGCCCGACGCGCACGTCGGCTACGGCCTGCCCATCGGCGGCGTGCTCGCGACGGACAACGCGGTCATCCCGTACGCCGTCGGCGTTGATATTGCCTGTCGAATGCGCTTATCGCTATACGAAGTATCCCCACACTTGCTGGGACAGAAGCCCGCCCTCTTCGAAAACGCCTTGCTGACTCAAACCGCTTTCGGCATGGGCGCGGAATGGAAAGGCAACCGCCGCGCCTCTCATTCCGTGCTGGACGATTCCGCCTGGGATGCGACGCGCCTGCTCCAGTCTCTGCACGATAATGCCGCCAAACAACTCGGTACCAGCGGGACGGGCAATCATTTTGTGGAATGGGGGTCGTTCCGCCTGCAGGAACCGCTCTTTGGCCTGCATCCTGGTGAATATCTCGCGCTGCTTTCCCACAGCGGGTCGCGCTCGGTCGGATTCAAGATCGCCGACCGTTACAGCAAACTGGCAATAGAGAAGCATCCTCATCTCGATAAGAGCGTGCGTCACCTCGCGTGGCTCTCGCTCGATTCCGAGGAGGGACAGGAATACTGGCTTTCGATGGAACTCGCGGGACGGTTCGCTTCGGCCAACCATTTCATCATCCACCGCCGCGTGGCCGAAGCGGTTGGATTGAAAGAGGCCGCAGTCGTGGAGAACCATCATAATTTCGCGTGGCGGGAAAGACTCCCCGATGGACACGAAGTTATCGTTCACCGCAAAGGCGCAACTCCCGCAGGCGCGGGCGTGCTGGGAGTCATCCCTGGCTCAATGGGAGATGCGGGCTATCTGGTAAGGGGGCTTGGGGTGGCTGAATCGCTTCAGTCGGCTTCACACGGCGCAGGTCGGATGATGAGCCGCAAGGCCGCGCTGAATTCCATCGCCAAGTCCGCGCGGGACGCGTACCTCAAGGAGCGCGGCGTCACGCTCCTCGGCGGCGGCCTGGACGAATCCCCGCAGGCCTACAAGCCGATTGACACGGTCATCGCCGCGCAACACGATCTGGTGGAAGTGATCGGAAAGTTCACCCCGCGCATCGTCCGCATGGCAGATGATGCGGGTGATTTTTAGATTCCCCTTGAATGCAATGGACACGAAGGCACAACCAATCCCTTCGTGTCCATTTTCGTTTTAGTGGTTAGATTTCTCGGATATCCCAGATCTTGTTGATGAGTGGGGTGAGAACCTTCTTGACCTGCGCCTGATCCATGCCATTGATCTTGAAGGTGAGCACTCGTGTGCTTACATCCTCGCCCACAAATTGACCAAAGGCCACGAAGTTCCCACCCGCTTCCGCAATGGCTTTGGTGATTTTTGCCAGTGTGCCAGGCTTATCCTCGATCAACGCGGTGACGCGGACACCCTTCTCGCGCGCACCCATCAATTCGAGGAACATCTTGAACAGGTCCGTCTCGGTGATGATGCCGACGACGCGCGTTCCTTTCACCACGGGCAGGCCGCCGATCTTGTTATCGGCCATGATGCGAGCCGCCTCTTCGATGGGCGTATCCTCGGAGACGGTGATCACGTCTTTCGTCATTACTTCCGCGACAGTCAGTTTGCTGAGCAGGTAGTTCATCTCCCAGACGCTGAGGGTGGTGGCAGGTGACGGGGACGCGTTGAGCAGGTCCTTTTCCGAGACGATGCCAATGAGTTTACCGCCCTTGATAATGGGTGCGCGGCGGATGCGTTCCTTCTTGAACAAGGCCAGCGCATCGTGGATGCTCATTTCGGGCCCAATGATGATGGGCGGTCGGGACATTCGTTCGCCAACTAACATTCGTACCTCCTGTTTTGTACGCGGATATGCTTTGGATAATTTATTGGATTATATACGCGCGTCAGGTTTCAATCCAGAGGAGGATTGTCACATTCAGAAAGGGAGGTTGTAACCAACAGGCCTGACGGAAACCATCAGGCCTGTGATTTCAAAATCGGTAGAACACTACGGCACGTAATACTCGATGATCAATTGCGGGCGACTCGCCGCACCTGCGTTACCGCTATACAGGCTCAAGTAGTTGGCAATGGCATTGTTGTTGTCATCCAGTTTGAAGCGCAGGCGGATCTGCGTTAACCCCCCGGCGGTTGCCAATTTGTTGACGTAGGCTTTGGCGCTGGTCAGATTGAGCGTGTACCACCCGCCGCTGAGGGACGGAGTGAATGGACCTACGGTTTTTTGGGCCGCAGTCTGCCAGTCTGCCGCTTGCAAGGCTGATGTGCCAAAGATGCCCCGCTTAATATCTGCCATAAAGCCCTGGAACATGGTGACAGGGTTGCCTCCGCCAACGATACCCTGTCTCTTGACCTTGAGTGTTACTTTGGTGATGACCGCGCTATTGGGCAGGCCGCCTGTGTTGAAGGAGAGAATGCTTCGATATTGCTTTTTTGTGGCATCATCACCAAGACGCAACGTCGTTGCAGTGGCATTGAGTGTGCCACCCACGTTGGTATTCTCGCCCGTTTCGAGGATCCAGCCATCCTGCGCAGCGATCGAACGGGTGATCAATCGTCCTTTGGTGGTGAACGACCAGTAGGCGAGTTCGGAGCCGTCAGAATAGGTTATCCCGCCATCGCCAATGGCGCGCACGTGCCAGTAATAGGTGGCGTTGTACGCTAAGCCAGTTAATGGCACACTTGTGGAAAGTCCGTTATCCATCCAGGCGAAGCAGTCATCATCGTTAGTCGTGTCATAGCAATATTCGTACGAAGTTGCGTCGGTGCTCGCTTCCCACGAGATGGTTGGCGTTATCGTCTGGTTGATTGCGCCATCGGCGGGGGCAAGTTTGTTGAAATCACCAGGCGGCGAGAACGGCATGGTGGTAAAGGACCAGAATGCCGTGTCAGAGCCATCCGAATATCTTGTCCCAAAGCTGTTCACCGCGCGGACATGCCAGAAGTAAGTGGTTTCCGAGTTCAACCCGCTCAAACCTACGCTTGTGGATGTGCCGTTGTTGCTCCAGGCACTGCACGCGTTGTCATTGGTTGTATCGTAGCAATATTCATAGGAAGCGGCATTGCTGCTCGGTCCCCAAGAGAGGGTGGGATTGAGCGCCTGGTCCGTCGCACCGTTGGCCGGCGAGGACTTTCCAAATATACCGGGCATCCCACCTGTGGTAAACGACCAGAAAGCCGTGCTGGAACCATTCGAATATCTGGCTCCGATAGCATTCACAGCGCGGACGTGCCAATAGTAAGTGGTGTACTGGCTTAGCCCGCTGAGCGCCTTGCTGGTGGACGTGCCGTTGCTCGTCCAGCCACTGCAAGCGTTATCGTTGCTCGTATCGTAGCAGTATTCGTAACTGGTCGCACCGGTGCTTGTTCCCCAAGTCAGGGTGGGATTAAGCGGCTGGCTGGTCGCGCCGTTGGAAGGAGCGGTCTTGTTGAAGGCGGTCGGCAGGCTCCCAGTTGTGAGCGACCACCAGGCTCCCTTGTTAGCGTAGACTGTCCCAGAGGCGTTCGTGGCGCGCACCTGCCAGTAATAGGTGGTCGCCTCGATGAGGCTGACGACGACGCTCGTGTTGGCCCCGGTGCTCACCCACGATCCGCCGCAAGCGCCGTCATTGCTTGTGTCATAGCAATAGGCATACGATGTCACCCCGGCGCTCGCGCCCCAACTCAAGGTTGGAGTCACCGATTGACTCGTCGCGCCATTGGCAGGACTGCTCTTGTTGAACATGGCCGGGTAACTGGCGAACTGGTGATACTTGTGAATCCACTCGTCCCATTGCGTGTTCGCCGTGAATTGCAGGAAGCCGGTGCTGCCATCGTAGCGGGCATCGTACTCGCCCGCAGTCTTCGGGAAGTAGATACTGATACCGCGTGCCCACGGCCACGAAGGTCCATGCTGCTCTCGAATCACCGCGGCGGTGACGGCATTTTTCACAGCGACAGCGGCATTGTTGATGGTCGGCTCTGGAACGTTGATTCGAATCCAATCCGCAAAATCCCACAGGTCAATGTAATATGTGTACGCAAACTGCTGACTGTTATTGCGCGCCATTTGAATCTCGGTGATGTAGTTATGCCCATTGTTGATCAACGCGGTTGCCAGATTGTTGATAGCGGTGTTCAATGTGGTATACGGCGATCCAAGATTGACGGCCGACTGTGTATTGTCGTTGCCGTAGGAACTGTAGTAGAAATCCACGATGTTGGTGGCGAGCGTGGTCGCTGTCATGGATGGGTTCGCCACCAGAGCAGAGAGGATCGTGTCATAGGGCCAGCCGTCACCGGGTTCGGTCTCCTCCGAACCGACGCGGATGGTCGCGTACGGCTTGATCTGGTTATCCACCTCGGCCATCGCCATCAGGCAGGCGTCCATGCCGACAATGTCGAATGGATACGCTCCACCGCCCGTCAACGTGTTGAGTGAACCCCTCAACTCTGGCATGTCAATCGAGTCGCCCCCGCTGGTGTCGTCGAAGGCAACACCCTTGTTCAAAACCTCATTCGGATCTCTCAACCGCCAGCCACTGCCATGATCCCAAAACACCAGAACGTAATGATTGGCAGGGTAGGCCGCCTTGGCCCAGCGGACAAATTTGAGGAGCACCTCCGGGTCTCCCATATTGGCCTCACCCCAACTGACTCCGTTGACCGCCGCGGGCGTCAACCCGGGGGTGATGTAGAACCGCCGCGTGTCCGTCCAGTCATCGTAACTCGTATCATAGCCAGAGACGCGATCCATCAGCGCCACGATATTGACATTGGCGCTGGAACCCACGCTCGACATCTCCATGAAATCATCAATCGCCGCAGATTCGAGATTGTTGTCGCCATCGAGATAGACCATATAGGTCCACGATTTTACGTCTGTTTCGTGCAAGCACCACAACGCAATATCATCCACAAACGTTCCGATATCAGTGACAGTGTAGTCGCTGCGGAAAATGAAAGCCAGCCAGACAGAGTCGTCCCCAAGATATGGCGCCAGATCGAAATCCACATAGTTCCACGACTCCTGAGAGCCAGAGAGTTGAAAACCATACACATTCGAACCATTTGGCGATGCGCCCCAGCCAAAGAAATCGTAGTTCGGTTCGGATTTATTCCAGTAGTAAAACTCGAAATCTGCCGCCGAGCATCCGCTCAAATCAAACGGCCCATACATCATCCAGGTATCCATGTCGTTGGCGTAGTTGTTGAATTCTGGGTCAACCCCATTTGCGCCGCCATTCGCCACCCAGGCGCTCCAATCATCATTATGGGGTTTATAGTCATCGTCATCCCAATAGTATTCGCCATAGGTGGCGCCGTTGTTATCGAACACGTTCCAAAGCCCGTTCGGGAATATGCCTTCAAACGTCTCGGTCATTGGAAGGGTCCAGTAATCCCTATCCCTCTCAGGTGGAGCGGAATTGACCGGCTTCTTATCCGGGTCCGGGGGCAGGGAAGGCTGATCGAGACTCGGAGTCCGCGAATCGTCAGAATTGACCGACTTCGCTTTAGGTTGTTTATTTGGGACAAATGGCTCGCCGACCGTCGCCGTGAATGGCTGGAGCAACGCCCCTCCCGCCTCCCGCGCGGATCCGCTCGCGGGTCCGGCTTTCACCGGCATTGTCCCCGCTGATTGTGCGAGCAGACCCAGGATCGCCAGGATTGCCAACACGGCAACGCGAAAATTAACGTTCGTTTTCATGATTTTCTCCATTTCAAAAGAAACAACGCGCTTATTCCGTGGAAATCAATTCCACTGACACAGCCTGCAAATAGACACCGTTTTGATTTTGTCCCACCGTCGCCACGAGGCGGACAAGTTTGTCCGCATCCTGTAGCGAGGCTGGGTCGAGATTGGGGGGAATTATTCCTGTAACGTAGATGGCCCCGCTTGAATCTGCAATGACCCAATCACTGCGTGTGACCGGTGGTGTTCCTTTCACCTCCTTGAGCAGATCCCAGCCGCGAAAATAGCCGACGATTTCCACCTGCTGGCCAATGTAGGAATCGGGATGGGAAAGGATTTTTTCGATCATGTCACTGAGACGCGAAAGATCGGCAACGCGCGTCTGCTCCACCACAGGCTGGGTGGAGGCGCTGGTCAATTCTGATTCTGGCTCGGTAGTGTAGTGTTGCGTGGAAAGAACGGCTGGAATGTCTGTTGCATTATTCGAGCATCCAAATCCCCCAACAATCAGAATCAACAGGAATCCTGATAAGGCACATGCTCTTTTCATTTTGAGGAACGCCGAATCGAAACTCGACAGAGTCCATCATCCTTCACTGTACAGTTTTGTAAGGTCGGCTACAAGTGATTTATGTAATGTAGGAATTTCCGCGAGATTGGCGCATTGCCCCCATAAAAACAACGCGATCATTGGCTGATATAACCCAAGAGGCTCCGTCATTGCGACCAGAGCCTCTTGTACGTGTCCCTCCTCCGCGAGGCTTCTGCTCTCCGCTTACTTCCCCTCCCCAAACTCCCTCACCACCCTCGCCATATGCCGCGCGTGCTTGAGATACAGATCAAGCCGAATATTTTCGTTCGGTGCATGGGTTTTGGTATCAGGATAGCCCATGCCCGCAGTCGCGACGGGGAGTCCCAGCACGTGGACGAAGGGATGATTCGGTCCTGAGCCACCCACCAGTGGAACGAGGCTCATCGGCTTTTCGTACACTTCCTCCGCCGCGGCTATGACCAGTTGGATGAACGGATGGTCGGGATCGGTGCGCGCGGGCGCGTCGCCGCCAAGGTCGGTGATTTTGACATCGGTGAAACCCTGCGAGTCGAGGTGGGCGCGCAATTTCTTCAGAATGTCGCTCGGGTCCTGGTCGGGAATGAGGCGGAAGTCCACTTTTGCCGAGGCGCGCGCGGGCAAAACCGTCTTTGAGCCAGGGCCTTGATAGCCGCTGGTCAACCCGCAGATGGTGCAGGTCGGCGAGAAGACTTCTTCGATCTTCAATTCGTCCCCACCCTTCAAGCCCTTGATGAAATACGGCACGCCGTAACGAGACTTGTATTCCTCGGTCACATCCGCCAGCGCGGACATGAGTTCGCGGTCGCGTGCGGACGGTGGTTTGACATCATCGTAAAAACCTGGGATGAGGATACGCTCGTCCGCACCTTTCAGGGTGTTCAATGCCCAGACGAGTCTCCAGGCCGCGTTGGGGAAGATGCTCCCGCCGAGACCAGAGTGAACGTCTGTCGAAAGCAAATCCACCGAAAGTTCCACATATTGGATGCCGCGCAGGCCGAGATATTGCATGGGTGTATCGGTATGGTCCACGCCGCCGAATTCCCAGATGCACGCGTCCGCTTTGAGCAGGTCAGTATTCTCGTGGATGAACTTCGCCAGGTTCACGCTGGCGGTTTCCTCCTCGCCTTCCACGATGAATTTCACATTGCACGGAAGTTCACCCTCGGCCAGCAACGCGTCCAGCGCGAAGAGACGCGCCGCGAAGTGACCCTTGTCGTCGCTCACGCCGCGCCCGTACATCTTGCCGTCGCGGATCTGCGGCTCGAACGGCGGCGAGTCCCATAACTCCAGCGGCTCAGGCGGCTGCACATCGTAGTGATTGTAAAAGAGCAGGGTCTTATCATTTTTGCCTTTGCGTTCCGCCACCACCACAGACGAACCCGCCGTCGGATAAATGTTCGCCGTGAAGCCGCGGGCGCGGAGCATCTCCGCGACCAACGCGGCGCACTCGTTCAATCCAATCTTCTGCGCGGAGATCGAAGGCTGGGCAACCAGCCGTCCAAGTTCGCGCAGGCTCGCGTCCAGGTTTGAAACGAGGAATGCGTCCACGTTTGAGTAGTCAGTCATATCGTCTCCTATTCGAATAAAAGCGGAATCGATGCTGATCCCGCGAAGGCGAATGTCGCCATTTTGATGGTCTGTCCGATCCAGCAATAAATCAGGAATTTCCAGACGGGCATTTTGGACGCGCCCGCCGCCACGCCAGCCAGATCGAAAAACGGATTCGGGATCGCGGCCAGCGCGAGCACCGCCCATCCGCCCCATCTCTGGACTTTGGGCTGGACGCGCGCGTACGCGGCCGTATTCTCCACAACGGCCTGCCCGCCGAATCCCGCGAGGTAGCCGCTCAACTCACCGAGTGCGCCACCCGCGCCTGCCGCCAGCGCCACACCCAGCGGATGGAACACGCTCCCCATCGCGAAGACGATGGCGATCCCTGGCGCGGGGAGAAAGACCGTGGCATTCGCCAGCAACGCGATGAGGAAGATGCCAGGGTAGCCGTAGACCGCAAAATCGTCCACGCGCTCGCGGATCGAGAACACGTACACGCTGATGCCAATCACGGCCAGCACCGCGAGGATGCGTAGAATAGTGGTCCGAGTTTTTGTATCCATCGTTACGCGAGTGCGTCGCACCTGCTATTTAGGCTAATGCCTATCAAGTCTGGTGCGACGCACTCCTTACGTTCAACTCTCGACGATCTCGATGCCGAGAATTTTCACACCGGGATATTCGGGCGCCTGCGGGTTGCGCGGCTTGATCGCCATCAGCACATCCAAGCCCTCGCTCACCTGACCAAACACGCTATGACGGCCATCCAGGTGTGGCGTGGGAACGTGCGTGATGAAAAATTGCGAGCCATTCGTGTTCGGTCCCGCGTTCGCCATGGAGAGGACGCCCTGCTTGTCATGCTTCAGGGACGGGTGGAATTCGTCCTCGAATTTGTAGCCAGGTCCGCCCGAGCCGCTTCCCGTTGGGTCGCCGCCCTGCGCCATAAAGTTGGCGATGACGCGATGGAAGATGACGCCCTCGTAGAATCCCTGACGGGCGAGGAAGACAAAGTTGTTCACCGTCTTTGGTGTCTTGTCCGCGAACAGTTCAATGACCATCGTGCCGACATCAGTTTTCATGTGGGCGGTATATTTCTTCTTCGGGTCAATTTCCATTTCGGGTGGGTTCGTCCATTGCTTTGCCATTTGGGTTCTCCTATCAGTTTTCAATTTCAGTTTTTGCCGCTAAGCCCGCAAAGTTCGCGCAAAAAAGCCATTAAATCTTTGCGCTCCTGGCGTGCTTCGCGGTTAAACGTCTTTTATTTCAACAACGCCTCAATTCGCGCCACCACCATGTCCAATGCGGCCACGTTCATACCGCCTTCGGGAATAATGACGTCCGCATAACGCTTCGAAGGCTCTACAAACTCAAGGTGCATTGGGCGCACGGTGTTGAGATATTGTTTGACGACCATCTCCACCGTTCGTCCGCGTTCGGCGATGTCCCGCTGGATGCGGCGTATGAGGCGGATGTCCGAGTCGGTGTCCACGAAAATTTTCACGTCGCAGATTTCGCGCAGGGCGGGTTCCGCGAAAATAAGGATCCCCTCCACCAAAACCACGCCGCGCGGCTGGACGGTGTACGTCCGCTCCGTGCGGCTGTGATGCGCGAAATCATAGATCGGGACTTCGACGGAACCCCCGCTTTTCAGTTGTTCGATGTGCTTGATGAGCAATTCCGTTTCGAGCGAGTTGGGATGATCGAAATTGACCTCGGCGCGCTGGGCGGGCGGAAGACCGCTCAGGTCTTTGTAATACGCGTCGTGCTGGAGGAAGGCAATGCGAGAGGGGCCAACGCGCTGTAAAATTTCCTGCGCGACGGTGGTTTTCCCCGAACCTGATCCGCCCGCGATGCCGATGACGAGTGGCGTGGAATGAGTCATGTCCCGATTATACCCGCCTGAAACATGGAAACCACAACCCCCAACATTCAGATGACAAAAAACCGCCTCATCCCAACAGAGGAGGCGGTCTCTGTTCAATTGACGTTTACATCCCAAACATGTAGGCCAGCCCGACGACCCCTGGCCCTGCGTGATTCCCAACGACGGGACTGACTTCCGTAGAGATGCTTTCCGCGGCGTTTAGTTCCTTCGAAGCGCGGTCGAGCAGAGCACGCGCCTCCTCTGGGGCATTGGCATGCAGGGACGCAATTCGGATGGGCGGCTGTCCCTTCGTTTTTTCCGCGACCAACTCGAGCACACGGTCGAGAGCCTTGCCCTTCGTACGGATGCGCTCCACGGCTTCCACGCGGCCATCCACGAGGGCAAGGACGGGTTTCATATTCAGTGCGGTACCGATGAGACGCGCCGCCCCGCCGATGCGCCCGCCGCGATGCAAAAACTCCAGCGTCTCCACCGCAAAGTAGACACCTGTATGGTCGCGCGCCTTTTCAGCAACGGCTTTCGCGTCCAATACGCTGGCCCCGTCTGCAACGGCGCGAGCCGCGGCCAAAACCTGAAAGCCCATCGCCATGGCAGTGGCATGACTGTCTACAATGTGGATTTTGTCCTGTCCCTGGCTGAGCGCCTCCCGTCCCTGAATGGCCGACTGCATGGTCCCAGAAAGTTTCGAGGAGATGAAGATCCCCAATACATCAAAACCTTTATCGAGCAGTCCAGCGAAAATATTCTGCATGGTAACGATGGGGACTTGCGAGGTGGTCGGCATCACCTTGGCGGTCTGAATGCGGGCATAGAATTCCTGCGGCTGGATATCCACGCCGTCGTTCAAGGTTTCCTCACCCCAAATGAGCACTTGCGGGGCAACAGTGATGTTGTATTGGTCGAGCAAGTCTTTGGGGATCCAGGCAGTACTATCGGTTACAAGCGCGATCTTGGACATGGGTTCCTCCCGAATGAAGTGACGAATGAATTACACAACTGATTAACCCCGCCTGTTACCAAATCGTTGCGCGGAAATCCATTAAAAAACCTCATGGTATAATACCGCCTGCAAGAAAGTCCAGACTTTCAATGAGGAGCCCACTTTGGCCTTCAACCCATTAAACTGGCTTCTAGGCCTTTTCTCTCTCGACATTGCCATTGACCTGGGCACCGCCAACACCCTGGTGCATGTCCGCGGCAAGGGGATTGTCATCAACGAGCCATCGTGGGTGACGATTGACAAACGGCTTCGCCAGCCAATCGCGATCGGTCTCGAAGCGAAGGAGATGGCAGGGCGCACACCTGCAAACGTAGTGGCGGTTCGTCCATTGCGCGACGGGGTCATCTCTGAATTCGATATCACACAGGAAATGCTGGGATATTTCATCGGCAAGGTCCACGAACAAAGCGTGGTGCCATTGCCGCGCCCGCGCGTGGTGGTGGGCATCCCCACCGGCGTGACCGAAGTGGAAAAACGCGCCGTTTACGACGCCGTCATGGCCGCAGGCGCGCGGCAGGCCTTTTTGATCGAAGAGCCGATCGCGGCCGCCCTCGGGGCGGGCCTGCCCATTGGGGAGATTCGCGGCTCGATGGTGGTGGATATTGGCGGTGGGACAACCGAG
Source organism: Anaerolineaceae bacterium (assembly GCA_003598975.1). Taxonomy (GTDB): domain Bacteria; phylum Chloroflexota; class Anaerolineae; order Anaerolineales; family Villigracilaceae; genus Denitrolinea. The sequence continues at coordinate 7,270 of QZIJ01000123.1, read as the reverse complement.
GTGGCGGTCATGTCCATGAGCGGCGTGGTCGTTTCGAGGTCCCTGCGTGTGGCAGGCGACGAGATGGATCAGGATATCGTTCAGTATCTCCGCAATAAATACAACCTGCTGACCGGTGAAGGCGTGGCCGAACAGATCAAATGGAGCATTGGCTCAGCCTACCCCCTGCCGACCGAAAAGACCATGGATGTGCGCGGCCGCAATCTGGTGACTGGCCTGCCCGAAACGATTCAAGTTTCATCGGTCGAGATGCGCGAAGCACTATCCGTTTCTGTGCAAGTGATCGTGGATACCGTCCGCGATGCACTGGACGAAATTCCGCCCGAAATCGTGGCCGACCTGATGGATGTCGGTATCTGCCTCGCGGGCGGCGGCGCGTTGCTGCAAGGATTGGCCGAGCGCCTGTCCGACGAATTGAAATTGCGCGTGTGGGTCGCTGAAGACCCGCTCACCTGCGTGGCGCGCGGCGCGGGCATGATCTTTGATGACTTTGAAAACCTTAGCCGTTATCTGGTCGGATTGGAGCGCGGCAGTACACGTCATAACGCGTAACCTGCCCGCGCGAATTAAAAATGAGAGACCTGCTTTCCCGTTCTTTACAGACGACGATTATTTTTTTAGTGGTGGGGGGCATCCTGGCACTGGCCTTCGGCGGCTACTTCAGCACCGCCTCCAACTGGTTCACCGGACTGCTCGTGGACACGCAAAGTTGGTTTTCCACGCGCTACATCGCAATTCAGGATTTCTTCGCCGCGCCGCGTGACGTCGCCTCCCTGCGCCAGCGGAATGCCGAACTGGAATCGGAAGTGGCCGCCCTGCGCGCGCAGGTGATCGAACTCTCCGAGCGCGCCAGCCAGGTGGATACGCTCGCCGCACTCGTGGACTATTCGCGCGCCAACCCCGAGTCGAGTTACGTGGCGGCGGACGTGATCGGTCGGGACCCGAGTCCGTTTTTGCATTACATCATCATCAACCGCGGCTCGAACGACGGCATCTTGCGCGGCATGCCCGTCGTCACAGACCAGGGCCTTGTCGGCCGCGTGGACGCGGTCATCGCAGACGCGGCCCGCGTCCAGTTGATCACCGACCCGCTTTCAGCGGTCAACGTCCGTCTGCAAGCATCGGATGTGGAGGCTGTCCTTAACGGATCGGTCACCGGTAACCTGTCGTTGAACCTGATTCCACAGGATGTGACCATCGAGGAAGGCGATCTTGTCCTGACCTCGGGGCTGGGTGGCGGTTACCCGACCGACCTTCCCATTGGACAGGTTATCAACATCCGCAAGCGAGAAGCGGATTTGTTCCAGCAGGCTTCGGTGCAGGCGGTTGTGGATTTTTCGCGGCTTTCCATCGTTCTGGTCATCACCAACTTCCGCCCGGTTAATATCGAGCCGCTGGTTCCCTCTCCAGTCCCATAAAAGATGCGCCATCTTGTCGCTTTTCCCATTCTGGCGCTGGCTGTCATTTTGCAATCGGCCATCGTCAGCCGTATTTCCCTTTTATCCGGGTATGCCGACCTGGTACTGATCATCGTCATTGCCTGGGCGCTCCAGGAAAGGGTGGAAACCGCCTGGCATTGGGCTGTACTGGCAGGAAGCATGTACGCGTTTGTGACCGGTTTGCCGTGGGCTATTCCACTGGCCGGGTTTTTAGTGGCCGTGCTGATCGCGCGGGGATTACAGAAAAGGATATGGCAGGCACCATTGATCGCCATGTTTACCGTCACATTTCTGGCGTCCCTGTTCTCGCATTTGTTGTCCTATACCGTTATCAACATCATTGGCGCATCCATGCCATTTGGTGATGCCTTCAGCCTGGTGACTCTGCCAAGTATATTGTTGAATCTGTTGCTTGCCATTCCCATTTTCTGGCTCATGCGCGATCTGGCGCAATGGGTCGCCCCGGTCGAGGAGGAAGATTGAACGCCGGTCCCGTATCGCAACCCATTTTGGAGCCACGTCGCATGCGGTTGGTCTATGCTGTGGTGGCAGGCGTGCTGTTCCTGCTGGTTTTCCGCCTGATCAACCTGCAGGTTGTGGAAAACGAAACCTGGCTTGAACAGGCAGTGGAGAATTACACTACCAGCATCAATGAGCCCGCTCCGCGCGGGATCATCTATGACCGAAATGGGTTTGTCCTGGCGCGCAACCTCGCGTCCTATAATGTGGTCATTACACCCGCTGATCTTCCCGATGATGGCGCGGATATTCAAAAAATCTATCGCGAACTGTCTACCCTGATCGAGGTCCCGGTCAACAGTGGAACCGTGGAGGATGCCAAACTGGTTGCTCCCTGCACTGAGGGACCTGGCATTGCCCAATTGGTCGAATTGGGTGATTCAAACGCGCCATACACTCCAGTCAAGGTTAAATGTTTTGTGGATGAAGTGAAAGCCCGTATTGTGAGCGAGCGCGCCGTGGACTGGCCCGGTGTGTCGGTGGAAGTGGAGCCAATTCGGGACTATCCCACCGGCTCGCTCACCGCCAATGTGATCGGCTTTCTCGGTCCGATACCCGCCAGATTGGAAGCAGATTACCTGGCCCGCGGCTTTGTTCCCCGGCGGGATAAGGTTGGTTATTCCGGTGTGGAACTTTCACTGGATGAAATCCTGTTGGGCAGAAACGGTATACGCATCATTCAGGAGGATGTGGCCGGCAAGGAACTTCGCAACCTGGAACCTCCCATTGCGACGGCGCCCGGAAATAACGTCACCCTGACCATTGACACCCGCCTGCAGTCCGCCGCGGAGGCTGTGTTGATCAATGAGATCAGGGAGTGGAACGCTTATTTCGGACAGGAACGAATGTCCAGCGGCGTGGTGATTGCCATGAATCCGCAGACCGGTGAAATCCTGGCAATGGTAACGTATCCAACCTACGAAAACAACCGCATGGTGCGCTTCATCCCCGGATACTACTATGAACAACTCAGCCAGGACCCGCGTCGTCCGTTACTGAACAATGCCATCTCGAGCGAGTTTCCGCCAGGCTCGACCTTCAAACTTTCCACGGCTGTAGGCGCATTGAACGAGGGTGTGGTCACACTAAGCGACATCATCGAAGCGCCCGGCCAACTGGTGCTGACCGAAACTTTCTCGCCCAATGATCCGGGTCGCGAACGCCCATTCGTGGACTGGACTTACAACCTGAACGGCGTCATCAACCCGGAGGGCTTTGGCACGATAGATTATTTGCACTGCATTGCCTATTCGAGTAATGTTTGTTTTTACAAACTGGGCGGCGGTTACAAGGATGAGATCCCGCAGGGATTGGGAATCGAGCGCCTGGGCGAATACGCGCGCGCCATTGGCTATAATCAACCATCGGGTATTGCGCTGCCGGGCGAACAGGGTGGACTGATCCCCACGCCGCAATGGAAACGCATCAACAAAGGCGAGAACTGGTCCACAGGCGATACTTACATCGCCAGCGTAGGACAGGGCTACGTGCTGGCCACCCCGCTCCAGGTCCTGATGTCTGGCGCGACAATCGCCAACGACGGGAAGTTGATGCAACCCACAATTGTCCGCGAAGTGCAGGACAGCGAAGGAAATGTAGTCGAGAAATGGTTCGATCCTGCCACATTCGAGATCACCGATGCCAAATCCAGCGAGACGAGTTACCAGATATCCCCGTTTAGCCCCACCATGAAATGGGATATCACTCAGACGCCTCTCATCCGCGATTTCGTGTGCGAAGGTCCCTATTGCACCGAAACAGACAAATTCAAAGTGGTGGACCCGTTTGTCGTACAAAAGGTGCAGGAAGGAATGCGCCTGGCTGTGACCGATAATCAGGACGGCATTCGCCGCGGCACGTTGAATAAAGTCTTTGGCGATACCACCAAATTCCCGATCGCCATCGCGGGCAAGACAGGCACTGCTGAATACTGTGATGATGTGGCGCTCGCGGCCAATCGCTGTCAATTCGGCGCCTGGCCCACCCACTCGTGGACGCTTGCCTATGCGCCCTATGACAATCCAGAGATTATCATCCTGGCATTTGTCTACAACGGCGGAGAAGGCGCCTCGGTGGCCGCACCCATCGTGGCGCGCGTCATGCAGGCTTACTTTGAAATCAAGGCCATAGACCTGGCCGCGGGCGGCGGCTAATGGGACATGCTATAATTCGGCGGAAATACGCATGAGCGATTCGAATACCCTGGTCGAGATTAAAGGACTGCGCGACGGGTTGCTGATTTCGTTGGGCAATGCTGAATGGGATGAATTGCGCGCCGCCTTGATGGAGCAGATCGAAGTGCGGCGGTCGTTTTTCCAGGGAGCGCGCGTCGCACTGGATGTCGGAAGCCAGATTTTCCATGTGAACGAACTGTCCGAATTGCGCGATACGCTTTCGGAACGCGGCGTGAACCTGTGGGCGGTGGTGAGCGAATCGCCCACCACTGAGAAGACGGCCCAATTGCTCGGGCTGGCCACGCGCATTTCCAGGCCGCGTCCGCAGGAAACAACCCGCCCTCCCGCGGAGGAGATCGGCGAGGGGGCGGCCATGTGGGTGGCGCGCACGCTTCGGTCGGGAACGCGCATCGAATTTCCCGGAAACATTGTGGTGCTGGGAGATGTGAACCCCGGTGCGGAGGTGATTGCCGAGGGAGGCATCCTGGTTTGGGGACGGGTGCGCGGCATTGTCCACGCGGGGGTGAAAGGTGATGAATCCGCGGTCGTGTGCGGGCTGGACCTGTCGGCGGCGCGAATTCGAATCGGAGGCGTGTCCGCTGTCCTGTCGGAAAGAAGCGGCGAATCCCATCCCGAAAAATATTTTTTGGAAGATGGAATCATCAAGTCGGAATCATGGCAGTCGAATCAATCTTAAGGTGAAGCATGGGCGCACAAGTCATTACGATCACATCTGGAAAAGGCGGCGTGGGCAAGACCACCGCCGTGGCCAACCTGGCCGTTGCGCTGGCCGCGGACGGGGCACGCGTCGTTTGCATTGACGGCGACATCGGCCTGCGAAACCTGGACGTGGTGATGGGTTTGGAAAATCGCATTGTCTATGATGTAGTGGATGCAATCGAGGGGCGTTGCCGATTGAGACAGGCGATGATACGCGACAAGCGCCTGCCCGAGTTGTATCTCATTCCTGCGGCGCAAACGCGGGACAAGTCGGCGGTCACTCCTTCGGACATGATACGCCTGTGCAACGAGTTGCGCACCGAAGTGGATTGGGTATTGATCGATTCGCCCGCGGGGATCGAACGCGGCTTCAAGAATTCCATCGCCGCGGCGGACCGTGTGCTGGTGTTGACCAATCCCGAAGTGTCAGCGGTGCGCGATGCAGACCGCGTGATCGGCATCCTGGAGGCCGAGGAAAAAGGCACGCCGTCACTTATCATCAATCGCCTGAATCCCGTCATGGTGAAGCAACACGATATGCTTTCGGCAGAGGATGTGCTCGACTTGCTGGCGATTAAACTGATCGGTATCGTGCCCGAAGACGAAGGGGTGATTGTGGGGACGAACCGCGGCAACCCTGTGGCGCTGGAGCCAAAGAGCCGCGCGGGGCAGGCCTTCCGCAACATTGCCAAACGCATGAAAGGGGAGGATGTGCCGTTCATGAATCTCGAAGCGGGAACGGGCCTGTGGGCGCGCCTGACGGGGAGGAAATGATGTTCAATTTTTTGAAACCCAAACGAAGCGCCGCCAACGCCAAGGAAAGGCTCCAGCTTGTGCTCATCCATGACCGCACAGACCTGACGCCTGCGGAATTGGACGCGCTGAAAGACGATTTGCTGGATGTGATCTCGCGTCATGTCGACATCGAGCCCGATGCTGTGCGGATCGGTCTGGAGCGTGACGGACGCTCGCAAAGACTGGTGGCCGACATTCCCATCAGGAGCATGGCGCGCCGCCGCGGTGGATAGGGAATGAATCGCGGAATTTCATGGCGTCATTTTGATTTCTGGCTGCTGGGTGTGATTGTCTTTGCCATCGCCTTTGGCGTGGCGATGATCCGCTCGGCCATCGCGGGGAATGAGGAGATCGCACAGTCGGTGACGCGGCAGATCCAATTTGCGGTGATTGGGTTGGTTGTGATCATACTCGTGGCAAGCATTGACTATCGTTATTGGACCGCGCTTTACATCCCGATGTACATCGTCATGATGATTCTGCTCATCATGATCTACATCAGTGCACAACCGCAATTTGGCGCGGCGCGCTGGTTCCAGGTTGCAGGCCTGTTCATCCAGCCGACGGAACTGGCAAAAGTGGTAGAAGTGCTGATTCTAGCACGCTACTTTGAAGTGACGAAAGATCGTCCGCGCGACCTGAAATGGATTCTCGGAAGCCTGGCCTGGGTCTGGGGACTCGCCATCTGGATTCTGCTCCAGCCCAACCTGAGCAACGTGATCGTGATGATGGTCATCTGGGCCGCAATGATCTGGATCAGCGGGATCCAGATCAAACACCTGCTGTGGGGCGCGCTGATCGGGATAATGGGAATTGCGACGGCCTTTCCTTTCCTTGAGCAATACCAGCGCGACCGCGTACTGACATTTTTGTTCCCCGATGCGAACGCCACATACGGCGCGACTTATAACGTGCAACAGGCATTGATCGCTATTGGATCGGGAGGCTTGCTCGGGCAGGGATATGGCCACGGGACACAGGTACAGTTGCGCTTTCTGAAAGTCCGCCATACCGACTTCATCTTTTCTGCCATCTCGGAGGAGTTCGGCATGATCGGTGCGGGGTTGGTGATCGCCATCCTGGTCTTCATCGTTATTCGTTGCCTGCGCACATCGCGCCTCGCCAGGGACATCACAGGCGCGATGATCGGATATGGCATTGCCGTGTTGATATTCTTTCAAGGCGCGGTCAACATCAGCGTGAACATGAATATCATTCCCGTTTCGGGACTTCCGCTCCCGTTCATCAGTTACGGCGGATCGGGACTTGTCTCGCTCATGCTCGGCATTGGACTTGTGGAAAGCGTCATCATCAGGCATCGTCAGATGGAATTTTAACCGTCGCCGCAAATCGACGAACTGCGCGACAAAATTGGAGATTCACACTTGACTGACAAACCCATTCGCACCCGCTTCGCCCCGTCCCCCACTGGACGTATGCACATCGGCAACGCGCGTTCTGCGCTGTATCCATTCCTGTTGGCGCGTCGACTGGGCGGAAAGTTCATCCTTCGCATCGAAGACACTGACCAGAAACGCTACGAACCTGGCGCCGAACAGGAATTGATTGACGGCCTGCACTGGCTCGGCCTGCATTACGATGAAGGCCCCGATATCGGCGGCC
>QZIJ01000134.1 GCA_003598975.1 Anaerolineaceae bacterium | reverse complement strand
CTGGCGGGGAGTTCGTTCTTCTAACCCAACGTGTTTCCTCTACCTTTGTTTGGACTTTTCAGTTTCCAATTTCACCCACCGCTTATGTTACAAACACCGCCGAAACTCACGGTTGAATTTCACCCTGAAAATCCCTATAATGATTATGAGAGAGAGGTGACGCCATGTCTGATCAGACCAAAAAGTGCCCTGTCTGCGCGGAGGAGATCAAGGCGGAGGCGAAACTCTGCCGTTTCTGCGGCGCGACGTTCGAAGTGACGCGTCGCGGCTACTGCTCCACCGACCATGCCATGATGGAAGTGGACGAGAATGGCAAATGTAAGACTTGCGGCAACGAGGTGATGGATATTCGCTTCGAGACTCGCCTGATCGCGGAAGGAGGCAAGGCCGCGGCCGCTTCCGCCCCCATCCCAACGGGGGACGCGGTGGAGTGGGTGATCGAGCCGATTCGCGGCGAGGGAGTCAACTGGCGCTTCAACGGCGTGTTCATGGACGCGCTCCTGATCTATGTCATCTACGCGATCATAGGCACGATTATCACCCTGCCCGTGGCGCTGGCAAATCCCGAAGGCATGAACGATGATTTGGCCGCGATATACACCGGCGGTCTTTTCGTTCTATATATCGCGATCTGGCCCGTGTATTTGATCCTCTGCGAGACGATCTGGGGGATGACGCCCGGCAAGAAAAGCAGTAACTTGAAGGTGATCCGCAAGGACGGCGGAAAGATCGCCTGGTGGCAGGCGGTCATCCGTGCTTTGTTTGCATTCGTTGAGTACAATCCCATCGGTGCCATCGTCATCTGGCTTACGCCGCTCAAACAGCGCATCGGCGATTTGATTGCGGGAACGCTGGTGGTCAACACGGCGAAGATCCACAAGGTTGAATTCCGCGGGACAGAGGTTGCCCTCGAATTTCACGATTACCGTCGCGTTGAGTTTGGGACGATTACAAGCGGTGTGATTCACAAATTCGGCATGATCCGCCAATTGGAATTGGATGGCGTTTCGCCGCAGGGCACTCCCGTCAAAATGAAATGGCTGGGGCAGTTCCAGCGCCACGAATTCGAGCGCGTCTGTCACGAATTGGAACATCGAAATGGGATGACTTTTCCGCAAAAGATCATGATCTGGCGGCTGATCGTGCTTTTGATTACCATCTCGTGTTTGCTGGGTTTTGTGGCGATCCTACTTGCCCCGTCGCTGCTTAATTCAATGCGCTGAAACACGGGTCCGCCAATATGCGAACGAGAGCGGGTTGCTCATTCCGCTCTCGTTTTTTTTGCCTTTGACTTCAGCCGCGCGAGACGATGATCGAGTTCCTGCTTCCAGTGCTTCTTGACGTAGGCGGGCAACTCTGACGATTTCACCAACTCCAGCGCGGACCTGGCCCAGCGCATCGCCTCATCCATATCACGGACGCGATGCTCGAAATATTTCGCCAACTCGACGTGCGCGTAAATGTGACCCTGCGCGGCGGCCTGCTCCCACAAGCGGACGGCTTCGCCCATGTCCCCGCGGCGTTTTTGCAGATGCGAGAGCCGCTCCACCGCCGACCCGAAATCGGATTCGCTCAACTCGTGGGTGAGTCCATGCTCAAAGAGACGCGCGGCGGAATCCCATTGACGGAGGTCTTCGTAGAGTTTGCCGAGGGCGATGAAATCAAGTCCGTGCTGGACGCGACCGTCGAACGGGTCATGGAAAATGGACGCGATATGACTGAGCAAGGCGGCCATCGAGATCACGTCCATGGCGTTGTGGTAGAAGACGCCCTTCAGCGGGGTCGCGTCGCCCGTGCGGAGGTAGTCAAAATACAGCCAGGGGATTTCGTAGCCAGGCACTTCCTCGCTGGTGCGCGGCAGGCCGAGGATGTTCTCTTCGAGATATTTCAGCGCACGGGATGGGAGTCTGTCCCGCCAGAGACGCCGCGCCAGCGGAAGCAAGTCGAGATGCGAAAACTCTTTGATCGGCGAAGGGATGCTGTGTAGTTTGTAGCGCGTGTTGAGCAGGGGAGCGTCAAACGCCTTCCCGTTGAACGTCACCAGCGCTTTGCAGGGCGCGAGGAACTCGATCGTCGCTTCGAGCATGGCGGGTTCTTCGGACGGGTCGCGCAGGAAGAACTGCGCCAGACGGAAGTCGTCGCCCTCGAAGCGTCCCACCCCGACCATGAAGGCGTATGTCCCTGTGCCGCCTGCCATGCCGCTGGTTTCGGTGTCGAGGAAGGCGAAGGAGGAAAGAGGCAAAGTGGAAAGAAGAGGGTCTTTAGCCCAGGTAGCAATGGTATCCAGAGGATGGTTAAGGGTTAATGGTTGAGAGCCGTGACGATAGTCCGCGCCGAAAGTCTGCTCGGAGACGAAGGCCTCGCCCCGCGCGGTCTGACGATATCCGCCCGGGACGATGGTATGAATCGGGATGTCTTTCATCCCCCCCTTGGGGAGTACAGAGGGGGGTAGATCCGCCGTCCCCACTTTCACGCCGAGGGCTTTGAGTTTGTCAGCGAGGGAGGGTTTGGGAGAGTCCACGCGACAATTGTATCTGGAAATTTATGGGTAGGGTGTTGCTGTACCAGAGAAAACGAACTGTTCCCTTACTATGTTATACACATAAACATCGTAAACATAATTGTAGCAAGGGCATACGTTCACACCATTTACTATTCTCACATCTTCCGTTTTTACCAGTTTTTTTCCTAAAACGCGAAAGGTTGAATCATCTAACCACAATTCTAGGTGCAAGATTAATTTCTCATACGAGAATAGCAGTTGCTCCCGACTCGTTTGTAAATCCCAGATATAAACCGATGCCGATTTTGCCTGTCCTGCTTCGTCACAGGTTGCAACAGAATATGCCAAATAGCGACCATCAGGCGACCAACTTAAATCAATAACTCCACGTGCATCAACTTTAACTACTTCCCCTGACTTGAAATCTGCGATGGTAATGCCATCAATATCTACGGCATATCTTCGCCCAGAGGGCGAAAAGTGGATGTCATAACCAGGAAAACCATTTGTCGGCGGGATAATGGTTGCCCATGAGCCGTTTTTTAGATCAAGTTGAAAAAGTGCATATTCCCCTCCTCCTCCAAAACACTCATCACCACCTCCTGACCGCGCGAATGTTCTGGTGAGAAATAAATATTGTCCATCCAAACTCCAATATTTTGGCTTCAACCAACCGTAATCATTATCAATGCCTGGAAAGTCTTCAGGCTTTACGGCCCACCTAATACCTTCTTTGTTCTGCACAATTATTTTTTGTCTTGATTTATTGCCACAACTTACCGCAATCCACTCCCCGTTTGTAGAAACTTGATAATCATAGGCATCCAAATCAGTGTCATCACATGAAACCAAAAATTGCGCTTTCTGCGTTGCCTCACTGTTCCAAAAATTCTGTCTATCTGCTGCTTCTGTCCTTTGAAAAGCAAGCGCTGTTGTATACCAAACCATGTGTGTAGCGGTAGATGGGGCTATTGTAGCGATTGCTGTAGGCGTTCCTGTAGTGATTGAATTATTTGAAGGCGATGCCATAATGTCAGTAGGAGAATTATCCGTCGAAAGTGTTGGCACGACGGGAGATATTGGAGCATAACCTGACTCTCCCCCACAAGCGACAAGGACGGAAATCAGAATTCCCAAAATAAAAAACAGCCTGATGCTGCGAACTTTGTTCGATGCCATATTTTGCCTCCAAGATATCGCTCTATGTTGGATTATACGTCAAGCAAATTCCTTGTAAACTCTGTATCGTATGTTGCGGGACGGTGTTAGTGCTGTTATAGTTTGCGAAGGCCCTCACCCCAACCCTTTTCCCTTGGAAGAGGGGAGTTAAGGAGCATCCATGACTACAGCCAAAGCAGGTCGGTTATCATTCTGGACGAAACTCGTGTACGGCACAGGCGATTGGGGCACGGCGGGATACGGAACCCTGCGCCAGATTTTTTACGCCATCTTTCTGACCGATGTGGTGGGTCTGGATCCGCGGCTGGCATCCGTGGCCGCGCTGATCGGCATTGTCTGGGACGCGATCAACGATCCGCTGGTGGGCATGTTGAGCGACCGCGTCCGCACGCGCTGGGGACGGAGGCGTCCGTTCCTCCTGTTTTTCTCCATCCCGTTCGGTTTGAGTTTTCTGCTTCTCTGGTACGCGCCGCCTTTTGAAGGGCAGATCGCCAAGGCGATTTTTATCACCATCGCGTTCATGATCGCCGACACGCTGGAAACTCTCGTGGCCGTCCCGTTCTCCGCGCTGACCCCCGAACTGACTCCCGATTACGACGAGCGCACCTCGCTGACAGGCTTCCGCATGTTCTTCAACCTCGCCATCTCGCTGGTGGCGGCGGTGGCCGCGCCCGCCATCGTGGACGGCGTGGTCGCGGGCGGCGGCACCCAGCAACAGGGCTACCTCGTCACGGCGGCCATCTTCGGCGGTCTGGCGGCCATGCCCTTCCTGCTGATCTTCTTCGTTGTCCGCGAACACGAACTCACGCCCGAACAGGAAAATCAAGTTTCATTTATCGAGACCGTCCGCACCGCGTGGGCGAATATTCCCTTCCGTTTCGCGACCGCAGTCTACATGCTCAACTGGATCACCTTCGACCTCGTCGCGCTCGTCCTGCCCTTCTATCTCATTTATTGGATTTCCAGCGGGAACATTCTCGCGCAAGCAAACGTTTTTGGCATCAACTTGCCCATCGAGTCGGCGGTCTTCGCGCTATTGCTCATTACGTCCGTGCTGGTATTGCCAATCTGGATTTTCATCTCCTATCGATTCAGCAAACAGGCGGCCTACATGATCGGGATGATCTTCTGGGCAGTTGTCCAACTCGTAATTTTCTCGATTCAGCCCGGACAAGTGGGAATGATCCTGACCATGAGCGTTTTTGCGGGCATCAGCGTTTCCTCCGCCCACCTGCTGCCCGACTCGCTCTTCCCCGATGTGATCGAGTGGGACGAGTTGAAAACCCACCGCCGCTCCGAAGGCATCTACTACGGCGTAAAAAACTTCATCCGCAAACTGACGGGCGCGCTGGCGATCTTCATCGGCCTGCAGACTCTCGGCTGGTTCGGCTACCAGACTCCACCCGAGGGCGCGACGCAATTCATGCAACCCGCCTCCGCGCTGATGGCGATCCGCGTCTTAATCGGACCCTTCGGCGCGATCCTGTTATTCTCTGCGGTCGCGATGGCCTGGTTCTACCCGCTGACGCGCGAACGGCACGCCCGCATCCGCAGGTTGCTGGAGACGCGGAAGAGCAGGGCAGCAGATTCTGGGAGTTAATGAAATCCCAAATTGACCTGTAACAGCCTCTATCGAAAGTTGAATTCCTCGTAGTGGATGCGCTCCCTGGGCACGCCCAACGCGAGGAATTTTGATTCGAAAGCCTGTGTCATCGGGAGGGGGCCGCAAAGGTAAACGTGATGCCCTTTGACATCGCCGCCAACATCTGCGAGGATGTGTTCGATGGTCAGCGAGCCGTCCCTGCTGGAGCAGCGGACGCGTAGTTTCAGCCGTGGATTCTTCCGCGCGGCGGACTCGAGTTCATCCAGGAAGAGAATTTCCTCAGGATGGCGGACACAGTAGTAGAAGTGAACGTCGCGGTCGAGATTGCCGTCCATGTCGCGGAGGAAGGACAGGAAGGGAGTCAGGCCGATGCCGCCCGCGATCCAGATTTGTTTTTCGCCGCCTGTTTTGTAATCGAACAGGCCGTAGGGGCCTTCGAGAACCGCGTCCATGCCGGGTTTCAGGGTGGAAAATAAGGCGCGGGTGAAGTCCCCGCTCGCTTTGACGGTGACCCGCGCCAGGTCCGCGCGAGGCGAGGATGAGATGGTGAACGGGTGTGATTCGTCCAATGTCCTGTCCGAAGGAAAGCGGACGAAGAGGAACTGTCCCGCGCGCTGATTCTGGAGCGAATCCTTTTTGGCGCGCATCACGATTTCTGTTGTCGAGTTGTTGGGGTGGTTGACGGCTTCCACCGTGTAGGGCAGGTATTTTTTGAAGAATCGTCCAAATATTTCGGTGTAGAGATACGAGACCGTACCGATGACGAAGAAGATTTGTGTCCACGAGATGGCGATGATGGCATTGAGCGCGTCGACGGTGAGTGAGTGGATGAAGCCGAGAATGAAAAAGATGCCGATGGTTTTTTTGAGATTCTTCCAACCCTCGTAGGTGCCGCCCGTGAGTTTGTTGAGGAAGGGGATGCGCGGCGCGAGGCTGACGAGGGCAATGGAGACGATGCCCGCGAAGGCGATGACCGCCAGGTAGTTGCCGAGCCGCCAGGTGAGCGAGATGGGGACTGTGAGGACGTGCGCGAAAATGAGCAAGAAGGCAGTGGTGGAGACGCGGCGATGCGTGACGTACATTTTGTCGAGGCCGCCGAAATATTTTTCCGCCCACTTTGGCCGCGCCGAGAGGAACAATGAAATGGACATCAGCACGATATTGGTCGAGCCGATGATCTCGCCCGCGTATTTGCGGAGGAAGGTCTCGCTGCCGTCGTTGATGGGAGGAAAGACGAGCCAGACGAGGACATTGAGGAAGACAAGACCAATAACGATAAGGTTGCCGAGGTTCGATTTCCGCATGGCGGGCTCCAAACGATAAAGTTGGCTGATTGTATCTGAAAACAAATTAAAACATTAGCGGGAATCTCCTACCGCTCATCTCCCAGCGTATAAACCTTGAGTTCGCTTTTCCATTCCGCAAAACTGAAAGTATAGTATGCGATCAAAGTCTCTTCCTTATCGGGGTCAAGGGGATAACTGGTATCCGCTTTATTGATGTCATCCCAAAACCAAACCCGGCAATTCGGCATATCACTGCACAGATAATCTCCCAATTTCTGTAAGCCTTCCCTGTCTGCTCTGCTCTTTGGATCTACAACAACCATGAAGGTATTCTTTGTGCTTCCAACGACCTGATAAGCGACAGTAGGAGTCGCACGCGGCTCAAGGGCATTTGGGGTTGCCGCTGGGCCGCCACAGGCGCTGAGAAGGATCATGGCCACCAGGACAATAAATAGGTTTTTCTTCATGTCTTATCCGATCTTGAGTTTGTCGTTTGGAACCGTTTGTTAGACCCATCCAAACCCGTTATAGAACAAAAGCCGTACAATGTGTTTGTAACTTGTACGCGTGGATTTACCGTGTGGCTAAATAGGTTGTAGTCCAATTCTACTTTTCCATCATCTCCCGCGCCTGCTCAACATACGCGAGACTCTGGTGACGGAAATAAGTGTTATACAACTCCGCGTAATGCCCGCCTTGTTTGAGCAGGCCTTCGTGATTTCCCTCTTCTATGATCGTGCCGCTGCGCATGACCACGATTCGGTCAGCGGCCTTCACCGTGGATAGACGGTGCGCGATCAGAATGCTGGTGGCGTTTTTCAAAATTAAACTCAACGCCTGCTGGATCTGCCACTCGGTGAACGGGTCAATGCTGGCGGTGGCTTCGTCGAGGATGAAGATGGCGGGATTTTGGACGAGCACCCGCATCAACGCTACCAGTTGGCGCTGTCCCATCGAGAGGCGGTTGCCGCGCTCGCCCACTTGCGTATCGAGGCCGTCGGGCAGAGTCTCCAGCCACTCACCGTCGCCGATTCTGCGAGCGAGTCGCAACATTTCGGATTCGGGCGCGCCAGGCGCGGCGTAACTGATATTTTCAGCCACTGTCCCTGAGAAAAGGAACGGGACTTGCGACACGATTCCCAGTCCGCGGCGATACGATTGCAGATCGAAGGTGCGGATGTCGCGGCCGTCAATCGTCAGCGAACCCGATTGGAATTCGTAGAAGCGCGCGATCAATTTCGCGATGGATGACTTGCCTGCGCCCGTGTGACCGACGAGGGCGAGATTCTCCCCGGACGGGATGACCAGATTGAAGTCACGCAGGATCGGTTCGTCGTCCTTGTAGTGGAATCCCAGATGCTCGAATCGAATCTGACCTTTGAGTCGCTCCACGTTCTGCGAGTCGGTCTGTACGACGTTGGGGTCCGCGTCGATCAGCGCGAAGACGCGTTCCGCCGCGGAAAGTCCCGACTGAATCTGCGCCCAGAACGAGGACAGATTGAGGATCGGGAACATGAAGTTATCGAGCGCGAGGATGAAGAGATACCACGCGCCCGCGCTGATGATGCCCTGCCCAATGGACATGCCGCCCGCATAGACGAGGATGGCGACGAAGATGCCGCTCATGGCGTTGAGGATCGGGAAGACCAGCGAAAAGACGAGGCCGCGTTGCACGTTGACCGCGTAGGAAGTTTGATTCGCGGAGTCGAACGTCTCGAAGATGCTGTGTTCCTGGCGGAAATTTTTCGCGATGGAAATCCCGCTGACGGTTTCCTTGATGGCCGCGTTCACGTCTGCCATGGCCTGCATACCGCGCTTGGTGACGCGGCGGGCGAGGGCGCGGAAACCGAGTGTGAAGCCGACCGCGATGGGGACGAATCCGATCATCAGCCAGGCCATATGAACTTCGGTGCGGAACAAAATCACGCCCAGCAAAATGGCTTGGAACATCTGCGCGGTGACGTCAGTGAGGATGACGACCAACTGGCCGAAATCGTTCGTGTCGGAGGTGACGCGCGAGACGATGCGCCCCGAGGAGAATTGATCGTAGAACGACAGGTCGTGGTCGGCCGCGGCGCGGAAGGCGCGCCCGCGCAAATCGAGCACCACGTCACCGACGGCGCGCACTGCCAGACTGCGCCGTGCCCAGTTGAATCCCCATGTGCTGACGCCCAGTGCCAACATCGCCAGTCCAATCAGCACGATGGTGTTGAACGATGGTTGTGCGCCGAGCGTGTCCACAATGCGGCCGATGAGAACGGGCAATGCGGCGTTCAGTGCAGATAACGCGATGACGAGAATGGCAACGATCGTTATCCGTGCGGCCTGTGTTTTGAAATAGCCCGCGATGCGACGCGTCAGTACGCGGTCGGAGTACTGGCGGTCATATTTTTCGGGGTTGAGTCCTGCGAAGAAGCCCATTTTTTAGTCTGATAGTCGCTAGTCTGATAGTTGGATAGTCACGCCGTCCTGAGCGGAGGGTACTCCCGCAGTCGAAGGACGGGTTTAAGCAAATCCTGTTTCTTGCAAACTTCAAGCAGTTAGCGCATGGCTAAAAGCCAATCGCTATTCGCGAAATATCTTTCCGTATGCCTCAGATGTTTTCATCAACTCCTCGTGGCTACCAATCGCGGCGACGCGGCCTTTGCGGAGGACGATGATGAGATCTGCCCAGCGGATCTGGGAAAGGCGATGCGTGATTATGAAGGTGGTGCGTCCTTTCGATGCGGCGGAGATGGCGCGCTGGATTCGGTCTTCGGTGGCGCTGTCAATGGCAGAGGTGGAATCGTCCAGGATGAGGATGCGCGGGTCGGTGAGGAAGGCGCGGGCTAGGGCGAGGCGTTGGCGCTGTCCGCCAGAAAGCGTGACGCCGCGCTCGCCGATGACGGTGTCGTAGCCCTTGTCAAAGGTGAGGATGAACTCGTGCGCCTGCGCGGACTGCGCGGCGGATTCGATTTCCTCACGCGTCGCGCCCGGTTTGCCGAAGGCGATGTTCTCGGCAATGGTGCGGGAGAAGAGGAAGATGTCCTGCTCGATGATGGAGATCTGCTGGCGCAGGGAAGCGAGATTCCAGTTGCGGACTTCCACGCCGTCCACTTTCACTTCGCCGCAGGGCGCGTCGTAGATGCGGTTGATGAGTTTGACGAGGCTGGTCTTGCCCGCGCCCGTCTGCCCGACAATGGCGACGGTTTGGCCCGCTTTTACTTTGAACGAGATGTCTTCCAGAATTTTTTCGCCATTGTTGTATTCAAAACAGACTTCGCTAAATTCCACGTCGCCTTTCATCCCGCCGTCGAAGCCTGCCGCGTTCTGGTCGAGATCGCTCTCGCGGTTGATAAGTTCGAGGATGCGACGCGCGCCCGAAAGTCCGAGCGAGATTTGGCTGTAGGCAAATGTGGAAGCGAAGGTGGGAAATTCCAGCAGGCGCATCAGACCAAAGAAAGCCACCACGTCGCCGACGGAGATTTCTCCCGCGCGATAAAGCAGGAGCGAGTGGAAGAGTCCCGCCGCGTAGGTGATGCCGAGCAGGAGCATGGGCAGGAACTTCGCTTCCAAGTCGCCCTGCTTTACAAAGGCCGCGCGCACGCGCCGCGCGTTGGTCACGAAACGCTCGATCTCGGCGTTCTCCTGCGCCGCGCCCTTCATCGTTTCCACGCCGTCGAGGGCCTCGGAGAGATGCGTGTTCATCGTGCCGAAGGCGCCGCGCACCGCGTCGGTGACGGGGGATAGCGTCCGCAGGTAGTTGGTCAGCGCCCAAAAGTAGGAAAAGGTAAATAGCGCAGGAACCAGTAAAAGGTCAGGATGGATGCGAGGGCCGGCGTAGAGCGGCACGAGCAGGAAGAAAAACGATCCGATGACGAGGTTCAGTCCAGGGCTGAACATGAAGTTGACTTCGCGCACGTCGTTGGTGGCGCGCGCCATGGTATCGCCCACGGGCTGGAGGTTGTGGAAGGTCATGCTCTTGCCGAGCAGCGAGAGGTAGAGTTCGTCGCGGATGTCGCGCTCGATGCGTTGCGCCATCAGTTCCGCGCCGAAGTTGCGCCAGAATTGCAGGAAGCCGCGCACCACTTGCGAGATGCCGATGGCAAGCGCGACCTGAAGCAAACCGCTGAGACGCGGCGGATTGGCGAGCATATCGTCGAAGGCCTGTCCCACGTAGCGCGGCACAATGCCCGCTAGCGCGCCATTGCCGTACGCGCCAATGAGGATGACGATGAGAATCGGCCAGTAACGCAGCGCATGTGAAATGATCCAGCGCATTGGGCTGGATCGGTTCGCGCTGTGCTTGCGGGCGAGGGTGAATTCTGCGGGCAGGGGAGTGGCGGCCATGGAAACGAGTTGGATTTTACCATGTGCTTAAAAATCAAGAACGGCGTACCGCCGTCCTTGATTTTTAATGCGATTGATTTTGATTCGATCAGGCGACTTCGATCATCTTCTTGCCATTGTGCTCAATGGCTGCCCATTGATCAGGGCCAATCTGCGCCCAGGTGTTCTTGCCGTCAGTCCAGGTAGCAAGAACTTTCACTTTGTTGCCATAAGCGAGACCGGCGACAACTTCAGCACTGGTGTTGTGATCCTTTCGGACGCGCAGGCTGTCAACAACCACTGTGCCGTCTTTCGGCTGTGGAGCGGCCGCGGGTTTCAAGATGTCGCGTTTGGATTCGGCGTCCACCACAGGCTTGGGAGTAACTGTAGCAGGCTTGGCAACTGGTTTGGGGGCTTCGGCCACAGGCTTGGGAGCCGGTTTGGCCTGAGGCGGAGGCGCCACAGGTTTCCAGGAAGCCTGCTGGTCTGTTTTGCCTTCTTTGATGTCTTCATACTCTTCCTTGGTCAGGATGTTTTCGGCCTTGCAATGATCGCAGATGAAAGTGTGCTTGCGACCAAAGGTGTAGTCAATCGCCGCGCTGGCGATTTCACCCGGGTGTGCATTGAAGGGTTTTTTGCAGGTCTTGCAGACGATTTCCATGTTATCTCCTTTTTATAGATGGTGGATACATACCCATTATATGCGATAATAAGCCCCAAAACGCGTAACCCCTTCTGGATAACTGTGTTTAATAAACAAAGGTTGTTTGAAAAAAACAACCAAATCCGCCCTATTTTTCAAAGGAGAATATCTAATGAACATGCCCAAATCCATTTCCACCTGGTTGCTCATCGTGTTTTTCGTGTTCGAAGCTCTGGCTGGGTTCGGGATCTTCGCCAACGGTATCGTCTCTGGCGTGATCGCCCTTGCCGCCGCTATTGCCTTTTTCTTGGGCAAGTAACTGTTCGACTGCCAACAACAGCCTCCCAAACGGGAGGCTGTTGTATTTAAGAATGTCTTCGCTCGTACAGGTAGGCCGCGTCATCCCAGTCTTTTCGATAGCCTGCCGTATCCAGGTCGCGCAGGATAGACTCGCTCATAATGTTCATCCAGCGTAAGACAACCGACCCGCGTGCGGACGCGAGACGACGGACATCTTCCAGCAATTGGACTCGGTCTTCGCCCGCGCACGCCTCCATCCCGACAATGAAGCGGTTGCCGTCCTCCTCGTCATCTTCCCACGCTGAGACGATTCCCTTCCGTCCGCGCCACCAGAAGAATAGACTTTCATCCTGTAACGCGGCGCGCATGGCCTCCGCGTTCGGCGCGGCGAACTTCCAACCGATGTTCAGGTAACCATTTGGCATCCAGCGCTGACAGAGCGCGGCCGCCTCCTCCGCTTCTTCGGGTTGGAGAGGTGTAAACGCATCCGTCGCTTTGGTCAGTGGTTCTGCCGCGTACGCGCAGACCTCGCCCGCACGCACGAAGCCGCGCGTCTCGCTCAGGTGATGCACTTTGACGCGCTTCGAATTGGTCATCAGGCGCAACATGCCATCGCCATGTTCATCCCACCATTGGTTGCAAGCCGCGTCCAATCGCGAGCCGATTCTTTTGTCCTGGAATTTCGGATCAACGCGGAATCCCTCCAGCCACCACTGCCCAGACGCGATCAGGGACACTTTCGCGCAACCCACACATTTCCCCGCGTATTCGGCCGCGAGCAAAATCCCATGCGGGTCTTCGAGCCAGCGCGGAAAGACCTCGCCGACATAATCATGACCGTCCCAGATGAACTTGGTGAACTCGGCTACATCCGCCTTGTCGCGCGGCAGGGCAGGGCGGATGGTGGGGATGGGGGAGGTGAAGGAAGTCATCAGTGAAAGTGATCAGTCTTCAGAGGGACCTGTGTACTTGTGTACCTGTCTACGCTCTCACGACGGAAACAACTTCTCCATCGCTTCGGGACACCACTTCTGCACCATCTCAGCCGAGAGTCCGTTCTCGTGACAGATGGCCGCGTAGAGGTCCGCGCTGGGGCGTTTGGTGCGTTTTTGGGTTTCCACGTCCAGCGCCCAGAGTCCGAAGCGTTGAGTCCAGCCGCGCTCCCACTCGAAGTTGTCAACCAGCGACCAGTGGAAGTAGCCCTTGATCGGCCAGTTGAAGTTGACCGCGCGCCAGACCTGATGAATATGTTCAGCGATGAAGCGCGGACGGAGTTTGTCGGCAGAGTCCTCTACGCCATTTTCGGTGACGATAATCGGCAGGTTCGGGAAAAGACGCGTCACCCATTTCAAGCCTTCGAACATCCCGTCTGGTTCATTGGCAAGCCAGCCGCTCTCACTGCGTAACGCGTCCTTGCGGTAAAAGTTGTTTCCGAATAACGTGGCGGGTTTGGTGAGGTCGAAGGTCACAAAATCGCGCGTGTAATAGTTGAAGCCGAAATAATCCTGCGTGCCTTTCGCTTCGGGAATTTTTACGTTGCCAAGCGGGGATTTCATCACACCCGTCGCCAGTGCGGACGGAAAACCGTTGTTCACGCCGTTGAAAATATTCTTCGTGACGAATTTGTCCAGCGGCGACCAGGCATGATAAGGCACGAACGAACGATAGTACAGTGCAAAGCCCACGCGCGCTTCGCGCTGGACCTCGTGGATGACGCGATACGCGGCGGCGTGACCGCGAATCAGGTTGGCCTGTACTTGCATGGCCAGTTTCAGGCTTTTTTTTCCAGGCGGAAAATCTGCGACACTACTGGCGTATCCGTTCAGCGCGTACCCGTTCGGCTCGTTGACCGTGCACCACAGCGTGCAATATTCTTTCAACGCCTCCACCGTCTTGCGGACAAATTTCTCGAACAGCAAAACGGTCTCCGTATTCTCCCATCCGCCTCGTTCGTAAAGCCAAAGCGGGTCGCTGAAATGGTGCAACGTCACCATCGGAGTAATGCCGCGCTCGCGCAGTCCGCGCAGCATGACGCGGTAACGCTCCAGCGCGTCCTCGTCCCATTTATCGGGCGCGGGCTGGATGCGGCTCCATTCCACTGACAGACGGTGCGCGTTCTGCCCCGTCTCGGCGGCGCGGTCGAAGTCCTCGCGCCATCGTCCGCCCCACCAATCGCAGGCCAGTCCCGACTTGCCGTTACAACGTCCCTCCTGCTCCCACTTCCACCATTGATTGTTGGTGTTGTTCCCCTCCACTTGGTGCGCGGCTGTGGCCGTTCCCCACAAGAATCCTTTTGGAAAATGGAATGTAGTCATGTAGTCTGCTAGTCTCCTGGTCGGATAGTCTAGCCGCCGTCCTGAGCGGAACGGAGTGCAGTCGAAGGACGAGCGGCGATGCAATGCCGACGCTATGAATTTCTCGCCAGATACGCCAGATACAACGCCACCGATCCCGCCACGGCGGCATTCAACGATTCGATCTCGCCGCGCATCGGCAGTTTCATCACGATGTCGCACTTCTTGCGCGTCAACTCGCGCAGACCTTCCCCCTCCGAGCCGACGACGAGACCGACAGCGCCGCGCAGGTGACGCGAACCCGCCTCCATCTTGACCCCGTGCTGGTCGAGGCCGATGATCCACGTTTCCGCGTCCTTGAGCGCATCTATCGCCTGCGAGAGATTCGTCTGTGCGATCAGCATATGTTCGCTCGCCCCCGATGACGCATTGACGACCGCGGGCGTCACATCCACTGTCCGCGCCAGCGGGATGATCACGCCATGGACTCCCACCGCCTCGGCTGTGCGAAGGAGCGTGCCGAAGTTTTGCGGGTCTTGCAGAGAGTCGAGGATCAGCACAAAGGGCAGTTCGCTTTTCTGGCTGGCTTGATCCAGAATATCGATCACATCCGAGTATGGATACGCACCCACCTCCGCCGCCACGCCCTGATGGTTCTCGTGGATCTTATCCAAACGCGCGCGCGTCACACGCGTTATCTTGATCTTTCGCCGAATCGCTGACTCGATGATGTCTTTGATCTTGCCCTTTTCCTGCGCCCCCTCGGCGACGAGGATCTCGAACACATCCCTGCGTTTGGCGCGCAAAACTTCGTAGACGGCGTTGCGGGAGTAGATGAATTCTTTCATAGGCGGTTATTTTATCGTAAATCCTTGGTGGAAGGATTATCACATATCAGTCTCTACCTTTTCAATAATGGGTCTTGCAAGTATCATGCTGGCATGACCAAGCAACACGAACAGCCAGGCAGTCGCGCTGCGTTGACCCGTTTTGCCTGGCTCTCGATCGCCGCTTCGGTGATAACGATTGCGCTGAAATCGGGCGCATACCTGCTGACGAATTCGGTCGGCTTCCTGTCCGACGCGGTCGAGTCGCTGGTAAACCTGGTGGCGGGCATCATGGCATTGGTGATGCTGACCATCGCCGCGCGTCCCCCGGATGAGAGCCACGCGTTTGGCCATAGCAAAGCGGAATATTTTTCGAGCACCACCGAGGGGATTCTGATTCTGGTCGCGGCGGGGGGAATCATCTCCACAGCCGTCCAGCGATTTTTGAATCCCCAGCCTTTGGAACAACTTGGGATTGGCCTGATCGTTTCCGCGGCCGCGTCGGTTGTGAATTTCGCGGCATCGCGGACCCTGCTGGCGGCTGGCAAGCGGGAGAATTCGATCACACTCGAAGCGGACGCGCACCACCTGATGACGGACGTGTGGACTTCGGTGGGAGTCATCACAGCCATGGGCATTGTGGCGTTGACGGGTTGGCAGGTGCTCGACCCGGTTGTCGCGGTCGTTGTCGGCTTGAATATTGTCTGGACGGCGTACCAACTGCTCCGTCGGTCGGTGGCGGGACTAATGGACGCGTCCCTGCCCGATGCGGAGCAGAAGGTCATCGAGGCGGTCATGTCCAAATACCGCGGACGCGGCGTCGCCTTCCACGCCTTAAGGACGCGTCAATCCGCGGCGCGTCGCTTCGTCTCGGTGCACGTGCTCGTGCCCGGCGCGTGGACTGTCCACGACGCGCATCACGTTGCCGAGGATTTCGAGGGCGACATTCGCAAGGAATTGCCCGATGCCATCATCCACACGCATCTCGAGCCCGTGGATGACGAAATCTCGATGCACGATGTGAATGAAAACTGAGGCGGGTTGGGAATCGAAAAGGCCGAAGCGAACAGCCTCGGCCTTTTGTTTTAATTCCGCATTATCGCAGGAACGCGAAAACTGCAATGGCAACTGCACAAACAAGCATCGCGGCGAGGAAGCCGACGATGATCATCCAATTCCTTCCGCCGCTTTTCTGGATGGTCGGTTCCTGCGCAATAAGTGGCTTGGACGGTTGGAAGGCTGGCTCGAACGCCTGCTTCGCCTGCGCGGCGGGCATGTTCGTGACAATCCCCAGTTGGTTGAGTTTCGCGAACGCGTCCTGCAACTTCTGGCGCGCCTCGGGCGGAAGTTCGTCCATGCTGTTATACATCTTGCCATCGTAATGGACAATGTTGGTGAAGGCGGTCATCACGTTCTTCGCAATGTCCCCTTCCAGAAAATCGGGGATGCCGTTGCCGTTCTTGTCCGTGAAAATCTGGAACATCTGCTCATAGGCCTGACGTTCGCTGGCGGGCATTTCATCCACGCTGTTATAGGTTTTGCCGTTGAAAATGATCTGCATGGGAGTCTCCTTTGGGATGGCAGGGACGCATTTCGTCTCTTCGATTACAATCCCTAACTCGGACAAGTCGAAACCAAAAAGGCGAACCGCTAAGCACGCGAAGGCCGCGAAGATTTTTAAAAAAGGTTTTCTTAGCGAACTTAGCGCGCTTCGCGGTTCAAATGTTCTTGTACAAAAAACAAGCATTTAACTTCTAAGTTCTTAAAAATTATACACTAAAGGTATCCTCAAATGTCCTCCTCCCTCTTTTCCCTCCTCTTCCAACCCATCCGCATCGGACCTGTCACCGCGCCGAACCGTTTTTACCAGGTGCCCCACTGCAACGGATTCGGCTACCGCATGCCGCGCGGACAGGCCGCCATGCGCGCCGTCAAAGCGGAGGGCGGCTGGGGCGTGGTCTGCACCGAGGAGGTGGAGATCCATCACTCCACCGACCTCTCCCCCTTCTTTGAAGGCCGCCTGTGGGACGACGCCGACATCCCCGCCTACGCGTTGATCGCCGACTCGATTCACCAGCACGGCTCCCTCGCGGGTATCGAACTGACTTACAACGGTCACGCCGCCTCCAACCTCTACTCGCGGACGGCCGCTTTCGGTCCGCGCTCGATGAGTCTCACCGGCGGATCGGGCTACGAACCTGGCCAGACCCGCACCGCCGCGAAGGATGACTTCAAAACCATCCGCCGCTGGCATCGCGCCGCCGCCTTGCGCGCCAAAAAGGCTGGTTTCGACATCATCTACGTCTACGCGGGGCACGGACTCTCGCTTGCTTTCCAAATGCTTTCCAAGCACAATGACCGTCCCGACGAATACGGCGGCTCGCTCGAAAACCGTGTCCGCTTTTTGCGGGAACTGCTCGAAGACACCAAAGAAGCTGTCGGTGACACGTGCGCGGTCGCCTTGCGATTCGCTGTAGATGAACTCCTCGGCGACGAGGGTATGACCCACGACGGCGAAGCGCGCGAAATTGTATCCATGCTGGCGGAATTGCCCGACTTGTGGGACGTCAACCTCGCCAAGTGGAGTAACGACTCGGCCACTTCCCGATTCGAGAAAGCAGGGTATCAGGAAAAGTACATTTCCTTTGTCAAAGGTCTCACCACCAAACCCGTTGTTGGCGTGGGACGCTACACCTCGCCCGAAGCCATGCTTTCCATCGTCCAGCGCGGCATCGTGGATTTCATCGGCGCGGCGCGGCCCTCCATTGCCGATCCCTTCCTGCCGAAAAAGATTCAAGAGAACCGCTTCGAAGACATCCGCGAGTGCATCGGCTGTAATATTTGCGTCTCGGGTGACGAGCGCATGGTTCCCATCCGTTGCACGCAAAATCCCAGCATGGGCGAGGAGTGGCGGCGCGGCTGGCATCCCGAATCCATCGCGCCTAAAAAATCGGAGAAGGAAATTCTCGTCGTTGGCGGTGGGCCCGCGGGACTGGAAGCGGCGCGCGCCCTCGGCCAGCGCGGCTACCGCGTCATCCTCACCGAGGCGGGGCGCGAGTTTGGCGGACGCGTCCACCGCGAGAGTCAGTTGCCAGGTCTCAGCGAGTGGCGCCGCGTCGTGGATTGGCGTCTCACACAGATCGAAAAACTTCCCAACATCTTTCCCTATCTCGGCAGTCCCATGTCCGCCGCGGATGTATTGGAGTCGGGCGCGCGGGATGTCATCATCGCCACGGGGTCAACCTGGCGACAAGATGGGATTGGGCGTTCGAGAAAAACAGAAACCCGTTTTCTCGCAGAAAACGGGTTTCTGAAAGTTTTCACGCCGGACGACCTCACGGCAGGCAAACTCCCCAAAGGTCGCGTCATCCTCTACGATGACGATCACTACTACCTTGGCGGCGTGCTGGCCGAACTGCTGGCGCAGAACGATTGCCAGGTGACTCTCGTCACCCCCGCGCCGATCATTTCCGGGTGGACCGGATTCACCCTCGAACAAGATCGCATTTACGCGCGTCTTCTCTCGCTCGGCGTGACTCTCCTCCCGCACCACATTCTCGCTTCCTCCTCGCCTGAAGCGGTCACCCTCCATCATGCCATCTCCTCCGCCCCCACGACTCTCCCCGCAGACGCGCTCGTCCTCGTCACCGAGCGGATTCCCAACGACGCGCTCTACCGCGAACTCCAGCCTGCACTGGCCGAGGGCAAACTCGACTCTCTTCGCCTCGTCGGTGACGCGGAAGCGCCGAACATCATCGCTCAGGCCGTCTACAGCGGACACCTCGCCGCGCGTGAATTTGACGAGACCGTCAATCCCGACGAGACGCCCTTCTTGCGCGAGCGAACAATGTAAGGCGGATTGGCAATCCGCCCCACGAATCAAAAACGCGGCCGCTTCCACGGTCGCGTTTTACTTTTTACGTTTTTCGTTTTACCTTCACTCCCCCATCAACCAACCCCACAACCCCTTCTGCTTCTCCTCCGGTGGGTGTGGGTGAGGTACCTTCATCACGATCACGGTGATATTATCGTGTCCGCCGCGCTCGTTGGCCTGCGCTACTAGTTTTTGCACTGCCGCTTTCGGGTTTTCTGATTCGATGAGCGTCTTCTGAATCTCATCCGCCCAGACCATGTCGGTCAGGCCGTCGGAGCACAGCAGGAGGATGTCATCGGGCAGGAGGGTCATGCCCTGGTTTTTCTGCGCCTGCACCGCGTTGTCGGTTTCGCTCAGTTTGAGGCGGAAGTCCACTTCGGGCAGTTTTAGCGAGCCCAGGTAGCGGCGGATGACGTGTACGTTCGGATGGTCGCGCGCATCTTCGGGCTGGATGATCTTCTTCTCAACGGCCTCCTGCACCCAGGTATGATCGGTGGTCAATTGGTGCATTTTGCCATCGCGCACGAGATAGATGCGCGAATCCCCCACGAAGGCAATGTAAAGCTTCTCGCCGATCACCCACGCACAGGCGCAGGTGGCACCCATGCCGTGACGCTCATTGTCGGAGGCGGAATGGTGCGCGATGGCCTCGCTGGCCGAATGGATGGCCTCCTCCATGATGCGGAGCGGGTCGCGTCCGTTGCTTTCGGCCACCACGTGACTGATGTGGTCCACAGCCAGTTCCGCGGCCACTTCCCCCGCGCGGTGACCGCCGATCCCGTCCGAAAGCACGGCAAAGACCGAAGGTGTCGAGTCGTCCGCGCTGAGATGATGGGAAAGCACCGCAAAGCGGTCTTCGTTGTTCTTCCCGGACATACCGGCGTGGCTGAGGGCGGCAACGTGCAGGTGGGCGCGCTGAATATGGATCATGAGTCGGCGGGGGTAATCACTGGGTCGGAAATGATTGGCGGCTCTTTCAACTCAAAACGATAACTTAGATGCCCAAAGTTTACCCTATCCCCGTGTTTTAAGGGATGGCCTTCTTGGGTGACTGGTTCGTAGTTCACCCACGTCCCGGCCAGCGAATTCTGGTCGAAAATAAGATACCCCGCGCCGGTCAAATTTTGCTGGATGCGCGCGTGCAGAGGCGCGATGGACGGCTCATCGAGGATGACCGCCGCTTGCACCGGGTCTGTGCCAATGGTGATGTCCGGGCTTGGGAGCGGGATCGGGGACGACGCGGCCGGCTTCCCGTCTGGTTCGAGGCGGATGAGCCAGGCCGCCGCATCCGGGACCTGGTCTGGGCGCGTCCGCCGCGGCTTTTTCTTCCCGCCAGTTGGCGGCTCCACCACTGCGGAAACGGGCTGGGTGAGCGGGTCGGAGAATTTCTTGCGCTCGGTTTTTCGTTTACGGCGCGAATGACGCAGGCGCGTACCGAACAGGATGGACAGCAGGATCAGGCCCGCCAGCCCCACGATGCCCCAGACGATGATGAAGCGATAGCGGGCAAGCAGGGCTGTGATACCTGTGGGCGGCTTGACCACGGTGACAGTAATTGGCAGGCTGATGCTTTCGCCGGTCATGCCGAGACTGTCGGTGGCCGTCACTTTCAGTTGGTGTTGCCCGCTGATGGTGTAGCCGCGCAGGTCCCAGTTGAATTTGTCGAACGGGGCGGTGTTGTTCTCGGCCACGAGCTCGCCGTCCACGAAAAAAGTGGTGCGGACGATGGCGCGCGGATGGCCGTCGGGAAAGTCGAAGACGATTTCGAGTTGCAGTTCTTCAGGGACGAGAAACTCGGCGTTATAGGGGTCTTCAGGCGGCGCGGTGCGCGTCAACTGCGCGGGGAGCGTGGCCAGAATCGGGTTCGGCGGCTGAACGTTGAGCGTGAACGTCTGTGGGGCGGAGGAGATGCTCACCCCGCCGATGTTCACCTCCACGCTCAGGGTGTGCTCGCCACTCGAAGTCAGGGACGAGGCGTAGGTCAGTCGGTAGACGCGTCGCAGGTTCGCAAAATAGGTTTCGGGGTCGGGCAGTTGCTCGCGTCCAGAGAAGGTCAGAAATCCGCCGCCTGTCTGTGTGGCGAGAGATTGGAAAAGAAGCGCGCTGGGGTGCTCAAAATATTGTTCGCCATCCACCAGCCAGATGTTGATGCGCGTGCGCGAGGCCAGGGCGCGTTCGCCGATGGTTTTCAGCGCGGCTTCCAGCGCGGGGTCTTCCATGTGCGGCGTGATGAACAAGATGGTGCGCTTCATGCCCACCTGCGGCGTGGAGGCCAGCGCGGCGTCGAGCGAGAGCGCCAGTGACTGGATGTTGGGTGTGGTGGCGCGGAAATCGGGCTGGAAGGCCGCAAAACTGGCGAGCCAGGCTTCGGGCGTGGTGCGCGCGATGAGCGGTCCCGCAATGGTGACGAGGCTCAGGTTGTCGCCCGCCTCGGCAGGACGCGCCTGCGCCCACACGCCAAGCGCCTGCTGGATGCGCTGGTAGCGCGTCACTCCCTGCCCGTCGCGGACATCCAGCGCAGGCCCGGTGTTGACTCCGATGACGATCTGCGCGCCGACCGGCTCCTCGGTCACTTCCTGGACGCGGCGCGGGATCCCGTCTTCGAGCGCGGCCAACGCTGACGGTTCGAGTCCGCCCACGAATTGTCCCGACGCGTCGTAGATATCCAGCAATGCGGAGATCTTCGGGAAGGCAGACGCGTCGGGCGCGCTGATCTCGGCATAGGCGGTTGTCTGCGCGCCCGCGAAGGATGACGGATGAAGGAGGAATAAAGGCAGAAGGCAGAAGGCGGAAAGCAGAAGGCGGGATGCCAAAACGCGCGGAGAAATTCTCCGCGTCCTCCGCGTTAACACCTGCAAGTGTCCGCGTCCCAATTTCGGCCAAAAAAACTTACGCATTCGCCTCGGGAAGGACAACGATCTCTTCGGGCTTGTGCGTCAGGCGCAGGTAGGTGAGAAGCCAGGTTGTCTTCATAAACACCATGCCAATCCCCTGGACAAAAGTCATGATGGGGATAAAGAGCGCCATCCAAATGCCCGCGCCCCACAAAAGCCCGTTCCAGATTTCCCCTCCCTCGATAAAGAAGACGGGCGCAAAGAACACGGGCAGGAAAAATGGGACCATGACCAGCATGGTCACCATCCCGATTCCCACATAGACGATCAGCGCGACGATAAAAACGTTCATCTTGTTGACGCGCATCGTGTCCCAGCCGCGGCGGATGGCATCCATCACGCCGAGTCCATCGGCCACGACCGCGGATTCGGCCAGTTCCATCCAGGCCATAGCCGCGAACATGAATGGATACATCAGAAATGAAAGCGGCGTGAGACATAGACTCGCCAATCCCATCGTCACAACAGTCCCGAAGATTTGAATGGCAGAAAACAGGAGCGAGACCAGCATCGTAGCCAGCGCATACAGGAGCATCACGCCAAGCAGACGCAGATAGAACGCGCGTCCATCGCTGAATATTTCGCGGAACGATATTTTCTCCGCGCCGCGCTCCGCTTTCAGCGCGCCCACGATCAACGCGGAACGGATGAGGGGCATGAAACCGTACGAGATGACCATCATCAGGAAAAAGCCGGTGCCCAGGAGAATCCACGGAAGCAGGTTGTCAAACCAGCGGGTCGGATCCCCCTCTGATAGGATCATGAACCACGGCACAAACATCAACGGGAAGATCAGATAGATGACAAATGTCATCACAATGGCCGCGCCCCACAACGCCTTGTGTTTCCACGTGATCTTCCAGGCCTTTGTCAACACTTCGCCGAAGTTGAAATTCATCCTGCCTCCTTGATCGCCTCACTCCCATTCGATGGTCGCGGGCGGTTTGCTCGTAATATCATACACCACCCGATTAATTCCGTCCACTTCGTTGACGATGCGGTTCGCCACCCGCGCCAGCAGGTCGTGCGGCAGGCGCGCCCAATCGGCGGTCATGAAATCCTCTGTCGTCACCGCTCGGATCGCCGCCGCCTCCTGGTACGTGCGCTGGTCGCCCATCACGCCCACCGAGCGGACAGGGAGCAGGACCACGAACGCCTGTGACGTGTCTGCGCCTTTGCCCAAAAACCCAGCCTTGGACAATTCCTCGATCAGGATGGCGTCCGCCGCCCGCAGACGTTCCACGCGCTCGCGCGTCACCTCCCCGAGACAGCGCACGGTCAGGCCTGGACCTGGGAACGGCTGCCGCCAAACCAGCGACTCAGGCAGCCCCAGCGCCTCCCCGACGGCGCGTACCTCGTCCTTGAAGAGATAGCGCAGCGGCTCCACCAACTCGAATTGCATATCCTCGGGCAGTCCGCCCACATTGTGATGGGACTTAATCTTCTGCGCCTTGCTTCGGTCGGGCGCGGACGACTCCACCACATCGGGATAGATCGTCCCCTGCACCAAAAATTTTGGCTGACCGACTTGCTTTGCCTGTTGCTCGAAAATGCGGATGAACTTCTCGCCGACGATCCGTCGTTTTTGCTCTGGCTCCTCCACCCCTTTCAACGCGTCGAGAAAATCGTCCGCCGCGTCCACCGCGATCAACTCCGAGTGAAGGTGTTCGCGAAACGCGGACGCGACTTGCTCGCCCTCGTTTTTCCGCAGCAAGCCCGTGTCCACGAAGACGCAAATCAACTGGTCGCCAATTGCCTTGTGGACCAACGCCGCCGCCACCGACGAGTCGACTCCGCCAGAAACCGCCGCGAGGACGCGTGCCCCGCCCACTTGCGCGCGGACGCGTGTCACCGCCTCCTCGATGATGGAGGCAGGCGTCCAGTCCGCTTGGACGCGGCAAATGTCAGTTGCAAAATGTCTGAGCAGTTCGATCCCGTTCGGCGTGTGATGCACTTCGGGATGGAATTGCACGCCGAAATAGTTCCGCTGAAAATCGCCCATCGCCGCGAAGGGACTGTTCCCCGATTTCGCCAGCGCCGCGAATCCATCGGGCATGCGCGTGATACGGTCCCCGTGCGACATCCACACGCGCGATAATTTTTCCAGTAGGGGCGGGGTCATCCCGCCCTGCGAAATCAATTCAATTTCCGCGGGGCCGTACTCGCGCTGTGCGGACGGGTCCACCTGGCCGCCGAGCGCGTGGGTGAGCGCCTGCATCCCGTAGCAGATGCCGAGGATGGGAAGGCCCGACTCGAGGATGAATTTCTGGATGAACGGCGCGCCCTCTTCATAGACCGAGCGCGGCCCGCCCGACAAAATAAATCCCTTCGGCTGAATCGAAAGGATTTGTTCGGGCGGCGCATCCCACGGGAACAACTCGCAATAAATCTGCGCCTCGCGCACGCGGCGCGCGATGAGTTGCGCGTACTGGGAACCGAAATCGAGGATGGCGAGGGAATCGGTCA
The DNA here is from genome assembly GCA_003598975.1 of Anaerolineaceae bacterium. Classification (GTDB taxonomy): domain Bacteria; phylum Chloroflexota; class Anaerolineae; order Anaerolineales; family Villigracilaceae; genus Denitrolinea. Next base: position 10,123 of record QZIJ01000134.1, on the reverse strand, counting down.
TGCGTGCTTGCCGTCCGCCAAACCTTTTTCGATGCTCTCGCGATGCTCGGCAAAATGCTCGTACGTATCTCCAGCCACCGATGCCAAAAGTGGATAACTCTGCGGATCGTCGGGGTGGCGCGGCTGGAGCAACTCCTCGAATGGCGTGGACTTCAGCCTGTCCATCACGCGGGCATAGACGGTTTTCAACTCGTTCACAATATCCTCGGCGGAACGATTCCTGTTCCGCTCAACGAGGACTTTGTTGATTTTGTCAAAATCCCAGCCTTCGACAACTTCGGGCGCGACGCCCATCACTTCGTGTGCGGGACGCCTGTCCATGTGATAGCCGAGTAGGATGTTCATCCACTCGGTGATGTGTGCGAGATTATCCTTGGGTGTCCAGCCGCCCGCGTCAAACGTGGACATCTGCGACGCGTCGAGTTTCGCGACCACTTCCATCAATGCCGCCCATTCCTCTTCGATTTTTGCAAAAAGTTCTTCTTTGATTTTGGGGTAGATCGGTTCGTCGGTCATGCGGTCTCCAAATGTAATTCTCTGTGGATAAGTAGGGATAACCGTTCATCCTGTTTATCTCTGGTTGATTTTGGATTCAATCACCCGCCTCTGTTCGTTCTGAACGGAATTCCGCTCGTCCGCTTTTTGCTTGTGCTGGTTCTGGCGCTATGCAAGAAATTACTTCTTAACCTCTTTGGTCATCTGCCTGGCCGTCTGCAGAATCTCATGCGCGGAGCGGAGAGTGCCCTCGCCGACCTCGCCGAGCATTTGCGAAAGTTCGAGCAGGCGCGCGTCGCCGTCCATTTTTTCTACGCGGGTGAGCGTGCGATTCTTCTCGACGAGTTTCTGCACCTGATAATGCTGGTCACCAAAGGCGGCCAGTTGCGGAAGATGCGTTACGCAAAAGACCTGGTGGTTGCGCGCCAGATGCCAGAGTTTGTGTCCGACCACGAGACCGACACGCCCGCCGATGCCCTGGTCAATTTCATCGAAGATCAGGCTGGGGATTTCGTCGGCGCGGGCGAGGACATTTTTGAGTCCTAGCATGAGACGCGATGTCTCGCCGCCCGAGGCGATTTTCGCAAGCGGTTTGAGTCCCTCGCCGGGGTTGGGGGCCACGAGAAATTCCACGCGGTCGAAGCCGTATTGATCGAAGGCTACGCGCGTTCCATCAGGAAGGGGAATCCCATTCGGGTCGGGACGCGTCTGGAAGTCTACGCCAAAATGTGCGGCAGACATTTTCAGGTCGTCGAGCTCGGACTCGATACCGCGGCTCATCGTCTCCGCGGCGTGTTTTCGTTTCTCGGACAGTTTCGCGGCCTGCGCGGCGAGTTTGTCGAGCAGTTTCGATTCTTGCGCGGTCAACGCTTCGATGCGCTCGGTTGCGTTGGAGATCGTTTCGAGTTGCGCCCGCGCCTCCGCGCCAAATTTATTGACCGACTCGACGCTCCCGCCATATTTGCGCGTGAGTTGGAAGATGAGATTCAATCGCTCTTCCACTTCGTCGAGTCGTTTTGGGTTGAACTCGATCTCTTCGAGATAGTCGCGCAATTCGCGCGTCAGGTCGGTGAGATTTTCGAGCAGGAGGTCGGCGCGCTCGGAGAGTTCGCTTTTCGACGGGTCAGTCTTGGCGAGCGCGGACAAGGCTTGTGCGGCCTGCCCCACTAAATCGGACGCGGCCGACGCGTCGGGCGTGGACTCGTCGAGGATGGCGAGCGCCTCCTGCGCGTGTTGCGCGAGGCTTTCGGCGTTGGCGAGTCGGTCACGCTCTTTTCGCAGTTCCTCGTCTTCGCCCTTCTTCAATTTCGCGGCTTCGATCTCCTCGGCCTGGAAGGTGAGCATCTCGACGCGGCGCGTCGCGTCGGCTTGCGCGGCCCGCAAGTTGGTCAGTTCGCGGCGCAGGTCGAGCAGGGCATGGTAGGTTTTGTGGTAGTCCGCGAGCAGGGGAGTCACGTCCGCGAATCGGTCGAGCAATCCAAGATGGGCGCGCGGGTCGAGAAGGGAAAGGTGTTCGCTTTGGCCGTGGATATCCACGAGGGCCGCGCCCACCTCTCGAAGCAGGGACAGGCTCACGGTCCGACCATTGAGGCGGGCGATGGAACGTCCCTCGCGGCGGACTTCGCGCGTGAGCGTCACGTGATTCGGATCGTCGTCCAACTCTTCGCGTTTCAGGATTTCGTTCACCGCTTCCTTTGCGGACCCTTTGAGGGCGTACGTCCCCTCGACGAACGCGGCGTCTGATTCGGCGCGGATCATGGTGGCGTCTGCCCGCCCGCCGATGAGCATGGTGACGGCATCGAGGATGATGGACTTGCCCGCGCCCGTCTCGCCCGTGAGGATGGTGAGTCCCGCGCCGAGTTTCAATTCGAGACGGTCAATGATGGCGAAGTTTTGGATGCGGAGTTCGGTGAGCATGTTATTTGAAAATTTGAATCCCAGAGAGGCGCGTGTAGACGATTGGCGTGGCGATCACGAGGTAGATGATCAGGAACAACAGGCCATACAGGTCCATGAAAAACAGTTGGAGCAGGATGGCAGGCACGGTGCCGAGGATCGAGCCGACGATCACCGTGATGAACAACGCCCGCGCACGATGACGCCGCGTGACGAAGCGCGCCGCCTCCGCAATGACGATGCCCGCGGTGGGCGCGCCCGCGGCGATGAGGAACCATCCGAAGAAACCGATGCCGCTCACCAGTCCCACCAGTACGCTGGCGAGACCTCCCAGAATTGCGGCGGTGAAGAAACCAGCAACATAATCCACCCATTCGGTGGTGTCGAATTTTGCCTGCTGGCCGCGCACACATTCCCTGCAACGATAACCGGTGGGTGTGCGGACCGCGCACGAGGCGCAAATCGGACGCTCGCATCGGTTACAGCGCAGGGTGGTGGGGCGGGAGGGGTGGGCGTAGCAGGTGAGGGTGGTTTCGGTCATGGTACACCAGTCATCAGTGTTCAGTATTGGTCTTCCGTTTTTGTCAGATCGAATTCTGATTCATGTGCGCGGTCAGGTTGCGATAGAAGTAGCCAGGGTTGCCGAAGCGGACGAATTTGGCAGTGGACTCGCCCGCGCGCACATCCACGTGATCATCCTCGGCGAGGACGATCGGTTCCTGTCCGTCCACGCTGAGAACGGTATTGTCGCTCTGGATGAGGATGCTGACGGATGATCCCTCGGAGAGGACCACGGCGCGGTCCACGGAAAGATGCGGCGCGATCGGGACGATGAGGATGTTCCGCAATTCGGGAGGCAGGATCGGCCCTCCCGCGGCGAGTGCGTACGCGGTCGATCCTGTCGGCGTGGCGGCGATGAGGCCGTCCGCGACGTAGGTGGTGAGGAGACGGTCATCCACATCCACCGAAAGATGCACGGGACGGAGCAACTGTCCGCGGCTGATGGCGGCCTCGTTGAGCGCGTGCGAAACGCTCTTGCTTTCACCGGCGCGCATGTGTTCCACGCGCAGCATCATGCGGTTCTCGATCCAGGCTTTGCCTTTTAGCAGTTGACCGAGGTGCTTGCAGCAGTCCTTGTGCTCCACTTGAATCAAAAACCCCAACCGTCCGAGGTTGATTCCCAAGATGGGCACATCGGATGGGGCGCAGAGATGCGCGGCCCGCAGCATGGTCCCGTCACCGCCGAGGGCGATGAGCAGGTCGAACTCTCCGCTTTTGACGCGGCGGCGCAGGCTCTCATCGTAGAGGGAACCTGTCGGTGCAACCAGGCCTTTTTCTTTTAGGAAAGCGGCGATGGCGCGGGCTTCCGTGAGCGCCTCGGGCATCTTCGGGTGGATCGCCACGACCGGGCGCTGTGGCAGGAACGGGTCGGGCATATAGAACAATTATACTAGTTTCGTCGGATCGTGAGGTGGTTTGCGATGAACTGGTTTTGCGTTCGAAAGGCTGGTGAGAATGTTGCAGGGCGTCTCTTGAATGTAATGCAAAAAGGGCACGCGCGTGCCCTTTTGTTTTTTTACATGCCCAGGTTGATGGCTTGACTTACGCCGCTTCCACTTCTGTGGTGGCGATCTCGAATGTGGGCGGGTTCTCCAGCGTCTTTTTCACGAGGCAGAGTTCCGCCGAGCGGATCAGCGCGCTGTGATACTGTTTTGGAAAGGTGGGCGGGACCTGGATTTCCAGGCCGACCTTTTCCAGCGCGCCGGTGAAGGGATTGCGATTGTTGCGCTGGACGATGCGCACACCGTCGGTGGGGATGCCGCGCTGGCGGCAAAAGCCGAGGATGTAGATGCCGGCGCAGGTGCCGATGGAGGCGAGGAACACCTCGAAGGGCATGGGCGCGGAATCCTCCCCACCGCCCTGGGGGGGCTGGTCGGTCGCGATGGTTTGGCCGCGGAAGTGTGCGTCCACCCGCGCACCGCCGGGAAAGTCAATGATCATATCCATATTCATTTACTCCAATGATTGAATTACCATATTTGCATACGGCCAACAGACAGGCTGTTCGGCAAAAAACTTACCCGTTCAGCGTATAATCGGGTCAACCTTTTTGACAGGAGCTTCCCATGCAACAAAAGAAACCTGGCGATTTGTTGGTGCCTCCCTCGGGCGGATTTCTGCACGACTTCGCTGTGCGCCTCAAACTCATTGCCCGCCTCATGGGCGATCGCCGTGTCAACATTCTGCTCAAACTGTTGCCCGTGGCCACCCTCGCCTACCTCATCTGGCCGATCGATGCGATAGCCGCCATCCCCGGCCTCTCCGCGCTCGACGATATTGCCATCATCTCGCTCGGCAACTATCTCTTCGTGGAGCTCTGTCCGCCCGAAGTGGTGCAGGAACACATGAAAAGCCTGAGCAGTCTCGATTCGTCCGCCGCGGACGAGGTGGTGGATGCCGAGACAACCGATGTTTCAGACAAGCAATAGACCATGCGACGACTCGCCCTCCTGATCATCCTAATTCTGACAGCCTGCGCGCCGCCCCTTTCGCTTCCCGCGACACTCGCGCCGGTCACTGCGACCGCGACGATTCCCCCGCCCCCAACAGAGACGGCCTCATCCATCCCGTCGATGAACGTGAGCGAGTTCCCAAATCCACAGCGTTACTATTGGGAGTCTATCGCCAGCGGACTTGTCCGTCCGCTCGATATCCAGAACGCGGGAGACGGTTCGGGACGCCTGTTCATTGTCGAGCAGGCAGGCGTAATCCGCATCCTGCAAAATGGTGCGCTCCTCGAGACTCCCTTCCTTGACATCAGCGAGCGTGTGGACGATGACGGTAACGAACAGGGGTTGCTCGGGCTGGCGTTCCATCCTGGTTTTGCGGGCAACGGATTCTTTTATGTCAACTACACCGAAGTAGGCGGGGATACGGTCATTGCGCGGTTTACCGCCACGGGAGACATCGCTGACCCAAATAGCGAAATCCGCCTGCTCGGTGTGAAACAACCCTTCCCCAATCACAACGGCGGCGGACTGGCCTTCGGTCCCGATGGCTATCTCTACATAGCATTGGGTGACGGAGGTTCGGGTGGCGATCCGCAGGGCAACGGACAAAATCGCAACACCCTGCTCGGAAAAATCCTGTGCATTGACGTGGACAACGGCGAGCCGTATGCCGTTCCCGCCGATAACCCGTTTGGCAGTGAGGTTTTCCACTACGGTCTGCGAAATCCCTTCCGTTTCTCGTTCGACGGGTTGACCGGCGACCTGTGGATCGGTGATGTGGGACAGGGCGCGTGGGAGGAGATTGATTTCCTGCCCGCGGGCACGCCCGGCGGAATCAACTTCGGCTGGAATCGCTTCGAGGGCATGCACGATTATTCCGCAGGAGACATTCCCGCAGATTATCGTCCGCCGCTCTTTGAATATAGTCACGATCAAGGCTGTTCGGTGACGGGCGGGTATGTCTATCGCGGCAGCATGCCCGAATGGCAGGGCGTCTATTTTTACGGAGATTTCTGCTCTGGCAAGGTGTGGGGCGCGCTTCCTAGAATTATCAGCGCTGACGCCGAGGAATCCATCTCCACCGTCCTGTTCGAGACGGGTGCACAGATCACCACCTTCGGCGTGGACGAAGCGGGCGAGATCTACCTCGCCGATCGAAACGGGAATATCCTGCGTCTCGACCGCCGTTGAGTGCGATAGTGCGGGAGGTCTTTCGCGCTACTCGTGAAATTCCTCCACCTGATAGGTAAAGACGTTCAAATGTTTACGCCGCCACAGGTCGGGCGAAGCGCCCATTTTGTGGCACAGGTTGGCGAGGAAATCCTCCGCGTCGGGAAGTTTCTCCCAGACCTGCGGCAGGAACGTGGCGCGGCGTCCCCCATCGCGCAAAACGACTCCGTCCACGCCCGGGCGGAGTTTTTTTAACAAATCCTCGGGACTGGAATACTCGAGCGGGACGGGGGCGGTCAGGCGCGAGACTTCGAGGCTGATCCCGTTTAATTCGGCCACTTGCACGGGACGGAAGCGATAATCCTCCAGCGCGGCGGCAATGGCGTGTTCGCGCACATCCGCGGCCAGAGACTGGTAGGCTTCGAGCGCGCCGATGCAACCGCGCAGGTCGCCGCGCACCGTCAGCGTGACGAAGGACGCGCCGTTCGCGCGCAGGGCGGGGGAGAGGGAATCCCAATCGAGCGGCGGGAGTTTCTCGCCGCGCACGCCCAGTTCCAACGCCTGCCGCGCGAGACGGAGCAGGGTTTGTTTTTCTTCAGGAGTCAGTGGGTCGGACATGGGTTCCTCCTGACGCGAGTTGATGATATGCGCGGTCGTGATACAGCAGTGGATTGTCAGTTGATCGAACTTGTGCCTCGAGCACTTCCGCCACGAAGAGTGTGTTCACGCCCGCCGCGTACGTGTGGACGACGCGGCAGTCCATCCAGGCCAGCCCCTCGGTCAGGATGGATGCGCCGCTCGTCAGCGTGCGGGTCGTGATGCTCGCCATCCGTTCTGCACCGTGCAATCTCCCAGCAAAGTCTTCGGCCAGTTCCTGCTGTTCCGAAGAGAGTATCGTCACGCCGAAGGCGTGGGACTTTGTGATCAATTCAAAAATACGCGTATCGTTTTTCAATACCACAGTCACCAGCGGCGGATCGAGCGACAGCGATGTGAACGAGTTGATGGTCATGCCGTACGATTCATCGTCATGCGCGGCAAGGATGACCGCCACACCAGTTGTCCAGGCGCGCATGGCGCGGCGAAAGGATTCGGAATCGAGGGTCATTGATGAATCTCCATTTCAAATTCATCATAACGAGGAGAGAAGGCAAAGTCAAGACAAAAACCGCGTTTCAATTTTCCTTGCCATTTCCCCTTCAATTGAGTACTATTATCCGCAATGAGTTCCGAGATCAAATCCGCCCCTCGCCCACGGACGCGCCGCCCCGCGCGGGCGCATCTGTTCGGACCGACAATCCTGGTCGCGATCTTCCTCGCCACGCTGTTCACCGCGTGGACGCCCTCCAGCCTTTCGGTGGGCAAACTTTCGGAGCAATGGGCATTGTTGATGACGCCGCGCCCGGTGGGGGCGGAACCCGCCGTTTCCACGCCTTTGCCTCCCCTGCGGATCGGAATCGTGGCGGGACATCTCGGCAATGATGCGGGCTCGGTCTGTGTGGACGAGAATGGCGCGGTCACGCTCACTGAACAGGAAGTGAATCAGAAGATCGCCACCCTCGTGCAGAACAGTCTCGCCGCCCGCGGCTATCAGGTGGACCTTTTGCAGGAATATGACACGCGCCTGGCTGGATATCGCGCCGCGGCGCTGGTGTCCATTCACAACGACTCGTGCGAGTACATCAACGATCAGGCCACGGGATTTAAAGTGGCCGCGGCCTTAGACACGCGCGACATCAACCGCGCCAATCGCCTGACCGCTTGCCTGGTGGACCGTTACATGCGCGTCACCGGGCTGACGTTCCACGCGGGGAGCATCACCGGGGATATGACCGATTATCATACGTTCTCCGAGATCGACCCGAACACGATTGCCGCCATCATCGAGACGGGATTCCTCAATCTCGACCGCGACTACCTGACCAATCGAACCGACAAGGTGGCGGATGGCATCGTGCAAGGTATTTTGTGTTTTATCAATAACGAAAATATCGAACCAACTCCCTTTCCGAAATGAACGCTCAACCTGTTTCCCGCCGCGGACTCCGCTTTATATTGTTTTTGCTGGGATTGTTCTTCCTCATCCTGCTGGCCGTGGCAGTGACAGCGGCCGCGTCCCCGTCGGTGACATCCATGTTGCGGGGGGCGGGCCTGCCGACAGCCACACCCGAAATCCATTTCATGCTGGCGGAGATCGCCAAACCCACCTACACACCGCTTCCAACCGCGACCCCGCTCGAAACCGCCACGCCTCTCCCGACGCCCACCGCAACGCCCCCCCTGCTGGAAATGTCCATCGTGGAGGAATCCAGCCTCCCGTCCGGGGGGAACGAGTCCGCGCCGTCTTCTTATGCGGGGAGCAAATACATCCTCGTGGACATTTCCGAACAGCACATGTACGTCTACGAGAACGACCAATTGATCTATAGTTTTGTAGCCTCGACGGGGATCAACAACAGCACGCGCGCCGGCCTGTTTCACGTGCAAAGCAAGTATCCCAATGCCTACGGTGCCACCTGGAATATTTGGATGCCCAGCTGGCTTGGCATTTATTACGCGGGCGGGCTGGAGAACGGTATTCATGCCCTTCCCATTTTGCCCGGCGGTGGCGAGTTGTGGGCTGGGTATCTCGGCCGCCCCGTTTCGTACGGATGCGTGGTGCTGGGGTCCTACGAGGCGAGTGTGCTGTACAACTGGGCTGAGATCGGCACGCCGGTGGAAATTCGGTGGTAACCGCACAAACCTGGTTTCTCGTAGAAACCTGGTTTGTATTGCCTGATTTGGTGGTAAACTTCGCATAGGATAACCCAGACCTACTTTAAAATATGAGCGCCAACTCCTCCCAACTCCATTCGATCATTCAAGATGCGCGCGACGCCCTGCGCCGCGGTGACGAGACCCGGGCCCGTCAACTGGCTGAACAGGCGATCCGCCTCGATCCTGACCTCGAGGATGCGTGGCTGATTCTGGCGGCGGTCTCCAGCCCGCGCGAGAGCCTGCTCTATGCCGGCCGCGCGTTGAAGATCAACTCCAGGTCGCAACGGGCGCACAAAGCCGTGGAATGGGCGCGCAGTCGCCCGGGCGCCGAATCGGATTCGGTACGCGCGCCCGCCAAACGGTCCGCGAAAGAGACGCCCAGGCGGCGCAATCGTCTTCTTCCCATCCTGTTGTTGAGCGGGCTGGTGTGCGTGGTGGTCGCCTTCGCGGCCTGGTCGGTCCGCAACTCATCCGCACTGGCGTCCATTGTGCGCGACACGGGAAATCCTGTCCCCACATCCACGCTCGAATCGAATTATGTGATGGCCGAGGTTGCCAAGCCGACCTACACCCCCGAGTGGACGTCGACTCCCACCCAAACGCCGACGCTCACTTTCACCATCACGCCCAGCATCACCCCCACGCTCGAATTCACATCCACACCGCTTCCCACGGACACGCCCCTGCCAACCGATACGCCCGGCGTGATGGAAGTTGCCATCGTCCCCGATACGCCCACGCCCCTCCGCCCGACCGCGGCGCCATACGTTGCACCGACGCAAAAGGCATCCAATCCGCCGAGCAACAGCGGAAGCAGTGGCGGCAATGGCGTCCGTTGGATAGACATCAACCTCTCCGCCCAGCGTCTTTATGCCTACGAAGGCGACGTGATGGTGAACTCCTTCATCGTGTCCACGGGCGTGGCGGCCACCCCCACCGTCACCGGCACATACAAAGTCTACGCCCGCTTCCTGTATGCCGACATGCACGGCCCCGGCTATTACCTGCCCGATGTGCCTTACACGATGTACTTCTACAAAAGTTACGGCATCCACGGCACATACTGGCACAATAATTTTGGCACGCCCATGAGCCACGGGTGCGTCAATATGAGCATCGCCGACGCCGGCTGGCTCTACAACTGGTCTACATTCGGGACGACCGTCAAAGTCCACTATTAGAACGATGGGCAATACCAACAGCGGACTTTCGCGCCGCGACTTCCTCAAACTGAGCGGACTTGGCCTGCTGGGACTTCTCGCCCCGGGCCAGCCGCTCTCGTTCTTTTCTGACCT
>QZIJ01000083.1 GCA_003598975.1 Anaerolineaceae bacterium | reverse complement strand
ATCTTGCCGACGGGCAATCCACACGCGGCCACGGCAGGCAGAACCACCAGCGAGGTCTTGTCTCCCACACCGCCCGTGGAGTGCTTGTCCACCGCGATCTTGACCACGTCTGACATATCCAGCACCTCGCCCGATTGTGCGATGGCCAGCGTCAGGTCGGTAGTTTCGCGCGGCGTCATGCCGTTCAACAAAACAGCCATCGCCCAGGCCGCGGTTTGATAATCAGGAATACGCCCTGTGGCGATTCCGTTCACGAAAAAGCGGATTTCCTCGCGCGTCAATTCGCCCTTGTCGCGCTTCTTGATGATGATGTCAACCGCACGCATAAAATTTTTTCCTTTGTGCAAATTGTAACGCAAATTCCCCCAGCGAAATAAAATTCGCGCTACTCTTGCATACAGGCGATCAGATCGCGGGCAATTCCCTCTGGCTCGTATGGTGTCAGTGCGAGGATGGGAACATTGGCTACAAGAAATAACTCACGCAGACCATCCGTCATCCAGCGGCGCGGCAGGAGGCCGACTGCGTTCGGATCAGACGTCAACGCCTCGACCATGTGCATCGGGCTGACGGCCAGCCGCGCGAACGAGGTGACGCTTCGCCCGTCCATGACGGCGGACTCGAACAACCTCTGCGTTTCACCCTCTGACGCGTATGCCCACACCTGCACGGACGGGTTTTGCCCCGTGAAAATTGTCCGCATCTGATCCATGCTCAGTGACGGGAGCGGACTCTGCAGGCTGGCAACAATCAGGATGTCCTCGGCGGCCACTTGAAAGGCAGACCCCGCCCACCCGTCGGGAAGACCGAGATGGAGCGAGAGGTCGGGCGAGTCGGAGGTCAGGTTCAAAGTCACGGAGGAGGAATCCGCGCAGGCATAGAGTTCATCCAAAAAAGGAGCGGCCGCGGGAGACGCGTATACATCCACGATTTGAGATGGCGAGGGAGTCGGAGAACAGGAAAAGATGAAAGAGGAAAGAAGAAAGACGATGAATATTTTTTTCATCGGAGGAAAAGGATAAGCGTGCCGACGATAGCGCAATAGGCAGCGAAATAGTAGAGCGAGTGTTTGCCGAGGAAGCCCAACAGCCATTTGATGGACAGCCAGCCGACGACGGCCGCGGCGGCGAAGCCCGTGAAGAGATAGGGGAGGAAGGCACGTGTGCCCGTCATCTCAATCACCTTGAGCGACTCGTACGCGCCCGCAGCGAGGAGAATCGGAGCGGACATCAGGAAGGCGAAACGCGCCGCAGAGGGACGATCCAGTCCGCGTGCCATGCCACCCGCGATAGTGGTGCCACTGCGTGAGGCACCGGGGAAAAGTGCCAGCACCTGAAAAAAGCCGACGGCCAAAGCGTCCCACCAGGTGGCGGATTCGAGTTTGCGTGTGCGGCGGCCCAAACGTTCCACGAGTCCGAGGAGGGCGGCAGACATCAAGAGGCGGATGCCTGCCTGCGTGAGTGGGTCGGAAAACATGGTTTCGATCACGTCCTTCATCAGGAAGCCCACGATGAGCGCGGGGATGGTGGCGACGATCAGCAACCAGCCGAGCAGGGTGTCGTGAGTCTCAAAGGGCTTTTTGTACCAGATGCCGAGGAAGAAGGCGCGAATAATATGCCAGTATTCTTTCCAAAAGAAAACCAATAAGGCAAAAACTGTGCCCAGTTGAATTATGACATTGAACGAAAATACTTTTTCATCAATGGGAATATTGAGCAGTTGTTGTCCAATGAGCAAGTGTGCGGTGGAGGAGACGGGGATGAACTCAGTCAGTCCCTGGATGATGCCGAGGAGGAGAGCGTGGAGGAGGGTCATGGTTGAATAGAGGATGGTTAATGGAGGATGATTGAGAGATTGAGATGGTAAGGCGGACGAACTATACCATTATCTGTCACGATTGCAGAAATGAGACGGTTCGGGGTGACGTCGAAAGCGGGGTTGCGCGCTTTGGCGTTGACGGGTGCGACGCGTTCGCCGTGGAATTCCAGGCCGAGCACTTCGTCCGCGTCGCGCTCCTCGATGGGAATCAAATCACCCGTGGCGAGGGACAGGTCAATCGTCGAAGTGGGAACGACCGCGTAGGCGGGAACGTCATTATCGTGCGCGGCCAGCGAGAGCATGTACGTGCCGATCTTGTTCGCCACGTCGCCATTAGCGGCCACACGGTCCGCGCCAAAGAAGACCTTTTGCACCTGCCGCGTTTTCAGGAAATGTCCCGCCATGTTGTCGCTGATAATCTCGTACGAGATGCCATACTGCTCCAACTCCCAGGCGGTGAGACGCGCTCCCTGCAAGCGCGGACGGGTCTCGTCCACCAGCACATGGACGCGTTTGCCCTGCTCGTGCGCCATGCGGATCACACCGAGCGCGGTTCCCCAATCCACAGCGGCGAGCGCGCCTGTGTTGCAGTGATGGATGACCGTGTCGCCATCCGCGATCAGGTCCGCGCCGTGACGCGCCATGCGTTGGTTGATGTCCACGTCTTCGTCCGCGAGGCGCTGGGCTTCGGAAAGAATGCGTTCACGTAACGCTTGCGTCGAAAGGGTTTCGGATTCGGAAAACGTAAAACGTAAAACTTTGTTCACTGCCCAGGCGAGGTTGACCGCGGTGGGTCGGGAGGAAAGCAGGAGCGTGGACGCGGCGCGCAGGTCGGCAAGCAGGTCGTCGGGAGTTCGAGCCGACGATTCTCTCGCGGCGAGCGCAAGACCAAAAGCCGCGGCGACCCCGATGGCAGGCGCGCCGCGGATCGCCATGTCTGTGATCGCGTGCGCGACTTGGGCATGAGTCTGGCAGGTTAGAATCTCCAGCGCGTTCGGCAGACGGCGCTGGTCGATCATTTTGACAGAGTTGTCTTCCCAGAAAACGGTCCTCATTTTTTTATCAACTTTCGGAGTTCTTCGAGAGGAATGCGCTTGACATCCCCCAACTGGCGGGCATGATAAAAGACTTCGGCCACATGTTCGATACGTTCGAGATGGATGAGCGCCTCGTCGAGATTTCTGCCGACGGTGAGACTGCCATGCTGGCGAAGCAGGATCGCGTTGTGATTTTCGATCAGCGGGCGGATGACATCCGCATCTTCGCGGGACGAGGGGGTGGCATACGCGCTGACGGGGACGCGTCCCAGCGTGAGCGCCACCTCGGGCAAAACGTCATCGGGAAAGTCGAGTCCCGCGACAGTGAGCGCGGTGGCGAAGATGGGATGCGCGTGGATGACGGCGCGCACATCGGGGCGGAGTTTGTAGACTTCGAGGTGCATCGGCGTCTCGGACGAGGGACGACGGTCGTTGGCGGATTTCAGCACGTTTCCATCGAGATCAACGAGGAGCAGGTCGTCCGCGTCCATGCGGCCTTTGCACATCCCCGCGGGGGTGATGAGGATGCGACCTTCATCCACGCGAACGGAGATGTTGCCGTCATTGGATGTTATGAGGTGACGGGTGTAGCAGATTTGTCCGCACTCGAGGATGGAGAGGCGGAGGATGGATTCGGGGGAATCGGGAGAAAAGGAAAGGTGGAACATGGAAACATCTAAACACGAAGTACACAAAGGCGACGAAGGAAAAGTGCCTTAATCTTGTTCGACTTTCTGTTCATCATCGTTAAGTCTTTTGGCATTATTCGACCACTGCTCCAATAATTCAGGCACGCGCGCCTCAAACGTTCCATCGGCAATATAGCCACGAATGGACTCCATCAGCCGAATCAGCGCGCGCAGGTTGTGGATAGAAAGCAACGTGCCAGCCAGCAATTCTTTCGCGATGATGAGATGACGAAGATAGGCGCGCGAGAAGGTTTTGCAAGTGTAGCAGTCGCAGGTCTCGTCGATGGGATTGGGGTCGCGGGCGAATGCCGCGTTCATCAGGTTGAGACGTCCTTCGGGGGCGAAGGCGGAGTGGTGACGCGCGAGACGGGTGGGTAGAACGCAGTCGAAGATGTCCACGCCGCGGGCGACGCCGTTGATGAGGTCTTCGGGCGTGCCGACTCCCATCAGGTAGCGCGGCTTGTCTTCGGGCAGGAGGGGAGTCACCACGTCGAGCATGGCGTGCATCTCGTCTTTCGTCTCGCCCACCGAGAGTCCGCCGATGGCGATGCCGGGCGTCCCGAGGGAAGCGATAAATTTCGCTGACTCCGCTCGAAGGTCCGCGTTGACGCCGCCCTGTACGATGGCGAATAAGGCCTGGTCGGCGCGACGTTTGGCACGCAGGGAGCGTTCCGCCCAGCGGTGAGTCCGCTCCATGGCGACGCGGCTGTAGTCGTGGTCGTTCGGATCGGAGCATTCGTCGAAGGCCATGATAATGTCCGCACCGAGATTCTCCTGAATGCGGATCGAGCGCTCGGGCGTGAAGTAGTGCGTCGAGCCGTCGATGTGACTTTTGAAGGTGACGCCCTCGTCGTCTATTTTGCGGGTCTGTGCCAGCGAGAAGACCTGGAAGCCACCCGAATCAGTCAACATGGGACGCGGCCATTTCATGAAGCGATGCAGTCCGCCGAACTCGGCAATGAGATCGTCGCCAGGACGCAGGTAGAGGTGATAGGTGTTGCTCAACACCAATGAGGCGTTGATACCTTTGAGATCTTCGGGCGTGAGGGTCTTGACCGTGGCCTGTGTGCCAACAGGCGCGAAGACGGGTGTGAGCAGATCGCCGTGGGGAGTGGAGAATGTCCCCGTGCGGGCGCGTCCGTTGCGGGCGGTAATTTTATATGAAAACATGGGACGATTATACACTTCCGCACTGTGAGAGGATGAGGCGATTGCAGTTGATTAATGGCTGGCTTAATTCTCCAATTAGGATAGAATATATCTATATTTCAAAGAAAAGGAGAACTTGAAATGAAACAAAAACGCCTGATGTCAATCATTGCAGTCATCATCCTTGCCATCGTCACTTTTTGGGCTGGAAGCGTGTATGCCGCCACCAACTGCTTTACAGACACCAACGGACATAAATTTGAACAAGCCATCTGTTGGATGAAGACAAACGGCCTGGCAAACGGGACCAAGTTCTTTCCAGATAATTTCACCACGCGTGGGCAGGCGGCGCAATGGATTCAAAAATCGGTCAACATCCCGCCGGCGAACGGCCTCATCCTCATCAGTGCAGGGTATGGTGACTGGCAGTCGTTCAATTCAACGGATAATGTTTCAACTGAAATTTATTCGAGTGGGATCTATTTCAAGAAGACCACGACCGGCAGTAATTTCCTTTCGCTTCACCCCTCCATCCCCACTGTCTTCTATGGAAGAAGCCTGAAATTAGTCGCCGTGGAACTCTGTTACACTGCCTCTGCGAACGTGGTTTTGTCTTATATCGAGATCAACACCTATACTCATACAAACAGCCCCGGGTCAAGAATATTACAATTTTCAGACGCCACAGACCGAACGGATTCAGCCTGCCGATATTACGCATTGCCCACCGCGGTCAGGTTGACGCCCGAAGACGGAGCGAACATTTTTATTCAAGGTGTTTGGAATGCCGCCAATTCGCCGCTGATCGTAGGCAGAACCACGTTCGTCCTGGCACCCACTGGCGTAAAGGCGACGCCCCCCAGTGATGCGGATGTAACCGTCCTTCAGGAGGGCGGCTCATCCGAACTGAACTCGACCAGTTCGCCGTAAAGCCAGATTCGCTTCCACCGAATGACCGCGGCTCGCGTGAACTTTGGGCCGCGGTCACCCCTTCTTTTCTTCCTCCTCCAACTCGCTCAACAATAAGTCCAACGCGCCGACAGAGACCTGCACCTCGCGCAGAGACAACAACATCGAGACGATCATCAGGATCAACGCGATGGTGAAGCACCATTGCCCAACGATGAGCCAGCCCTCGAGCAGGGCGAACATGCTCACAACGCACAGCAACAAACTCGCCACGCCAAGAATCTGCATGTTGCGGATCAAGTAAACTCTGTAACGCAAATTGCCAATTTGCGCCAGCAGGTTCTCGTTCCGTTCAGTCTGATATTTGCTGTGCAAATTGCGGATGATGGTGGCCAGCGTGTTGAAGCGGTTTGTGTACGCCAGCATCAACAACGTCACGGCAGGGAAAAGTAACGCAGGGGTGGTAATGTCCATGAGAGGGATTATACTGTTATGTTGATTTACCAGATAGAAACCCTCAAAGAACGGATAAAACATGCGCTCCTTTTCTATTTTCCTCATTGCAATTTTTGTCCTTACGGCCTGCATTCCGCAAACACCCAACACCGCCACGCCCGCGCCCATCGTCCCACCACTGGATGAGCCGCCGCCCACGCCCAACGCGGCCATTCCCAATTTCGACCACATCGTCATCATCCCCTTCGAGAACAAGGAATTCGATTCCGTCATCGGAAGCGCGGACGCATCCTATATGAACCAACTGGCCGAGGAACACACCCTGCTGACACAATACTACGCCATCACGCATCCCAGCCTGCCGAATTACGTCGCGCTCATCGGCGGCGACACCTACGGCTACACCGAAACCTGCAAGAACTGCCCCGTGGACGCGGTCAACCTCGCAGACCTGATCGAAGACAGCGGACGGACGTGGCGATCCTATCAGGAGAGCATGCTCTTCCATTGCTGGGTCTCCGACCCCACCGACCAATACGTCTCGAAGCACAACCCCTTCATGTACTACGCTTCCATCCTGAACGACAGGCAGCGTTGCCGCGATCACGTGGTAGACCTCGACGATCTTTACGAGGATGACACTCTGCCGAACTTCATCTTCATCACGCCCAACATGTGCAACATCGGCCATGATTGCACCCTTGCCGAAGCGGACGCGTGGCTGAAAGATTTCCTCCCGCCGTTGGAAGAAGCCCTGAGAGCGAAAAGCAACAATTACCTCATCGTCATCACCTTTGATGAAGGCGAGACAGACGCCTCCTGCTGCGGTCTTCCTGAACCCGCGGGCGGGCGCGTCGCCACCATCCTGATTTCCCCCCGCGCTAAAAACGGATTCCAGGACGCGACCTCGTACACCATCTACTCCCTCCTGCGGACAATCTCCGAAGCCTGGGGCCTGCCCCTCCTCGGTCACGCCGCGGACGCGACAAATGTCCCCATCCTCGCGCCGTGGGAGTAGAAAACCCTTCCGTCTCCCTCCCTCTCCGCTTATACTCGTCTTGTCTCAAACATACTTGAAACCTGAAACGTGAAACCTGACACTTTATGACCCACAAAAACCGCTGGCTCCTCCAATCCCGCATCACCCCCGAAGCGGACGCTGCGCTCGCCTCCCATCCCCCCATCCTTCGACAGATTCTTTTCAACCGCGGTATCGCCAATAACGATGAAGCCGAGGCCTTCCTCAGCGCCCAACCCAATTACGACACGAACCCCTTCCAGATGAAAGGCATGCGCGCCGCTGTGGATCGCATCAACACCGCACTTGCGGAGCGCGAATCCATCGCGGTCTACGGCGATTACGACGTGGACGGCGTCACCGCCACCGCACTGCTCGTCCAGTTCCTGCGCGCGCTCGGCGGCGACGTGAAAGAATACATCCCCAACCGATTCGACGAGGGATATGGACTCAACAACGAAGCGCTGACCGCCCTCGCGAACGACGGTGTGCGCCTCGTCATCACCGTGGACTGCGGCGTCCGCTCGCCCGACGAGGCCCGCCACGCGCGGGACCTCGGGCTGGACCTCATCATCTCGGACCACCACGAACCCTCAGGCAACCTCCCCGACGCACTGGCCGTCCTCAACCCCAAACAGGAAGGCGACGCGTATCCCGAAAAATATCTCGCGGGCGTGGGGATCGCGTATAAGATCGCGGAGGCTTTATTGCTGGACGGCAGACTGTTGACCGTAGACCGTCCGCGATTGAACGATTACCTCGACCTCGTCGCCCTCGGCACCGTCGCGGACCTCGCCCCGCTGACAGGTGAAAACCGCGCCCTCGTCCGCAAGGGACTGGAACAGATGCGGCAGACCTCGCGCCAGGGATTATTTTCTCTCGCCAACGTGGCGGGCGCGGACATCCGCAAAGCCAACGCGGTGACCATTGGTTTCACGCTCGGCCCGCGATTGAACGCGTCAGGACGGTTGGATTCGGCGCTTGCATCCTATCATCTGCTCACAACAACCAACGTGAAAGAAGCAGGGGACCTGTCCATCAAGTTGAATCAACAAAATACAGAGCGCCAGAAGTTGACAAAGGAAATCCAGACACAGGCTGAAGCGTTGGCACTCGAGGGAGGAAGTGACACCCTCTTGCTCTTCGCGGTTCATCCCGAATTCAATCACGGAGTGGTCGGGCTGGCCGCCTCGCGTCTCACCGAAGTGTATTATCGCCCCGCGGTCGTCGGTCATTTCGGCGAGGAGACCACGCGTTGCTCGTGCCGCTCGATCCCCGAATTCCACATCACGCGCGCACTGGACGAATGTGCTGATCTCCTCGTCCGTCACGGAGGCCACGCGGCCGCGGCGGGATTCACCGTCCGCAACGAAAACCTATCAGCACTGGCAGACCGCCTGAGGTCCATTGCGAAGCGAGAGTTGGACGAGCGCGACCTCCGTCACAGCATCTCCGCCGACGCAGAAGTCCCGCTCTCGCAGTTGACGTTCAGTCTGATCGAGCAATTAGAGAGACTCCAGCCTACAGGCTACGGAAATCCCGAACCTGTCTTCATCTCGCGCAAAGTGAAAGTGCAAAGCAAACGAACGGTGGGTGCGGACAGCAAACATTTAAAACTGTCGCTCACCGACGGACGCTTCACCTTCGACTCCATTGGCTTTCGGCTTGGCGACCTGCTCGCGAACCTGCCGCCAATTGTGGACGTGTTGTATACTTTTGAAGTAAACGAGTACAACGGACGCAAAAGCCTGCAATTGAATCTCAAAGACATCAAAGCCGCGGGCGTGCCTGATTAGCGCAAAACCCAGCCGCGAATTTCGCGAATTCACACGAATTGAAAATTAGCGAAATTCGCGTCATTCGCGGCAAAAAGTAAGGAAGTTCCCATGCACATTCGACCCACCAAAGGTTTAACCTTCGATGACGTTTTGCTCATCCCGCGTCGTTCTGCGATTCAATCGCGCCAGGACGTGGACACATCCACGCGGCTGACCGCGAACATCAACATCAAAATCCCGATCCTGTCTGCCAACATGGATACCGTCACCGAAGCGCGCATGGCCATCGCGATGGCGCGCGCGGGCGGCATCGGCATTTTGCATCGCTTCATGTCCATCGAACATCAGGTACGCGAAGTGAAGACCGTCAAACGCGCGCAGGGTTTCATCATCGAGCATCCGTACAACATCGGTCCCGACGCGACCATCGAACAGGCGCGCGCTTCGATGGACCGTCACAAGGTCGGTGCGTTGATCGTGATGGACGCGGGCCGTCTCATCGGCCTCGTCTCACAACGGGACCTGATGCTGGCTCCCGCTTCGATAGATTCCATCCGCGCCGCGATGACTCCGCGCGAACGGCTCATCACGGCCAAACCAGACGTGACGGTTGAACAGGCGCGCGACCTGCTCTACAAACATCGCATCGAAAAATTGCCCGTGCTGGATGATGACGACAACCTGGTTGGGCTTATCACATCCCGCGACCTGATCAAATTAAATCAATCACCTGACGTGACCACCGATGAAAAGGGACGCCTGCGCGTCGGCGCGGCGATTGGAGTCACCACGCGCGAACGCGAGCGCGCCGCGGCCCTGCTCGACGCGGGCGCAGACGCGCTTGTGCTGGACATCGCGCACGGTCACGCCGATCACTGCATTAAGATGGTCAAAGCCTTGCGCGCTGAATTTCCGAAGGTGCAAATCGTGGCGGGAAACGTGGCTTCGCGCGCAGGTGCGCGTGAACTGGCTGAAGCGGGTGCGGACGCGATCAAGGTCGGCATCGGCCCAGGCTCCATCTGCACCACGCGCATTGTGACAGGTTTCGGCGTCCCGCAATTGACCGCCATCATGGACAGTCTCGCGGGTGTGAAAGACTCTGGCCGCGACATCCCCCTCATCGCGGACGGAGGCATCCGCACCCCAGGCGATTTGGTCAAGGCTCTCGCGGCGGGAGCGGAGACAGCGATGATCGGCGGCCTGTTCGCGGGTTGTGACGAGGCGCCAGGCTCACCCGTTTTACGCGACGGCAAGAAGGTGAAAGTCGTCCGCGGCATGGCATCTCTCGGCGCGACGATGGACAGGCGCATGTCAGAACGCGGCGAGGACGAATCCGCCGAGGACCAGGAAGACTGGTCGAAGGTCGTTCCCGAAGGCGTGGAGGCCGTCGTGCCGTATCGCGGCAACGTCAGCGAAATTTTACATCAACTCGTCGGTGGACTGCGTTCTGGATTAAGTTACGGCGGCGCGCACAACATCCGCGAATTGCAGGCCAACGCCGAGTTCATCGAGATCACGCCCGCAGGCATCCGCGAATCCAATTCCCATGATGTGGATCGCGATTAAGACCAAGCCCTTTAACGCGAATGCCACGAATGGGCGAATAACGCAAATTTTCTTTTTGAATTTTCTTCATTCGCAAAATTTGCGTCATTCGCGTTGAGAATCTGCTACGATGCATCCCATCTTCTCCCGCGAAACTCTCCACCTCTCCAAACCGTCCCTGCGCGGGATATTTTATTTCCTTCTCACCGTTCCCCTCTTCCTTCTCGTTGCGGAAATTGTGGCGCGGACTCCCCTCGGCAACCTGCTCCCCGCGCCGTCCGTCAACGCCGATAGTTTCCTCTTCGACGCGAAAATTTATCAACTCGAATCGCAACTCCGCCGCGACGGGACTCTCGACTGTCTCTTCCTCGGCAGTTCCGTCGCCAACTCGGATATTGATCCCGCCATTGTTGAGCAGGTTTACCGCGAGCAGTCGGGCGAAACGATCCATTGCTACAACCTGGGTCTGCCCGCGCTGACCATCGAGAACGCCACGCCCATCGCGCAGGCAGTCATCGCGCGCTTTCATCCGAAGGTCATCATCTACGCCATCCTGCCGCGCGATGTCCACGATGTGATCGCCAACGTGGATTATCTCGAAAGAATTGACTGGGTCACGTACAATCGCGGCGAACCGTCACGCAACGGCTGGCTGGTAAACAATTCGTATGGCTGGCGATATTTCCTCACCTGGCGATACTGGCTGACGATTCCCAACCGCGCCAAAATGGAGGAAGAGACGCGTTACCTCACGTCGAAGGGATTCCAGCCCGCAATGGATTTCCGCGAGCCGTACATCGAAAACCTGACGATGACTCCCGCCCGTCTCCGCGAAGCCTGGGACGATCCACAACAGATGCAGGCCGTTAAGAATTTCATCGCGCTCCAGCAAAAAGGCGTGAAGATCATCTTCCTCGAAGGCCCCGCCTACCATGAATCCGACTCGTCCGACGCGCAGACGTGGCTGGCTTACGATAACGAATATCTCCCCACGCTGGTTCAGATTCTCGAATCGAATCAAATCCCATTTTGGCGCACGGAATCAATCGCCATCCAAATCCCCAAAGAACATTGGTACGACTGGCTTCATCTCAACCAGCATGGCGCGGCCACATTCAGCCAGTGGCTCGGCGAAATGATGGCTGAGAACAAAAGTTTCTTCAAGTAACCCACTGTCGTCTCCGTCAGTGCGCGGGCGTACTCGCCCAAAGCAATCTCTTCCTCGGCGCGGGGATTGCTTCGTCGCAACGAACGCTCCTCGCAATGACAAACACGCAGCCTCATGCAACTCATCTCTCCTCCCTTCCTCTTCTTCGCGGCCATCACCCTCGCCGTCTACTATCTCCTCGCGCGCAAAGCCCAAAACATCTGGCTGCTCGCGGCCTCTTATTTTTTCTACGTCACCATCAGTCCGCAATACGCGCTGGTTCTCATCGCGGTCACCATCTTAAATTTTTACATTGGCAAAAAAGCGGCTTCCCGCGCCTGGCTCGCTCTCGGCGTCGGTCTCAACCTCGTCAGTTTCGCGGCGCTCAAACTCCTCAGTGGCCCCTACGGCCCGCGCCTGCTCCCCGTCCCGCCCGAAGCGTTGAGTCTCCTCCTTCCCATCGGCTTTTCGTTTTACATCCTGCAAGCCATTTCGTATTTGATTGACATCCACAATCGTCAAGCGGACTCGGCGGACGATCTCGTGGACTTTGCCCTCTATTTGACGTACTTCCCGAAGATGCTCGCAGGCCCGATCGAACGTCCCGCCCGCTTCATCTCTGACCTTCGAGCGGTTCGCCGCGTGGACGCGTCCGCGCTGGCCCGCGGCGGTGGACTCATCCTCGTCGGCCTGCTCCGCAAGATCATCATCGCCGACCGATTGACCTCCTTCCTGCCGCCGACGATTTTCTCCGACCCCGCCGCGTTTTCCTCGCTCGAAAAACTCATCTGGTTGCTGGTCTTTACCTTCGGACTCTACAACGATTTCGCGGGCTACACCTCCATCGTGCGCGGCCTCAGCGCGCTGTTTGGAATCGAACTCAGCCCCAACTTCCGCCAACCGTTCTTCGCCAACTCATTGAGTGATTTCTGGACGCGCTGGCACATCAGTCTCTCGTTCTGGCTGCGCGATTACATCTTCTTCCCCACACGCCGCTGGCTGATACAAAGACGCTGGCCGCAACTGCCAACCATTCTCCTGCCGCCTCTCCTCACCATGCTCGCCAGTGGATTCTGGCATGGCGCGTATGCCTCCGTGATGGTTTGGGGCACGTTGCATGGACTGTATCTGGTGGCGGAACAACTCTTCAAGTCATCACGTCCCCCCAGCCGAATCAAAGATGCGCTCTCGGTCCTGACAGTATTCTCCATCACCACGCTGACGTTGATTCCCTTCGCGGCCTCCAGCCTGCGGACGGCTTTGGTTTATTTTTCTGGCCTGTTCGATTTCACCACGCAAATCACATCCACCATTCCGTTCATTGACCTGTTCGCGGCCGCGCTCTTCACCCTCTGGCTAGACTGGCAGGCATCGCGTCATGCCGCCGACGCGTTTTTTACAAAGTGGACTCCCCGCGCCCGTGCCTGGGGACTTGTCGCCGCACTCTGGCTATTGATCATCTTCCTCGGTCCGCAAGCCAATGTAGTGACATTTGTCTATCAGGGATTTTGATGCAAAACCCAGGTTTCTCAGAGAAACCTGGGTTTTCATTTATGGCCCCCAGCGCGGCTGGTAGTCGCAATAATCGTTATCAGTCAGTCGGCGCAGGTCGGTGCCGTCCACGCGGACGATGTAGATTTCGCAACCCAGATCATCCCCATAATGATCAAAATACGAGGTGAACGTCACCCACTTTCCATCGGGAGAAAAACCCGGCCCCTGGCTGTTCCCGCCTTCGGGCGATAACCTCCGCAAGTCGGTGAAATCGGGGCGGAAGATGAACACTTCGCGCTTCCACGGCTGGCCGTTGTAGGTGACCATCCAAGCGCCATCGGGAGACCAGTCCGAGCGTCCGCGCAGGGAATCGAAATCGGTGACGCGGCGCACGTTCGATCCATCGGCATTCATGACGAACAACTGGTTCGCGCCTTCCATGTTCGACGCGAACAATATCTGCGTTCCGTCGGGCGACCAGGTGGGATCCCAGCCCTGCGCGTGGATTTTGTGCGGATTTGCCCCGCTTCTATCCATGACCCAGATCTGGGAGGCCCCTTTGGCATTTCCCCACGTGAAGACGATTTGCCTGCCATCAGGTGAAATTTCGGGCGCGATACAAACGCCGAGTTTATCGGTTAATTGTGTTGTAAGTCCGCTGGCCAGATTCAATTCGTAAATTTCGTAAATGTTGTCTTCCGCGTACGCGCTGTAGATGACGCTGGCCCCGTCAGGCGAAATGGACGCGTACCAGTGTTTAACGGGATCGCTCGTCAATTGGCGAAAACCTGTCCCGTCGGCATTGATGAGACACAGTTGATCTCCCGCGAGTTGGCAGGTGTAGATGATCTTGCCCGTCGGCTCGTCAGCAGGGACAGGGCTCAGGGTGGCCGCGGCCGCCGAAGGTCCAGCGGGAGGCGTGATAGAGGGAGACGCGGAGGCTTGTGCGCGTAGCGTCTCGATGGTCAGCGCGGGAGGCGGGTCCGTCGGCAATGTGCAGGCGAGGACGAGGAAGAGGGCGAGAGTGAGGACAGGAATTCGTCGCATGATAGAGAAGTAACGCAAGATATTATCTTGCGTTACAAGTGCCTCGGCTGGTCTGTAAGCCGCACATCGCCCCCTTTTGGGGGTTCTGTCTAGGGCATAAATGAGTAATTTGCCTCGGCTGGTCTGTAAGCCGCATTCTGTCTGGCAAGGGGATTTCACCCTGCCTGTGCGATCATCTCTCTAGGCGGCGCGTCGCCGCGCCGCTCAAGCGACCTACCCGGGACTGGCTCCTCCCTCTAGGAGGGGCGTATAAGGAAGCGAGCCGCCTCCTTCCGTCCGCAGACGATATCGTCCCTGCTTGGCCTTGCTCCCGGCGGGGGTTACCTGGCCGCCCGCATTACGGCGGGCGCCGGTGGTCTCTTACACCACCTTTTCACCTTCACGTCCCTGCCCCGAAGGGTGGGTGCGCAGTTTGTTTCTGTGGCCCTTATCCGGCAGGTTGACTCCAAACGAAGTCTCCCCGCCCCGGGTGCTATCCGACGCCGTGCTCTATGGAGTGCGGACTTTCCTCGATCCCGTAAACACAGGACCGCGATCGCCCGACCAGCCTGAGGCAGTTTCATCATACTCGCGTAGGAAGTGAAAGTCAATTGAAAAACGACCGCCCGCCGCGGTGATTGTTGGGATTTTTCAAGTAAAATAGAGGTACAGTATCCATTGAGGAGTTCTTGTGAGTAAATGGTCCGGGAAGTACATCATCGGCTTGACCGGTAATATTGCCACCGGCAAAAGTGTGGTCCGACGCATGTTGGAGCATCTTGGCGCGTACAGCATAGATGCCGACTCGCTGGCACACCGCGCCATCGCAAAAGGCGCGCCCGGTTATCAGCCCATAATTGACCTGTTCGGAAAATGGATCCTGGGCAGTGATGGGGAGATCGATCGCTCGAAACTTGCGGGGCTGGTCTTCCGGGACGCGAAAGCGCTGGAACAGCTGGAGAACATCGTCCATCCGCTGGTTGGGCAGGCCGCGGACATTTTCATCCGCCGCGCCAGCCAGAGAGTAGTGGTGATCGAAGCGATTAAACTTCTCGAAAGCGAAATGAAAACCTACTGCAACGCGATCTGGGTGACGTACGCGCCGGAGAATGTGCAGGTGGAGCGACTGGTCCGCAAGCGCGGCATGACGCGCGAACAGGCGCAGGAACGCGTCCACGCGCAATCACCGCAGAATGAAAAGGTGGCGGCGGCAGGGGTGGTCATCCGCAACACGGGTTCGTACGATGACCTGTGGAAGCAGGTGACCGAGGCATGGAAGCAGGTCTCACCTGTGACAGACACCTTGCCCATCATCCACAAGGAATCCAGCGGCGATTTGATGGTGCAACGCGGACGCCCGCGCGATTCGCAGGCCATCGCCGAATTGATCACCCGCCTGAGCAAGGGCCAGCACAAGATGACCGCCGAAAATGTGATGGAAGCCTTCGGCGACAAGGCCTACCTGATGCTCAACGCCGGCGGACGGCTGGTGGGGCTGGCCGGCTGGCAGGTGGAAAACCTGGTGGCGCGCACCACCGACCTGTTCCTGGATGCGAGCGTCGACTCCGCCGCGGCGCTCGAAGCGCTCATCAACGAAATGGAACGCGCCTCACACGAACTGCAGTCCGAAGCCTCGCTCATCTTCCCCTCATCCGAACTGGCCGCGAACGAAGCCCTCTGGAAAAAACTGGGGTACGAAATACGCACCCCGCAGACACTGGGCATCCAGGCCTGGCAGGATGCGGCGACCGAATACAAGACCGAGGGCGCGGCGCTGTATTTCAAACAATTGCGGCAGGACCGTGTCCTGCGACCCATCTAAACTGGAATTACAAATTAGGAATTAGCACAGGAGAATGCTCCGGGGACCCTAATTCGTAATTCCCAATTCCTAATCTCCGACCGTGGCCGACTTTATCAGCAACCTCCTCTTCGTTTTTCAACGTCTCAACTGGCTGAGTGTTCTCGACATTTTGCTGGTGGCGGGCATCTTCTTTGGCCTGCTCTACAGCCTGCGCGACACCCAGGCCATGTCCCTGTTGCGCGGCATGATCTTTCTATTTGTCCTGCTGGCACTGCTCACCAGCCTCGTGGCTCTTCCAGCCTTCTCCTGGCTCATCAGCAGCGCCCTGCCCGCCCTCCTCCTTTCCATCCCCGTCATCTTTGCGCCTGAAATCCGCCGCGCCCTCGAACGCATCGGACGCGCGGGCACGTTAATGGCATCCTCCAGCAAGACGGCCAGCGCCGAAACCGAGGAAGCCATCCAGGCCATTGTCAGCGCGGCGGCGAGACTTTCCGCCCGACAGCACGGCGCATTGATCATCCTCCAGCGGCTCGAGAGCCTCGAAGCCTACACTGAAACTGGCGTGCGGATGGATGCCCGCGTCACACCCGAACTTTTATTGCAGGCGTTCTACCCGAACACCCCCCTGCACGACGGGGCGGCGGTCATCGCGGATGGGAGGCTGGTCGCGGCCGCCTGCGTGATGCCCCTCTCCTCGAGCGGAATCCTGAACCGCTCCCCCGAGCGACAGATGGGACTGCGTCACCGCGCCGCGCTGGGAATCTCCGAGGCCACCGACGCGGTGGCGGTCGTCATCTCTGAGGAGACGGGCTCCATCTCCATCGCCCACAGCGGACGCATGATCCGCCGCATTGACCCCGAACGATTGGAAAACATCCTGATGGCTTTTTACCGTCCATTGAACAAGCCGCAACGCGCCTGGTTCCAACGCCTGTTCCCGCACAAGGATGAGGAACGATGATCGGCTGGTTTCGCCAATACTGGCGCACCTTGCTGTGGGCGTTGACGCTTTCCATCGCAGTCTGGATCGCGGCCGTCACCGCGGCCGACCCGGACGAGCAACGCGCCTATGGCAACACTGTGACTATCGAGATCGTCGGGCAGGACCCGGGACTGGTAATCGTCGGAGAAATTCCAAAGCAGGTGGAAATAACCCTGCGCGCGCCGCGTTCGGTCTGGGATCGGCTGAACGGGCAGGAGAAACCCATCCGCGCAGTGGCAGACCTTTCGGGGATGAGCGCGGGAGAACACTCTCTCCGCGTGCAGGTGCAGGTGAGCGAAGGCCCGGCGCGCATCGTCTCGGTCTCGCCGAGCAGTTTCACGGTCACGCTGGAACCGCTTGCCAGCCGCGTATTCCCCGTCGGATTAACGTTGAATGGTCAGCCTGCCACCGGCTATCAGGCCGGCAATCCCGCGCTGGAACCGTTGGAGGTGCTGGTTTCGGGAGCCGAGTCACTGGTCGAACAGGTGGAGCGGGCGCGCGTGATCGTCAATCTGACGGGGACGCGCGAAAGCATCGAGCAGGAAACGGAAGTGCAACTTTACAACGAGAACAACCAGGTTCTGCGAGGCCTGAGCATCAACCCGTCAACGGTATCGGTGAACATTCCCGTTTCCCAACAGGGAGGCTATCGCGATGTTGCCGTAAAGGTGCTGGTGCAGGGACAGGTCGCCAATGGCTATCTGCTCACCGACCTGTCCGTATTTCCGCCGATTGTTACGGTATACTCCACCGACCCCGCGCTGGTGAATGCGCTCCCCGGTATTTTGGAGACCCAGCCGCTTGAACTGCGCGGCGCCAGCGAGGACATCACCACACGCCTCGCGCTGAACCTGCCAGAGGGCGTTTCAGTGGTGGGCGAACAAAGCGTGCAAGTGCGCGTGGGCATCTCACCCATTCAAAGCAACCTGACGCTTTCGAAAATCAACATCGAAGTGGTGGGGCTGGCCGAGGGGTTGGACGCACAAATCTCCCCCTCCGAAGTGGATGTAATTCTTTCTGGGCCCGCGCCCTTGCTCGACTCCCTTCTGCTTCAAGACATTCGCGTGGTGGTTGATGTGACCGATCTCGGCCTGGGCGTTTATCAACTCACACCCAAAGTGGAAATCCTCGTTGCAAATATTGTGGTGGAGACCGTGCTTCCCAACACAGTGGAAGTGACCATCACGACTGCGGCCACGCCAACGCCGTGAGGCCAGTGTTCAGTGAGCAGTGGTTTCGGTACGGCGGCGATGGTCGAGTAGGGTCAAGTTGCGAAGCAAATTGAGACCCGTATCGAGACCCGCCGCCTACTCGACCACCATCAATCGTCAATCGGAAAATCGTAAATCACATGAAGCCTGTTGTAGCGCTCGTCGGCCGACCGAATGTCGGTAAAAGCACATTATTCAACCGCCTGATCGGCGAACGTCTTGCCATTGTGGACGACACGCCTGGCACCACGCGTGACCGTCTGGTGGCGGAGGCCGAATGGAACGGACGCGCCTTCCACGTGGTGGACACGGGCGGCATTGACCCTGCACACGGCGGCAAGACCCCGCTCTCCATCGGTTCGGCGGATTTCATTAAAGAGATTCGCGAGCAGGCATTGATGGCCGTCCGCGACGCAGACGCGATCCTGTTCATCGTGGACGGCGAGACGGGCGTCACCGAACCCGACCGCGAGGTGGCCGAGATTTTGCGCCGCACACAGAAGAAGGTCGGCGAGACGTATCAGCCGCCGATTCTTATCGTCGCCAACAAATGCGAGAGCGTGCAACGGCGCGACATGGCGACCCAATTCTACGAACTGGGACTGGGCGACCCGTTTCCTATCTCAGCCGTTCATGGGACGGACACAGGCGACCTGCTCGACGCGCTGGTGATGTCCTTCCCCGAGCAACCCGTGGATGAGGAGGATGATTCGGTCAAGATTGCCATCGTCGGGAAGCCGAACGCGGGCAAGTCATCCCTGCTGAATAAACTGGCGGGAGAAGAGCGCGCCATCGTCAGCCCCATCGCGGGGACGACGCGCGACTCGATTGACACACATTTCGATTTCAACGGGGTGGCTGTCACGCTCATAGATACGGCGGGCATCCGTCGGCGGGGAAAGATTGAGCAGGGCGTGGAGCAATATTCCGTGTTACGCGCCTTCAAGTCCATCGAGCGCGCGGACGTCGTGTTGCTGGTCATTGACGCAGTGGAAGGCATCAGTTCGCAGGACGCGCATATCGCGGGCTTCGTGCTGGAAGCATCCAAGAGTGTGGTGGTGCTGGTGAATAAATGGGACGCGGTGGAGAAAGACACATACACGATGAACACCTTCACCGACAAGATTCGGGAAGAGTTAAATTTCATGGCATACGTCCCCCTGCTGTTCATCTCCGCCAAGAACGGCCAGCGTGTGGAGCAGGTCCTGCCGATGGCATTGCGTGTGCAGGAAGAACGGCTGGCGCGCCTGGCGACTTCGCAGATCAACCAAATCCTGATGAAGGCACAGGACGAACACCCCGCCCCATCACACGCGGGACGTTCGCTGAAGATGTATTACGGCACACAAGTCCGCTCCAACCCGCCGACGTTCATGATCTATGTGAATGATCCCAAACTGGCACACTTCTCGTATCGCCGATTTTTAGAGAATCGGATTCGGGAAGAGCATGGATTTTTGGGCACACCGATTCGGTTGGTGTTGAAGGGAAGGAAAGAGAAGTGATGAGTTATCAGTTATCAGTGATCAGTGCAGATAAAATCTTGACCATTTCTTGATACTTTCTCCTACGTTATTGACGCCAAATTAATCCCTCAGCAGTTACCATCCGCCATTGAAAGGATACTTCGATGGCGGATTTGTTTTCTATTAGTCTGACACTTCTCTTTTTCGCCCTTACCTATGGATTCGTTTCAGTGTGTGAGCAGTTGATGGAGCAAAGGAAATGAACCTGCTGTATCTAGTCACAGGCATCCTTGCCTTGATTCTACTTGTCTATCTTGTTTTGGCTTTACTGAAACCAGAGTGGTTCGGATGAACACTTACAGTTGGATTCAACTCGGATTCTATTTCGTTGTCTTAGTGGCATTGGTCAAGCCGCTTGGTTCGTACATGGCGAAAGTCTACCAAGGCGAGCGCACCTTTCTTGACCCTGTGCTGGCTCCCGTGGAACGATTTGTTTACCACATCTCAGGCATTAACCCGCGCTCCGAAATGACGTGGAAGATCTACGCCGTTGCCATGCTGATGCTTAACATCCTTGGCTTGATCGTGGTCTACCTGCTTCAACGACTACAAGGGATTCTCCCCCTCAACCCGCAGGGACTTGGTGCAGTCTCCCCCGATTCTGCGTGGAATACCGCAGTCAGTTTTACCAGCAACACCAACTGGCAGGGCTACGGCGGTGAGACGACCATGAGTTATCTCACCCAAATGCTTGGGATGAACGTGCAGAATTTCGTCTCTGCGGCTACTGGTATGGCGGTGTTGGTTGCTCTAATTCGCGGCATCGTCCGTCATACCGCCAAAGAGATCGGCAACTTTTGGGTGGATATGACACGATCTGTGCTTTACATTCTGCTTCCTCTTTCGCTGGTGTTGGCATTGGCGCTGGTTTCGCAAGGTGTTGTGCAAACTTTCAGCCAGTATCAGACCGTGTCGCTGATTCAGCCATCGGCGGGGAATGAAGCACAAGTCATCGCGGTGGGACCCGCCGCCTCACAGATCGCCATCAAACAACTCGGCACAAATGGCGGCGGATTCTTCGGCGTCAACTCAGCGCATCCGTTTGAGAATCCGACTCCCCTGTCCAACCTAATTGAGATGTTGTCCATTCTCCTCATTCCCGCCGCGCTATGCTACACCTACGGCAAGATGGTCGGAGACACGCGCCAGGGCTGGGCATTGTCCGCCGCGATGACGGTCATCTTCGTGATGGTGTTGGGCCTCGCGGTCTGGTCGGAACAAAGATGCAATCCCGTTTTCGCAGCGATAGGTATTGACCAAACGCAAACGAACATCAACCCTGGCGGCAACATGGAAGGCAAGGAAGTGCGCTTCGGCATTGTCAACTCCGCGCTGTGGGCAACGGCGACGACCGCCGCCTCGAACGGATCAGTCAATTCCATGCATGATTCATACATGCCACTGGGCGGACTTGTCCCAATGTGGCTTATGCAACTCGGCGAGATTATCTACGGCGGTGTTGGTTCTGGCTTGTATGGCATGTTGGCGTTTGTGATTATCGCGGTCTTCGTCTCTGGCTTGATGGTGGGACGCACGCCCGAATATCTTGGCAAGAAGATTGAAGCCTATGAAATGAAGATGGCCTCCATCATGATCCTCGTCCCTGTGGTGGTTGTGTTGGTTGGAACGGCGGTTGCGGTCATATCGCCTGCTGGCAAGGCAATGATCTTCAACCCGTCCGCGCATGGGTTCAGCGAAGTGCTGTATGCGTTCTCCTCGGCGGGAAACAATAATGGCTCGGCGTTTGCTGGACTGGGCGCAAACACACCTTTCTACAATACCGCACTGGGCATTGCCATGTTGTTCGCACGCTACTGGCTGGCCATCCCCACACTGGCGATTGCAGGCTCACTGGTTCGCAAGAAGAAAGTCCCTGAAAGCGCAGGAACATTGCCAACACACACGCCTCTATTCATTGCCTGGCTCATCGGCGTCATCATCATCGTGGGCGCATTAAGTTTTCTGCCTGCATTGGCGCTCGGACCGATTGTGGAACACCTGATGATCTTTAGATGATTATGAAACACGGAGGGTACAAAGTACAAAAAGGGGAAAGCATTTTCAATGGTTTTCCTTCGTGACCTAGGTGTCCTTTGTGTATAAAGAATGGATTTTGATATGACTACCAAAAACAAAACCCAAGCCCGCCGCGAAATGCATCAACGCGCCGTGCTGGAATCCTTTATCAAACTCAACCCGCGCTGGATGGTTCGCAACCCCGTCATGTTCGTGGTGGAAGTGGCCAGCGTGCTCACCACCATGTTGTGGATTCAATCCCTCATTGGACAAAGCGAAGCACCTGCTGGTTTTATTGGCACAATTGCATTGTGGCTGTGGTTCACTGTCTTATTCGCCAACTTCTCCGAAGCCGTGGCGGAAGGACGGGGAAAGGCGCAAGCCGAGTCGCTGCGAAAGGCGCGACAGGATACACCTGCAAAAAAAATACGTGGGGAAGCCAACGATGTACAGACTGCGCTTGCCAAAGTGGAATTGGTTTCATCCACCGCGCTTCGCAAAGATGATTTGTATCTCGTTGAAGCAGGAGACATTCTGCCTGCTGACGGCGAGATCGTTGTTGGAATCGCTTCGGTAGATGAAAGCGCCGTGACGGGCGAATCCGCTCCTGTGGTGCGTGAGGCGGGTGGGGATCGCTCCGCGGTCACAGGCGGTACGCGTCTGCTTTCGGATTGGCTCATCATCCGCGTCAGCGCCGACCCTGGGCAGGGATTTCTCGACCGCATGATTAGCATGGTCGAAGGCGCGAAGCGTCAGAAGACGCCGAATGAGATCGCGCTCAATATTTTGCTGGCGGGTTTCACTATCATCTTTCTCATCGTCTGCGCCACGCTGCTGCCGTATTCAATTTACAGCGTCGAAACCAGCGGAAGCGGCACGCCCATCACCATCACTGTGCTCATCGCGCTGCTCGTCTGTCTCATCCCGACCACCATCGGCGGTTTGCTTTCTGCCATCGGCATCGCAGGCATGGACAGAATGATTCAGCGCAATGTCATTGCCATGTCGGGGCGCGCCGTGGAAGCGGCGGGCGATGTGGATGTGCTGCTACTCGACAAAACAGGAACCATCACGCTAGGCAATCGTCAGGCGGTGGAATTTATTCCCGTCAACGGCGCCAACGCCAACGAACTTGCCGAAGCCGCACAACTTGCTTCGCTTGCCGATGAGACTCCCGAAGGTCGCTCCATTGTGGTGCTTGCCAAAGAAAAATTCAACCTACGTGGTCACACCGTGGATGGAATGCACTTCATCCCGTTCACCGCGCAGACGCGCATGAGCGGAGTCAATTTCAATGGGACGCAAATCCGTAAAGGCGCGCCTGACACAATGACTCAGTTGATTCAATCGAACGGAAACGGCGTCGCTTCGGACCTCAAACCGACAGTGGAATCCATTGCCCGAGCAGGGGGAACTCCGCTGGTAGTAACTCGCGACAACAAGGCTTTGGGAGTCATCCATTTGAAGGACATCGTCAAAGGCGGCATGAAGGACCGTTTTGCTCATCTCCGCAAGATGGGCATCAAGACGGTGATGATCACGGGTGACAATCCGCTGACCGCCGCCGCCATCGCCGCCGAAGCAGGTGTGGACGATTTTCTGGCGCAAGCCACGCCCGAAGCCAAACTCAAACTCATCCGCGAATATCAAACGGGCGGACGACTGGTCGCCATGACAGGCGACGGCACGAACGACGCGCCTGCCCTTGCCCAAGCCGATGTTGCTGTGGCAATGAAC
The DNA here is from genome assembly GCA_003598975.1 of Anaerolineaceae bacterium. Classification (GTDB taxonomy): domain Bacteria; phylum Chloroflexota; class Anaerolineae; order Anaerolineales; family Villigracilaceae; genus Denitrolinea. Next base: position 11,333 of record QZIJ01000083.1, on the reverse strand, counting down.
ACTGGCACACAGCCCGCGCGTGAAGCCGCCAACATGGTGGACCTGGACAGCAACCCCACGAAACTTATTGAGATCGTGGAGATCGGCAAACAATTGTTGATGACGCGTGGCGCGCTGACCACCTTTAGTCTTGCCAACGATGTGAGCAAGTACTTTGCAATCATTCCCGCCGCATTTGCCTCAACCTATCCACAGTTGCAGGCATTGAACTTCATGCAGTTGGCGACTCCCGAGAGCGCCATCCTGTCTGCGGTGATCTTCAACGCGCTCATCATCATTGCCCTCATCCCGCTGGCGTTGCGCGGCGTTCCGTATCGAGCGGTCGGCGCGGCGCAGTTGTTGCGCGACAACCTGTTGATCTACGGTCTCGGCGGCTTGATCACGCCGTTCATCGGAATCAAATTGATTGACATGCTGTTGGCCTGGCTTGGAGTTGCATAGGAGTGAACATGAAAACGAAACGAATCATTCAAAAGTTTGGCGGTTATCTTTCGGTGGCAATCCTGCTGATTGTGAGTGTGACGCCGAACACATTCCACATTCCTGTCGCGATGCAGCCGTGGCTATTCATGGTCAACATCGCCTGGATTGTGGTTCTCGCCTCGGGAGTCATTGTGCCATGAAGAATAAACTTCGCCCAGCGATCACCCTTCTCGCCCTGCTCACTCTGTTCACTGGTGTGATCTATCCGCTGGTTGTGACCGGTCTCGCGCAGGTTGTCTTTCCGCATCAAGCCAATGGCAGCATCATTATTGTAGATGGTAAAGTCTATGGTTCAGAACTCATCGGCCAGCAATTCGACAACCCGAAGTTTTTCTGGGGACGTCCCTCCGCCGTAGGGTATAACGCCGCCGCATCGTCCGGTTCGAATTATGGACCGACGAATCCCGCATTGCTGGAAGCGGTGCACGCGCGTATCAATGCACTCAAAGCCGCCGACCCCGACAATTTGCTACCGATCCCTGTTGATTTAGTCACTACCTCCGCCAGCGGACTCGATCCACACATCAGCGTCGCCGCGGCCTTGTACCAGGTTCGGAGGGTCGCGTCCGCCCGGGGGGTGAGCGAAGCGGAGATTCGATCCCTCGTGGAGAAATATACCGAAGGTCGTCAACTTGGCTTTTTGGGCGAACCGCGCGTCAATGTCCTGTTATTGAATCTCGCACTGGATGGGATACAATAAGTTTGATGGAAAGTCGTCCCGATCCTGATGAGCTGCTTAGAAATCTTCGATCAGAAGAACCCAACCGAGGAAGACTAAAGATCTTCCTCGGCTATGCCGCGGGCGTGGGCAAAACCTATGCCATGCTCGAAGCTGCTCACCAGCGCAAGGAGCAGGGCGTGGATGTGGCCGTTGGTTATGTGGAGACGCACAAACGCATAGAAACCGAAGAGTTGGTGGAAGGGTTGGAAGTTCTACCGCGCAAGCAGTTGGAATATCACAATGTGACATTGACCGAACTCGATGTGGATGCAGTTCTTGCGCGACGCCCGCAGTTGATTTTAGTGGACGAATTCGCCCACACCAACGTGCCTGGCTCGCGCCATCCCAAACGTTTTCAGGATGTGGAGGAGATTCTCGACGCGGGGATTGACGTGTACACCACACTCAACATCCAGCACCTCGAAAGTTTGAATGACATCATAGCGCAGGTGACGGGCGTGATCGTGCGCGAGACGATTCCCGACCCCGTGATTGATGAAGCCGCCGAGATCGAGGTGATTGACCTGCCTCCCGATGAATTGCTCACGCGTCTAAATGAAGGCAAGGTCTACATCCCCGAGCAGGCCGCGCGCGCCATCCAGAAATTTTTCCGCAAGGGGAACCTCACTGCCCTGCGCGAAATGTCCCTGCGCCGCGCCGCGGAACGCGTGGACGACCAGATGCGTTCGTACATGCAGACACGCGCCATCTCGGGTCCGTGGGCGGCGAGCGAACGTTTGCTGGTCTGCATCAGCCCCAGCCCCCTGGCGGAAAAACTCGTCCGCAATACGCGGCGGCTGGCGGACGAACTCAACGCCGAATGGTTCGCCGTCTACGTGGAGATCGCCTCCAAACCCGAGAACAAGCCCCCCAACCGTGAGCGCATCGGCCGGACGCTTCAACTTGCGGAGGAGTTGGGAGCCAAGTCCCTTACGCTCACGGGGCCGTCCATCCACGAGGCCGTACTGGATTTTGCGCGCAAGAACAACATTACTAAGGTAGTGGTCGGTAAACCCATCAAACCGCGCTGGCAGGAAATGCTGACCGGCTCCATCGTTGATCAACTCGTTTACCACAGCGGCAACATCGACGTATACGTGGTCAGCGCGGAGTTCGAGCCGAAGAAGATAATTGTCCCCGAATCGTTCCAGCCACATCGTCCACTTGGACGTTATTTGACCAGTGTGGGTTTGGTCGCGATTTCCACGTTGCTTGGATTATTGATCCGCGGGGAATTGGAACCAACAAACCTGGTTATGCTCTATCTGACATCGGTGGTTGTTTCTGCAGTCTTTCTCGGCCGCGGTCCTTCCTTATTGGGGGCAATCATGTCTGTGCTCAGTTTTGATTTTTTCCTCGTTCCGCCTTACTACACATTTGTCGTTAATGATACGGAATATATTCTCACATTTATTGCCCTTTTCATCGTCGGCCTCGTCATCAGTTCCTTGACCGCGCGCGTGCGCGAACAGGCTGAATCCGCGGTTCAACGTGAAAAACAGGCCTCTGCCCTATATAACCTTGGCCGTGACCTGACCTCCGCCACCGACCTGAAACAAGTGGCAGAAATCATCGTCTCGCACATCAGCCAGGCGTTTGGCAGGGATGTTGCCATCTTCCTCCCCGAAAACAAACAACTCCTTACTTTCGCAAATTCGCCAGGATTCGAACCCGATGAAAATGAACTGGCCGTCGCGGCCTGGGCATTTGAACATAACGAACCTGCCGGCCGCGGCACTGATACCTTGCCCGCCGCCGCCTTGCGCTGCCTGCCGCTCAAAACCGCCAACAACATCGTTGGTGTGTTAGGCGTCCGCCCAAAAGATTCAGGGAATTTTCTTACGCCTGAACAACGCCAGACGTTAGCCGCCTTCGCGAACCAGGCCGCGCTTGCCATCGAACGTGCGGGATTGGCAAAGCAGGCTCAAAAAGCAGAACTGCTGCAGGCCGCCGAAAAATTACAGACCGCTTTGCTCAATTCCATTTCGCACGATCTTCGCACCCCGCTGGTTGCGATAACGGGTGCGCTGACCAGCCTGGATGAACAGGCCGAGAGTCTCAACGAAGATTATCGGCGCAGTCTCATAGGCACGGCACGCGAAGAAGCTGACCGTCTAAATCGTCTGGTCGGTAACCTGCTCTCCATGACGCGCATCGAAAGCGGCGCCATCAGGCTTCATCGAGAACCAGGCGATATTCAGGATGTGATTGGCACCGCCCTCGAACAACTTGGTAAACGCGCCGAGGATCATCAGATTAACGTGAATGTACCCGATGACTTTCCTCTCGTGCCGATGGACTTTACCCTTATCGTTCAGGTTGTCGTAAATCTCTTGGAGAACGCCGTCAAATATTCGCGCAAAGATACCCTGATCGAAGTCTCTGCCTCGCTTCTCGATGATACAGTTCGCCTCGAAATCGCGGACCGCGGGGTAGGTATCCCGCTTGAGGATTTAACGCGCGTCTTCGATAAGTTCTACAGGGTCCAGCGCCCTGAGAGCGTCAGCGGAACAGGGCTGGGACTCTCCATCAGTAAGGGCATCATCGAGGCGCATCACGGCAACATTTATGCGCTCGCTCGTGATGGAGGTGGAACAATTGTCAGCGTGGAATTGCTGCTAAACAACGAACAGGATAAAGGTCAATGAGCGAAACAGGCCAACGCGTTCTGGTCGTCGACGATGAGACATCCATCAGGCGTTACTTACGCGCCGCGTTGGGTGCGCAGGGATTTATCGTTTACGAAGCCGCCACAGGCGAGGATGCCGTTCAGGCAGTAATTGCCAACCGCCCCGAAATCATCATCCTTGATCTTGGCTTACCCGACATTGACGGAATTGAAGTGACTCGCCGCCTGCGTGAATGGTCGCAGACACCGATTATCATCTTGTCTGTGCGTGAAGCCGAAAGCGACAAAATCGCCGCCCTCGATGCAGGCGCGGATGATTACCTCACCAAGCCCTTCGGCACGGGGGAACTCATGGCACGCATGCGCGTTGTGATGCGACGCCTTGCCAGCAAACCCGATGAACCGATGCTGCAAGTCGGCGAATTGCAAATGGATATCTCCCGCCGAATCGTGGTCGTAAATGAAAACCAAATTTCACTGACACCCACCGAGTATGATATTCTGCGGCTGCTGATGCAAAATGCGGGGAAAGTTCTTACACATCGACAACTACTCAAACAGGTATGGGGAACTGCATATGAAAATGAAATGCACATTCTTCGAGTAAATATCAGCAACCTGCGCCGCAAGATCGAGACTGACCCTGCGCGCCCGCACTATATAACCACAGAGTCAGGTGTGGGGTATAGGCTGAAGATGTAAATGTAGCGCAAAGGAATATGCCTGCCGCTTGAAGCAGTTTTTCTCAAAAGCTATAATGGGCTTCGCAGGCCTGCGAAGCCCATCTGGAATTATCTCTCGCACTTCGATAGCGCCTGCCTTCTTGTCATCATGCCCCTCAACCACCCATCAAAGTAACATTTTCACCCTTCCCGCAGGTTTCAATAAGAAACCTTTCCGTTAAGCCAACAAACTTTCAAGTTTCAGTAAGAAACTTTTTTGTTTCAATAAGAAACTTTTCGATTAAGCCAACAAACCTGGGGCTTTGAAAAGCAAAGACTACACGAAGGGACGGCTTGGCATTAGCCAGGCCGTCCCTATTTTCACAAGCAGGCAGGGATGAAGGAGTTCGTTAGTCTTCCGTGGGAATCAAATCTTCGGGATGGTCTTCATTCCACAGGGCAACGATCTCGGCCTCGGTCTTGTTCACGTTCTCCGAGTTCAGCCACGTCCCGCGGAAACCCGCGTTCACCTTCTTGTCGAGGTCGGGGTTCACCCGCACGCCGATATTGATGGAGCCGTCCTTCTTGCCGATGGGTTCGTAGTGCGTCCCATTCGGCATCTGGACAATGCGCCCCGCCTTCAGACCTGCCTCAGTCTGCACATCCAGTTCGGCCAGCACTGCCAGCACCGATCCCCTGCTCTGGTTGGTGGCGGCAATGATGTTCTCGATGATCTCCTCCGAGCTCATCGCTTTGCCGAGTTGAATCTTCGGGCCATAGGTGGCCCACGCCTGGATTTTCTTAGCCATGGTACATACCTCCTGATTTTTGACGATGGTTGTTGATTTCCCTGCCTGTCGGGAAAATCCAAGAAAGATTGATTGTGGTTGGGGAATGGTTGTTTCGAACGGGATTTCCCCCACGATTGCGCCAACTATACAAAGAGATGTCCCGACTGCCAATAGTCCATTGATACTAATATAAAAGTAAGAGACAGTCACTTTGGAAGTGACTGTCTCTTATCATCGAACCCACGTCGGCAACACTATCTGATCACGGAACCAGGTGTGGGGTATCGATTGAAAGTATAGAAGACGGTCAAGATGCTGGGAATCAGGCTTAACCCTCTAAAGGTATAATGGACTTCGCAGGTATGCGAATCCCATCCCTCCTCTCTCGTTTCTGGCATTATCTCGCGGCCTTTGCTTTGATCACGTTGATCACGGTTGTCTTTTTCATCCTGCGGGATATTCTGGAAACAACGCTCATCGCGCTCCTATATCTTCTGCCACTGGGAATTATCACCGCCTTTTGGGGGCTGGGACCTGGCATCACCAGCGCGGCGGTCACCTTTCTCACGTTCAATTACTTCTTCCTCAAGCCCTATTACACGTTCACCGTTCATCGCCCCACGGACGTGGTCATTCTGATTGTGTTCCTGATCGTGGCAGTGGTCATCAGCCAGTTGGTGGGACGGATGCAGGCAGGTCTCGCTGTGGCAACGGCGCGCGAGCGTGAAGCCACCCAACTTTACGAAATCAGCATGGCGCTGGCAGGGCTTCACAATGAACATGCGATTGCCGAAATCCTTGCCAGGCAGGTGCAGGCCGTCTCGCAGGGCGAATATGTGGAAATAAACATCTCAGGCGGAAGAGCCTTTTCATTTCATTTGCCCGAAAGCGCGCCTCCAGCCCGTTCGCCAGAATTGACTGTCACCATCGAGGCAGCGCGCGGGGTTCTGGGGGAGATTCGGCTGTGGAGAGCGTCCCCGGCCATCTCGTCCAATGAGAAGCGTTTGTTGCAGACCTTCGCCAGTCAGGGGGCATTGGCGCTCGAACGGGCGCGTCTCGCGGAGGCCGAGTCCCGCGCAAAAGTCCTCGAAGAGAGCGATCGATTGAAGACCGCCATCCTATCGTCGGTGTCGCACGAACTTCGAACTCCTCTCTCGACTATCAAGGCCGCCGCATCCAGTCTGCGCGGGAAAGAGGTGGGCTGGGATTCGCCCGCGCGCACGGAACTGGTTGCCGCGATTGACGACGAAGCCGATCATCTGAACCTGCTGGTTGGCAACCTGCTCGATATGTCGCGCATCGAATCGGGCGCACTCAAACCCAAGCGCGAGTGGAACATCCTGCTCGAGATCGTGGAAAGCGTGCTGGCACGCATGAAGCATCTCGCGGGCGAACATCAACTTGCAGTGGATGTGCCTGAAGACCTGCCGCTCGCGCCTGTGGACTTTGTGCAAATGGAGCAGGTTTTTACTAATCTGGTGAGCAACAGTGTGAAATACGCACCAGAAAAAACCGTCATCCACCTGCATGCCTTTGTAGAAGGCGAATCGATTCACGTGCTGGTCAGCAATCAGGGACCGCAGGTTCCGCAGGAACATCTGGAACGCATCTTCGATAAATTTTTCCGCGTCACCGCCGCAGACCGCGTGACGGGGACAGGGCTGGGGCTTTCGATCTGCAAGGGAATTATCGAAGCGCACGGCGGGCGCATTTGGGCAGAGAACCTGTCTGACGGGCTGGCCTTCCATTTCACCCTGCCATTGGTTTGGGATGGAGCATTACCGCCGCGACTGCCAATGGATACGGAGGACGAATGACCAACGCGCCGCATATCCTCGTCATTGACGATGAATTACAAATCCAGCGGGCGATCCGCACCATTCTGACCGAAAAGGGATTCCGTGTTTCGACGGCCAGCCGCGGCGAGGATGGACTCACCCTCGCCGCTTCGAGCGAACCCGACATCGTGATTCTCGACCTGGGCCTGCCCGACATGGACGGCGTGGAGGTCTGCATGCGCCTGCGCGAGTGGACGCAAATCCCCATCATCATCCTATCTGTGCGCGACAGCGAACGCGACAAGGTCGCCGCGCTTGACAAGGGTGCGGACGATTACCTGACCAAACCCTTTGGTATCGAGGAACTTCTTGCGCGCGTGCGCGTGGCCCTGCGTCACTCCGCAAGCAGGACGGGCGCGCAAAGCAAAGTGGTAAAGGCGGGGCAAATCACGATCGACCTCGCATGGCATATCATCAAACGCGGCGAGGAAGAAATCAAATTGACGGGCACCGAATATAAGTTGCTGGCTTATCTTGCCTCCAACCACAGACGCGTGCTTACCCATCAAAGCATCCTCACGAATGTTTGGGGCCCTGCTGATGCCGACCACACCGAATACTTGCGAGTCTATATGCGGCAACTCCGCAAGAAAATCGAGATAGACCCCGAAAATCCACAGATCATCCTCACCGAGCCAGGAATTGGGTATCGCTTTATCGCGGATGAGTGATTTTCCGTCACTGCGAGGGTGTCGCTTTTCCACCTGAAGCAATCTCCTTATAATGTTGGGAATTGCTTCGTTAGCCTTGGTCTCGGTATGCAGAGAACGCTGCTCGACCATCGGCTTCATCGCAATGACGCGAGCGTAATCCTTACAACGCCCTTGCAAAAGGGTGTTTTTTATTTGTTTTTTATGGGATTGGTCAAATTCTTTGTCACCGTCTTATACGAGATAGTTACCATCACTACCGTCTGCGAGGTGATATGACAAAACTTGACTCCCGTCCTCCTTTCTTGACGTACCCCATCGCTTCTCACACGGACCCCCCGCCTGACCGCCGTCTGATCGTTCTCGTCCCTGACGCTGTATCGGACTACACGCCCGCCATCCACAGAATCTGGGAGTTGGCGAATGCCCTCGGAAGCCGCGTGCAGTTCCTCGGTCTATGCAAAGACGCGGTGGATGAACCCAGCCTGCGGCGGCAATTGGTGACACTGTCCGCGCTCGCGCAGAGCGGCAACGTCCCTGCCGAAGTCCGCACTGAATTGGGGACGGATTGGGTGACCGCCATCAAATCCGATTTGAAGAACAGCGACACAATCGTCTGTTTCTCGGAACAGTACGCGGGCCCATCGCGCATGCCACTCGACCAGATACTGGAATCGAGCCTGAACGTGCCTGTCACCATCCTTTCGGGTCTCACCCCGCAGGAACGATCAGGCCCCCATTGGTTCAAACAAACGCTGGCCTGGACGGGTTCGCTGGCAATCATCCTCGGATTCTTCCTGCTGCAAATTCGCATCCAGCCTGGCACGCACGACTGGGCGCAGATGACCCTGCTGTTAATCTCCATTATTTTCGAAGCCGCGCTGCTTCTATTTTGGAACAGCCTGTTTGGATAATTTACGGAATCAAGTTACAAGAAAATGATCACTCCCGAATCACACACACCGACCTCCATCATCGAACGAACCACCGATTATGAACCGCCGCAGACGTTAAGTTCATGGCTGATCGGTCGTCCGCTATCCACCGCCGACGCGCCGCACCAGACCATTGGGAAGTTTATCGGTCTCGCAGTGTTTGCATCCGACGCGCTGTCATCCACCGCTTATGCGTCCCAAGAAATTCTAGCCATCTTGATTGCCGCGGGAGCAAGCGTTGCGCTCCAGAACGTCTTCCCAATTTCGATTGCCATTGTTTTCCTGCTCGCAATCGTGGCCATATCGTACGAACAAACCATTCACGCCTATCCAGGTGGTGGTGGCGCTTATATTGTGGCCCGTGACAATTTGGGAGAACTGCCTGCACAAACCGCAGGTGCGGCTTTGCTGACAGATTACATCCTGACCGTGGCAGTATCGGTTTCATCCGGTGTGGCACAGATGGTTTCTGCGTATCCATCCCTGTTCCCATACCGCGTCTGGATTAGTGTCATTGCAGTGTTATTCATCATGCTGATAAATCTACGCGGCGTAAAAGAATCTGGCACAGCGTTTGCCATCCCTACGTACTTTTTTGTCCTCATGATGTTACTGGTGGTTGGCATCGGATTGGTGCGGCAGCTATCTGGAGGGCTGGGAGTAGTAGTGAATCCTCCTCACATTGAACTTGCCGAGCCTCTGGCGATAGTCACACCATTTTTACTCCTGCATGCTTTTTCGAGTGGTACAGCAGCGTTAACAGGAATTGAAGCGATTTCAAACGGTATCACTGCATTTAAAGAACCGCGTAGCCGAAACGCGGGTATCACACTAATATGGATGGCTGTTATCCTCAGTTCCTTCTTTCTTGGCATATCCTATTTGGCCGGTCATATTGGCGCCATCCCATCTGAAGAAGAAACTGTTATTTCTCAACTGGCGCGCACGGTTTTTGAAGGCCGAGGGGTCTTATACTTGATGGTAATTGGCGCAACCACGGTGATCCTCATCATGGCCGCGAATACAGCCTTTGCAGATTTCCCCCGCCTGGGCGCACTTCATGCGGGTGATGGATTTCTCCCCCGTCAACTCACCTATCGTGGAAGCCGTCTGGTTTACTCACGCGGCATTGTTGCTCTTGCCGTAATCTCCTCCCTTCTAATCGTCCTATTTCAGGCAAGTGTCACGCGTTTGATTCCTCTTTATGCAATTGGTGTATTTCTTTCCTTCACACTTTCGCAGGCTGGCATGGCAAGACGTTGGTGGAAGGGTGGTCACTTGAAACCTGGAGAGAAAGTTATCGAAGCTGGTTCCACTTTGCAGCATGAGGAGGGCTGGCAGTTCAAAATGATTGTCAACGGCTTTGGAGCAACATGCACGGCAATAGTAATGGTAGTTTTTGCCATAACAAAATTTCGGGATGGTGCATGGGTCATTTTGATCCTAATCCCAATTCTAGTTGCGATATTTTTTGCAATTCATCGCCATTATAAAACCCTCGCCAAAAAACTCTCGCTCGACAATTTTGGAACTGTTCCCCCGCATACGCTTCGTCACCGCGTCATCATGCCCATCAGCGGTGTGCATCAGGGAACACTGGCGGCGCTCCGCTATGCGCGCGAGTTATCCAATGACGTGACTGCGGTACATATTGTCATCGAACCAGCCGAGGCAGAGAAGGTCCGCCAGAAATGGATGTCGTGGGGCGAGGGCGTGCGGATGGTGATGCTGAATTCTCCCTATCGTCTCTTCCTGGAACCGTTATTGGAATACATCGCGGAGATTATGCAACAACGCCAGCCAGGCGAGATCATCACCATTGTTGTGCCTGAATTTGTTTCCAATAACCGTTTGACCGATGCGTTGCACACGAATACGGCAGAACTCCTGCATAGCCAGTTGAAACGGCAGGAAGGCATTGTCATCATCAACGTGCCGTATCATGTGCATCGGGAAAAAGAGGAGCATTAAAACGAAAGTGCGGACTGGCATTCACGACAGCCCGCACTTTTTATTACTTTGTCCACGTCGGCCACATCCACGACTCATTGAGCGGAATCCCAGGCACTTGCACCAGATTCGGTTTGAACGTTTCGAGATGGATGGCATACAAATGTTCACCCGTCCCGTCAATGGTCTGGATGAGCAGGTAATCGCCAGCGGGAGAAAAGACAAAGTGAATGTCCGTGGCGCTAATGTAAACCTGCCGCAGATTGCGCCCGTCACTGTCAATCACATAAACGGTGGAGGCGCTTTCGGTGGTATGGATGAAACCAAGTTGTGCGCCATCAAGCGACCAGACCAGCCCCATCACAGAGCCACTGGCAAATGTCGCCAGGTCCCTCAGGGTCTTTCCATCGGGGGTGATGATCTTCAGCGTTTGCTTGTGGTTGTTGGAATCGTAATCCACATGCGCCAGCAATGTGCCATCGGGTGATTCGACAAACGACGCCTTTGTCAAGGTTGTCTCGAACAGCGGCTTCACCAAACCGTCACCCACACGCAGCAAATAGACCGTTCCCGTCCCGCCGCGCAATACCACGCTCTCACCCAGCCAGGCATTCATCACGTAGGGGCGTCCCTCGGCGGGCAGGTCTTTGCTGTCCGTGAGTTTCTTCAAATCA
>QZIJ01000017.1 GCA_003598975.1 Anaerolineaceae bacterium | reverse complement strand
AAGCGGCGCATGTCCACGCCGTTGTCAATCGTCATAATTTTTTCGGGAGGCACGAAGGTGTATTTCATCTGATACTCACGCACCTCTTCCGAAACTGCGATGATTCGATCCGCGAGGCGCGCCGTGCGTCCGTAGAGCCATCCAAGTGGGACGCGTTTCGCCCAACCATCGTTGTTGTGCGCGGTGGAGACCACCACAGGCACGCGCGCCCAGCGCGCCGCGATGCGTCCATGCAGGTCGCTCTTAAATAAATGCGTGTGAACGATATCGGGGTTTTCGCGGTACATGAGTCGCATCAATCGCCACAGCAGAATCGGGTCGACGCGCGCCAAGCGCGGCAGGCGCGTGAGCGGCACATTCATTTCCGCCAAACGCGCGGCCATCGGCCCGGGCGAACTGTACGCCACCTGCACCACATGCCCCGCCTCGCGTAGTCTACGGACCAAATCCACCAGCAACACTTCTGCGCCGCCGATATTCATGCCGTCAATGACTTGCAAAACGCGGAGACTCTTCATCGCGTCAACTCGCGGTAAAGGGATTCATATTGACTGCCCACGACGGAGAAATCGTATCGCGCGCGGACCCTTTGGCGGGCCGCGGCTCCGAGGCGTTCGCGTCGCTGGGAGTCGTTCCCCAACTCCGCCAGCGCCGCGCCCCATGCGGATTCGTCGCGCGGCGGGAGCAGGACTCCGCACGCGCCCGCGTCCAGCACTTCCGCGTTCCCGCCGACGGGCGTCGCGACACACGCCAGCCCCGCGGACATGGCTTCAAGCAACGCGTTCGAGATTCCCTCCGAAACAGACGGAAGCGCGAATACATCCGCGGCCTCGAGATACGGATGCACGTCACGCTGCGTGCCTGCAAACGTGACATTGGCATTGATGCCCAGATTCTCCGCTTGAAATTCCAAGTCTCGGCGGGAGGGACCATCCCCAAGCAGAAGCAAGTGCAGCGCGGGACATTTTTTTCGTGCTGCGTCAAAAGCATTCAACAAAGTAGGCAGAGATTTTTGTTCGGAAAGCCTGCCCATGAACATCACAATCACTTTTCCATCCAGACCCAATGAAGACTTCGCTTCGTCTTTTGTACGGCTGAAAGAGAAAGACGCGAACTCAATGCCGTTGTTCATTCGGCGCAGACGGCGCGGGTCGAAACCTGCTGCAAGTGCTTCTGCCTTCATGGCTTCATCAAGCGCGATGACTGCGTCCGCCCAGCGGCGCAGGGCAAACAGGCGCACGCGTCCACGCAGGGTCTTCTGTGAGACGCGAATGTCGCCGAACTCTCCGCTGTTGCCGAGTTTGACGATGACACGCTTCCCCAACAACCGCGCCGCGATCACCGCCGCGAACGCGGGACCAAACGATAAATGGGCATGCAAGATTCTATATTCATTTCGTCGATGAAATAGAGTCCACAGCGCGCCGAAGACGAAGGTGAGCGATTTCAGTTTGCCAGGCCCACGTGGGCGAATCCGCAAAATCTCGAAGCCATCCCGCATTTCGCGCGAGGGCAGGCTCGCCGCGCCGCGCGTCAGCACGGAGATTTTCCAGCCGCGCGCCGCCAGCCATCCCGAAAGCCGCTCGGCCTGCCGCTCCGCCCCACCGACGGACAGGGGAGGAAATTCATTGATGAGGTGAATCACGCCATCAGGCATGTGTCACCTCGTCGAGTTTTTTTAAATGTTCCTGCGCGGTCGGTGTAAATTTGGCATAGTACGTCAGCAGGTTACGCGTCCACACTCGCGGGCTATATTTTTCCTGGGCACGCGCCTTCGCAGATTTCCCCAGTGCATCGCGTTGTGCCGAATTGGTAAGCAATTCGATTAACGCTTCGGCCATTTTTTCTGGCTGGGCGGGCGGGACAAGAATTCCCGCGTCGGATTCCAACAGGTACGGCGTATCGCCGACACTGGTTGCTACGATGGGAAGTCCCGCGGCCATGGCTTCGAGCACGGAAACAGGCGTGCCTTCGAGCAGGGATGAGTTGACGTAAACATCGGCAACGGCCAACAAACTCGGCGCGTCATCGCGCTGACCGAGCAGGAAGGCATGTCCATCAAGACCGAGGGCGCGTACCTGCGCTTCGAGCACCTCGCGCTGGCGGCCCGCCCCCGCGATGGCGAGCGCGGCATTGGAATGTTTTTTGCGTACAAGCGCGAAGGCTTGCAGGAGATGATCGAATCCCTTTTGGGGAGTCAGCCGTCCGACGGAGAGAATCAGCGGCCGATCCGCGTTGCCGACAAGTTCGCGGCGCAGGGATTGTTTTTCTTCGCGGGAAAGTTGCGGGATGATGTTCATGTCCACCGCGTTGGGAAGCACATCAATCGAAATATCCGCGCCGACCTGCCGATGTCCAAATTCCGCGACGGCGTACCCGTTGGCGAGGATGCCGTCCGCAAAATGGCGCAGACAGAACGATTCGATTTTGGCGCGGCGGGCGCTGATGCGCCCCGAGTCGTATCCAGCGTTGCGGAACGATCCAGAAAACCGCGTCCCGCTCAAACGTCCCGCGAGTGAACCGAGAATGTTACTGTAGGTCAGGTAGCCGTGAACCAGGTCGAATCGTTCGCGATGCAAAAATCCAGCCAACTTGAAGAAGGAAATCAGGTTGAAAAGTTTCGGGAAGGGGAAAACCACGACGCGCGCACCAGCCGCCTCAAGTTGCGCGGGGAGCGGTGAGTTGAGCGAGCGGTTCAGGCTGATGACAGTGACATCCACGCCCAGCGGACAAAGCGACTGGACGAGGAAGAGTTGCATCTTCTGCGCGCCGCCCCAGTTGAGCGTATCAAGCATTTGCGCGATTCGCATCCGAACCTCTGAGCAGGGACGAGCGCAAATTTTTGACGAGAGAGACGATCATGCTGCGTTTGAATAACAACAGCGAACCAATGTAGGCGATGCCGCCAGCCAGAACACCGAGGATGAGTTGCCAGATCGGGGACATGGAGGCGGTCAAGGCCAGGACGCCGAGAGTGGCCGCGACCATAAATGCAGTGGCCATCACGGACGGGAAAATCGCGTCGCCCAGTTCGCGCAGGGGCAGACCAAGCAGGCGTGCGGCTGCGAACAGATTGATGATCCCGCCGATGAGGGCCACGAGCGCCTGCATCCAACCCACCATCACGATGGAATGCGCGGTTGTCACCGCCCACCAGAGCGCGGGGAAGAGCATGACGAGGCGGACGAATCCCAGCCACGTCAGCACCTGTGGGCGGCCCTCGGCCTTATATGCACTCCCTGCGTTATAAGCCAGCGAGAGAAGCATCGAGTAGATGGCGAGCGATTGCAGAACAGGGACAGCCTCCTGCCATTTATCAGTGAAGACCACCAGGGTGAACGGTTCCGCGACCAGCGCAAGGCCAATGCCAAGCGGGAGAGTGACGAGCGAAACGTAGCGCGTGGTTAGATAGAATCCCCGCGCGAGACTGCCAGGGATGTCCCGCATGCGCGTGTAGAGCGGGAAGAGGACGGTGCTGAGGATGCGCGCAAACTGGAGGACGACCAGATCGGGCAGACGATAGGCGAGAGTGTACACACCCAGGGCCTCCGCACCGAGATAACGCCCCACTAGTAGGTAGTCCAGGTTTTGGAGGAGCATGGCGAGGAAGGCCACGCCGACAATGTGAACGCCATAGGAAAGCAATCCCTTCGCCATGCCGAAATCGAATTCAAAGGACGGGTTCCACGGTGTGATGAACCACATGACAATGGAGGATGCCATTGCGCCGGCAATCTGTCCCCAAACGAGGCTCCATGCGCCAAAGCCCAGCGCGGCAAAGATGATGGAGGCCAGTCCCTTGGTGACCGCAGACAAAAAGTCGGGGATGACGGTGCGGCTGAATTCGAGGCGCTTCCGCAGCATCCAGCCATGGATGTCGCCGAGCGCGTCGATGGGAAAGGTGAGCGCCAGGGCGCGCGTCACAGCCACGACGCGCTCATCGCGGAAATAAATACCCGCGAGCGGAGCGAG
This sequence comes from Anaerolineaceae bacterium, assembly GCA_003598975.1. GTDB lineage: Bacteria > Chloroflexota > Anaerolineae > Anaerolineales > Villigracilaceae > Denitrolinea. Next base: position 32,317 of record QZIJ01000017.1, on the reverse strand, counting down.
GAACCAACTGGCCGCGAAGAGCAGGGTTCGAACGGTGAGATTCAACCAGAAGGCGGTACTGGCGCGGCGTTTATCGTCGGGATAGTAAACCAGCGCCGCGCCGATTCCGAAATCGCTGACCACGTCCAGAAAACTGATGGTGGTGATGGCATAACCCACCAGCCCGAAATCATCTTTGGCAAGCAGACGCGCTAAAACGATGGTGCTGATGAAGACCATCAATTTGCCGCCAAAGAAAGTCAAGTAACGCCAGGCTGTGCCGTGGATGGCCACCCTTGCAAAATCGGGACGACGAGTGGCTGAACTCACACCTTCTGCCTCAAAACGGAGTCTTTTCCTACAGACGCCGCGTCGAAACTGGTTTGTGCCACCTGAATCGCCGCCAGCGCTACTCCAACCAAAATCCAGAAAACGTTGGAATACGCGCTATTTTTGAAAATGGCTTCGAACATGTACGCCGCGAGCCCAGCGAAGATGGCCGCGGTAATGTAGGCTTCATCGCGCAATCCTGCCAGGACAAAATGACTGCGCGCCCGAAGCAGCCCAAGGAACACATAAATCATCAGTGCGGCAAAAATCATTATGCCAACAATTCCCTGTTCGGCAAGTAATTCCAGATAGAGGCTGGCAGGGGAGCGAGGTTCGCGCCGATGGTCAAGGCCGAGGTTGCGGGAGTAATCCTGGTAATTTGTGCGATAGTTTCCCAACCCCACCCCAAAAATCGGGTTGTCCTGGAACATCCGCATGGCGGCCGTATTTTCGCTCAACCGCCCCCGGAATGATGTGTCTACCACCTGGTCATTTTCGGAAGGGACCAACTGAAAAAGAGAGTTGATGCGGTCGGAATAGGAGGCAGGCAGGAATTGGATCAATCCCAGGCCAACCACGAAAGTCATGATCACAGGGACGAAGTTGAAGCGGCGCTGGGTCAGCAAAATTGCCACGCCAAACACCAGGCTGAGAAAGCCGCCACGCGAGAAAGTGAAGAAAATGGTCAATACAATGGCGGTCAACGCCCAGGCTGCGAGGACACGCAACCAGATATTCCGTTCATGCCAGATGCGATCCAGCGCGATGGGCGCCAATACCACCAATATCTGGGCATAGGCATTGGGATTGCTGTACGGGCCGGTCAGGCGGTGTCGTTCCACCGCCCCGCTTACCTGTTGCTCCCAGCCGCCAAATCCCCAATAGATGTTGTTGAAATCGCTGGTCAGGTACTGAAAGGCACTGATAGTGCCCATAAAAAGACCCGCGGCAATCAAAGCCCAGACGGCGCGGCGCAGGGAACCATGATGTTGGATGAAGTACACCACAATCAACATTCCCAGCGCGTCTTTCGCGAAGCCGATGAAAGCGATATTGGCGGCCAGCGAATCATCGGCATGTAACAGGGAGATCAGCCAGGAAACGGTATAGATCAAAAGAAACAGCCCAGCCCGCACCCATCCCAGTGGACGCTCGCCATAAACCGCAATACGGATCAGAATGACAACGATCAACAACCCAGCCAGGGGCTGTGCAATCGAAGGCAAACCAAAATGAACGATGCCTACATTGGAAAGCTGGGTATAGGTAATGATAAGCAGGCCCGCCAACCCCAACTCGGGTTTCCCGATGGCCCCAAGAAACATCAGCGCGGCCGGCACGACCAGTATGGCTATCAATCCCAACTGGTCAACGGCCACCGCAATCAATGCGGACAACGCCACCGATAGAATAACAATAAATAAGCCCAACCAGTCCACCTTGCGGGCAGACCTGGGGACGGTATCAGATATCACAGGTTGTTGAGCGCTCATCACATCACCAAAATCAGCATGCCCGCCCCGAAAGAGGGCGGACATGAACTGCCATAAGAATTGGGCCCGCTATGCGGACTCTGAAGCGTTACGCACCCAGAATGGATTCTTCATCTCCCAAACGTAGATGGGGTGTGCATTATCCTTGCGGGCCTGCTCCAGGGCGCTCTCGGCCTGTTCGACCAATTCGGTAGAGGTGATGTCGTTGCTGTAAACCGAGCCGCCAACACGTGGATCGGCATTGACCGTAACACCATATTCCTCAAGCGGGATGGATTGCACCAGAGACTGGTAGATGCGGTCAAACGTACGGTTCGCCGCGGACCCCACAGTGGCAGGCAACATGACGATAAAGCTGGTCTCGCTCCAGCGCCCGATCACATCGTTGCCACGCAACTCCTTTCGCAATCGATCAGTGATCGTACGAAGCAGTCTCTGGGCCGCGGACACTGGAACGGTCTCCAGCAGATCGTGCAGGCCATAAAGTTCGACAATGCCAACTGATAATACATCGTCCGGGCGACGCGCCAGTTCATCCTCCAGCATGGTGCGGAAATAGCGAGCGTTGTAGACGCCGGTCAGGCTGTCCATGCGCGCCCGCTGGCGATAGGATTCCAACGGAATGCGAATCTGCTCGCTCAGCACAACCAGCAACGCGCCGGCCGCGGCGCCCAACAGAAGTGCCAACCCTGCGTCCCGAAGCGGTTGGGGACTGATGGGTTTCTGCGGGTCCGGCATAACGGCGTAATCCAGGAAATTCAGGTCGTATACCTGGTTGAAGCCGCGCGAGAAATTTATGGCTTCGGAGCCAATGGCATTTGTCAAATCGGCGGCAAATTTCGGGTCCGGCCCCGAAACATCCAGTTCCAGAACGCTCGATTCAGGCAGAACGACGGCCAGGACTTCGTAATCCTCGAGGGTCTTTTCATCCAAACCCACCGAAGCGGCCGCGGTATTCACAATGCGGTGGCTGTTCATTACTTCTGCAAATGTGGCAACGATGGAACGCCTGTCCAGGGTATCGAGGCTGTTGACAACGTCCCGTCCAACGGTCAGGGTCGCGCTGGGCGTGATGATGAAACTGGCCGTCGCCTGGTATTGTGGAACAGCCATGTATGACAATCCCAGCGAGACTGAGACCGACACCAATGCGGCCAGCAGAATGACCCACCAGCCACGCTGTAACATTTGAAAATAAAGTCGGATTTCCATTTTGGTGCCTCCAAATATCGGTCGGTTGAATGCGGACGGTCTAATGCGCGCCGCGTTGCTTGAATACTGCAAAAACAGTTTGGAAGAGGATGTTAGTATCCAGCCAGATACTGCGGCGTTCGATGTAGGCAATATCCAGGCGCAAACGGTCATCAAATTCCATGGAAGCCCGCCCAATGATCTGCCAAAGGCCGGTCAATCCAGGCGCAACATCCAAACGTTCGGTATGCCAGAGTTTGTAGGTATCCGGGCCAAAGGATGTGGGACGCGGCCCAACCAGGCTCATTTCACCGCGCAGGACATTGAACAATTGCGGAATCTCATCCAGGCTGGTTTTACGCAGGAACCGTCCCACCGGGGTGATGCGCGGATCGTTTGTGATCTTGAAGTCCGGCCACTTTAGTTCGTTCAGGTGGGCATATTTAACCTTGAGTTCCTCGGCATTGGGAACCATGGAACGGAATTTATACATCCGAAAACGCTGGCCGCCCTTGCCGGTTCGGTATTGCACAAAAATCGCCGGGGCGCCCGGGGAGGTGATTTTGATGATCAGGGCGATCACGCCAATTAGCGGAATCCACACCGGGGCCGAGAGTATGGTAATGAACAGATCGAACACCCTTTTAACAGAATGATAGGCAGGCCCCGTCAGGAGCCGTTTTTTGGGATCAAATTTCCTCACCCAGGCATAATCAATAGTCATGACTGGACTCATTCTCACGCTTGTTTCCATGGTTACCTAGTTCATTAGTCGTTAATTACGCAAAAAATGGGTCGGTTACGAATAATCAATTCATTATACCAAAATAAGACTGGTTTTGTACTAATTGGTTGATTGTCGAAAGCACTCCTATGCACTGGAAGTTCATTCAACCTTTTGTGAGCGCATCAGGGCCTGAGTAGCCGGCGCAAAATCCGGGCTGGCAAGCCGTTGCTCTGCCCGTTCGATTAGTTCTTCGAATGTTAACGCCTCATCGGGGAAAGAGGCGGAACTCCATACCACATCCGTATCCATTCGTTCCGCCACAGCATTGCGAATCCTCTCTCCAAAAATGATCGAACTTTCGTTGTCGGTTTCAGGGCAGAGCAATACAAAACGGCCATTCCGATCCCGCAAAAGCAGGTCCGTTTCGCGCGCACCCTCACTGATGATCTGCCCGACGCGGGCTGTGGCAAAGCGCTGAAGCAGGTCCTTCTGAAGCCCGTCGAGATTTTCACGCCTGTATTTGAATTTGTCTTTTTCGAGTTGCACGATCAGCAGGGATAGCGGATGATGATATCTTCGGGAGCGGGTCAATTCCGCGCTGATACGGTCCTCGGCATGCTCAATTTCCAGGGTGCGATTTGGATATGTCGTCGCCGACAAACCCTCGAACAACATATTCATGGCGCGCAGATGCTGGCCGACATCAAAGCCCAAGCCCGCCGAAATTGTCACCAGTATGAACTGGATACCTAGAACCTGGAAAGTAGAGGGATGCGGTTGGAACCGCCAATAGAACCACCAGATCAGCACATAAACGACAGCCCAAAATGCAAGATAGAAATAGATCGAAAGATGTGTAATGAGCGGGATAAAAATTCCCATCAATGCTGTCAAGGCGAGCAAAATAAAGAATACTGGTTCGAAATTCAAGATATTTTGCTCGATGTAACCCACCTGCCCGATACCAAAAACCAGGATCGTATAAAAAAGGAGAAAGACAATGGAGTTTCTAAGATTGTTCATAGCCAGATTATATCTTATCGTCACTCCGGGACGCAATGTGATTCTGGTCATCTTGAATAAAGGCAAGAAAGGCATTCGTGACCAGCGGATCGAAATCAAGGCCAGCCCGTGAGCGGATGTAATCCACCGCGTCCGCCTCGCTCCACGCGGGACGATAGGGTTGGTCTCGCAAGAGAGTATCCCAAACATCCACGACGGAAAAGATTCGGGCCGCCAAAGGAATCTGCTCCCCGGCCAATCCAATTGGATACCCGCTCCCATCCCATTTTTCATGATGCGCATATGGAATGATCGCCGCAGGGCGCAGGTAGTCAATAGAAGAAAGCAGGTCGCGCGCGATCGTGGGATGGGTATTGACAATCGCCCGTTCCTCCTCCGTCAAACCACCTGGCTTGAGTAAAATCCGATCGGGAATGGCGAGTTTACCAATATCGTGCAATATTGCCCCGCGATGGATATTTTTCAATTCCTGCTCAGAGACTCCCATGCGGCGAGCCAATTCGACCACCATCTCAGAGACATAATGACCATGACCCTTTGGTTCAAATTGGCGCAGTTCCAAAAGGCGCGCCCAGCCTTCGATTGCAGCATCGTATGCAAGGGTTAATTCCGTATAAGATTGTTGCAACCGTTCAAACAGGTGGGCATCATCAATGGTCACTGCCACCTGACGGGCCAAAGTCTCCACAAAATTTTGCCATTCCATATCGGCATCAAATTGAGTTCGGAAAAACAACTCCATCACCCCTTTTATCTTTCCCCGAGCGATCAACGGAACGGCATAGATACTGACAAAATCTTCTTCGGCGATTCGTTCAGGGTGGGAAATATCGATCTTTGCCAAATCAATCTTTGGGACGCTGACCATTTTGCGATCAAGGGCGGCATTTCCAGCAAAATCCTCTCCGATCCGCAACCCGACGCGGCGGATTCCTGTTCCACGAAAACCGCGCCCGCTCGCAAATTCCAATACTTGCAGATATGGATTAAGAAGGAGAACGTCAGCGGCATCCACATGCAATTGGGATGTGACCTGTTCCAGAAATACTTTTAACGTAACCTGTAAGTCCAGGCTGGAGGCGACCGCAATATCCACTGTGTGCAAGACAGAGAGACGTTGCAGGCGTTGCTCGGTCTCCGAGACAAGGCGGGCATGTTCCAACATCAAACTGGCGCGGGATGCAAACTGGGACAGCACTCTCACTTCATCCTCATGGAAAGCGCCTGGTTCGGAACTTTGCAGGTCCAACGCGCCGATGACGCGCTCACCGCTTTTCAACGGCAGCACCAATTCCGACCGCGCCGCCGTCCACCCGGCCAGATAATCAGGCTCGGCCGACACATCGGGCACATTGACAATCTGGGCGGTCCGTATGGCCTTTGGAATCAGGCCGGTTCCATCCACCGTCAATGGCTTCAGGTAAATTTCCGATGAGGTCGTCCCCGCCAGCGCCATCCGGTGCAGGGAGGGAATATCTCCCTTCAAAAGCCACAAACTGCAATTGGACTGTCGAAATTCCGAAACCACAATCTGGGCGATCTTTTGACACATCATATCGACATCGGAAGAGATCGCACTGATCAGTGCATCAGATGCCCGATACAAACGGTTCAATTCCTGATTGCTTTGCTGGATGGCCTCGAACAGGTTTGTATTATGGACAGCGCCTGCCGCCTGCGCCGCGAACAAGGAAAGCAGGCGTTCATCCTGGCCTGTGAAAGCCCGCGCCTCGTTCTTGATCTCTGCCACCCCCATTACGCCGATCAGCATCCCACCGAACAGCATGGGAACTTCGAGAACCGATGAATAGGTAATTCCATCCAGCAGTTTAACGCGATGCTTCCATTTTCGATAGTTTTTCAGCATCAGCGGCTTCAGAGTGACGGACACTCGTCCTGCCAGGCCTTCGCCCAATTGGAGGGACAGGTTGTGTGCATAACCCATCCCTTTTGAAACGGACAGATCGAGGGAGTTGCGTTTTTCATCGTACAAGTAAATAAACGCGCTGGAAACCTGCATGGTCTGACGGATCGAATCCGCGATCAGAGAGAGGGTGGACTGTATATCCCGCTCTCCCGATAGCTGGGTCGAAATCTCGTACAAAGCCGCAAATTCATCCGCTCGTCGTTGCGCTTCCGCCAGACCGACAGCCCGCCTATTAATCGCCTGAAGCAAAAAAGGCAGTTTCCCTATTTTCCCAGTTGATCGGATTACATAATCCCAAATTCCGCCTGCGCCCAGAAGCTCCAGTGCCAGTTTTTCCTCGTGTGCAGAGACAACGAGAATCAGCGGTTTTTGGAAGCCCAGCCGCATGAGAGCCTGCAAACGTTCCGACTCTTCTCCGGGCAAGGCACGAAAATCAACCAGACCAGCATCAAATCCCCCCTGTGATGCCTTTTCCTGAAAGTCTGACAGGGTTTCGGTCGTCACCAACTCACAAGGATAGTCCCATCCCTGCAGGATGTCTAATACAGCACAGCGCATCCGAAATGCATTGCACAAGATGAGGACTCTCATCGCTTGGTTCACGACTTTCGTTCTCCTACCACTATCATACAACAGGAATCGCAATCTGGAACATGAGAGTGCCGATTTTCATGTCATAATAGTATAGATACCCTAGAAAAGAATATTCTCAGCCGCGAAATTCACGAAAAGCCAGAGAAAATTCGCGGCAAAATCAGGCTCGCTGACATTATTTCCGATAAAGTTCCATGCTCATGGTTGAGTATTAAGGTATAACAACCCCACAGGAGACAAAATGAAGCGGTCAATTACCGCACTGGCGACTCTGGCCTTTTCCCTTACGGCTTGTCTGAATCTGAAACCCGTCACTGCCGTACCCAACCCGCTGGCAGTCACCCCCTCACGCCCGCCGACCATCCTCTCGCCAACCCCCGTCCTCCTTTACCCCACCGCCTCGATCACCCCAACGTTGGCGGCGTCCGCTGCGCCCAGCCAAACATCCGCGCCAGAACCGTCCGCCACAATCACACCAACGTACACCGCAACCGACACATTCACGCCTTCACTCACCGCCTCGAGCCTGCCTGCATCGCTGGAAATCCAGCTTCTCGGATGCGATACGGGATTTGATCTGACTCACGGGATGGGCGAAGTGACCAACGCCTACGTCAGCCTCATCAACGCTTCAGGGCTGGACCTGACAACGGTCTGCGCGACCCTCTCCGCCGCGGACGAGGGACGCGCCCACCCCGACAAGACAGCCTGCATCCCGTCCCTGCCGAACAGCACACAGACGACCCTCAAACTGACCATTGACACAACCTTTCAGGTGGATACGATTGTGAGCGTGAACGTCACAACCAACGAAGGGATTCCCGCCTCGATGAGTAATGCGACCTGCGGAGAAATCGGCACGTTCAAGCCAGAAACGATTGGAACGGTGCAACCTATTCCTTGATGCAGACACCCGATTTCGGCGAGAAATCGGGTGTCTAATCTGGCTTGTGAACTGGTAATGTAAACACAAAGCGACTGCCTTTCCCCTCCCCCTCGCTTTCCGCCCAAATTTTTCCGCCGTGCGCCTCCACGAGGTGACGCGCAATCGTCAGGCCGATGCCGCTGCCGCCGCCCGAAGCGCGCGAGCGGGATTTGTCCACGCGGTAGAAGCGGGTGAAGATGTGCGCCAAATGTTCGGGCGGGATGCCGACGCCAGTATCCGTCACTGTGATTTGAATTTCATTGTTTTTATGTTCCGCGCTGATCGTGACCGCGCCGCCTTCGGGCGTGTATTGGATTCCGTTCGCGGTGAGATTCGTCAGCACCTGGCCGAGGCGATCCTCGTCGGCGAGGAGACGCGGAAGTTGGCGCGGTCCGTCAAAGGTCAGGGTGATGCGTTTGGCGCGGGCGTTGGGAGTCAGCCTTTTGATGGTGGTCGCCACCAGCGCGGATAAATCCACTTCGGAAACGTCCAACGGATAGGCGTGCGCTTCGACGCGGCTGAGTTCCTGCAAGTCATCCACGAGGCGGCTGAGGCGGTCGGCCTCGGCATGGATTTGTTGATAGGTCTCCACGTCCGCAGGCAGGACGCCATCCATCAGCCCTTCCATGGAACCTTTGATGGCAGTGAGGGGCGTACGGAGTTCGTGACTGACATCGCCGATGAGTTGGCGGCGCATGGCTTCCACCTGCTCCAACTGCGCGGCCATCTGGTTGAAACTTTCGCCCAACTGGCCGAGTTCGTCGGCGCTTTTCACGGCCACGCGCTCATCATATTTTCCCTCAGCGATGCGGCGGCTGGCAGATGTCATTTCGCGCAGGGGCGCAACCACGCCGCGGCTGAGCAGGAAACTCACGCCCACCGCCACGATCACGGCGGCCAGTGCGGCCACGCCCAGCGCCTCGTTGACGCCGCTGCGAAAATCTTCGTAAAATGCTGGCATCATCCCCTGCCCCATGCCCATTCCCTGCCCTTGTCCTTGTCCAAGCCCCTCGCCCATGTGACGGGCAAACGCGGTGGGCGCGGTGAACTGGATGGCAACGACCAGCACCCCCATGCCGATGGCGATGACCAGCATAAAGACGACAAATAATTTCGCGCCCAATCGGCGGCGGATGGCGTGAATCATAACGACTCGTCCTCGAAGCGATAGCCCACGCCGCGTACGGTGACGATGAACTGCTCGCCGATCTTCTGGCGGACGTGGCCGAGATGCACATCCACGACGCGCGTCTCGCCGAAGTATTCGCCGCCCCACACTTTTTCGAGCAGTTGTTCGCGGGTAAGGACGCGGCCGCGGTTTTCGGCGAGGGCCATGAGCAGGTTGAATTCGAGGGCGGTTAATTCGATGGGATGATCGTCCACGGTGACGGTGCGCGCGCCCGAGTCGATCCGCACGTGACGGAAGGCCAGCACGGTCGTTTCGGACCTGGCGGCGGCTCCCGTTTCGATGCGCCGTAGCGCGGCTTTGACGCGCGCCGTCAACTCGCGCGGACTGAACGGTTTCGTCACGTAATCGTCCGCGCCGACGGTGAGGCCGACGATCTTATCGGTCTCCTCGGTGCGCGCAGTGAGCAGGATGACGTACACGTCCGATTCGCGGCGGAGGCGGGAGAGCAGTTCGATGCCGTCCATGCCAGGGAGCATAACGTCGAGGATGAGGAGGTCGGGCTTGAAGGCGCGCGCGGACTTTAATCCCGCGTCTCCGTTGGAGGCTGTCAGCACCTCATAGCCTTCGGGTTTGAGGTAGGCCTCCACGAGTTTGACGATGCTCGGTTCGTCGTCTATGACAAGGATTTTGGCTTTGGTCATGCCGCAAGGATAGCCGCAACGGGCAAAGATGGCAAGAAGGAATTGTAAAGGGAGGGTAAAGAAAAATGGACGTTGCAATTATTCGCTAATGGTTGTATAGTTAGAGAAGTTGTGGGTGATGACGCATAAGACCCCACACAAGCAGGTTATACCGAAACAAGACGCGCAATACCCCAAATTGGGGTGTTATCCAGAAAGTTTCCGCATAAGCCCCCGTACAGGGGTATTACACGGAAAGTTGACGTGGAATACCTAGTTGGGCGCTTGCGTACCAAACGTATAATCCATAGTAGAGAAAGGAGATATTAAAATGGACGCAAAAGAATTGAAACAAAGATATTCCCATGGAGAGCGAGATTTTAACAATGCCGACCTACGCGAGGCAGACCTGAGTTGGACAAATCTGAGTGAAATTAATCTCGAAAAGGCTAATCTGCGCGAGGCAAATTTAAAAGGAGCTACCTTAGAAAGAGCCAATTTGCAGGGGGCCGATCTTCAGGGAGCAAACCTATACGGAGCGACCCTGCGTGGAGCCAACTTGAGTGAAGCAAATCTGTTCGGGGCGAACATGACTGGGGCATTCACGATTGCAACCAACCTAATGGGAGCTATCCTCCCCGATGGCACAAAAAATTAACGGTTAGTTGTATTATGTTCAGTAGAGTAGGTTTGATAAAAAAATCTTGAGTTGCTAAGATATCAAGCTGCATATGCCCAAGATATGTATCAATAAAAAGGAGAAAAAAATGGGTCTTTTCAAGAAATTGTTTGGGAACAAGACGGATGAAATCAACGCATTAGCGAGGGAAGGCTCAATAGCTAGCATAGTAAAACTAATCAAAATGCAAGGTAAGGCCGCAAAATCAGGGGACATTGCAACATTGAAAATCATAACTTCGGCGTTAAAGGCACATGTTCCAAGCGAGTTATATATAATGGCAGGCGAAACACTGCCAATGAATGAGCAAGTTGAAATTGCATCGGCGGTATCGAAATACAGGGATGTTTTGTCTTAAAATACACCACGCTAATAGCATAATTGGTTGCTGGGAATTTTATCCACTTGAGCAAAGCGGCTAACACAGCGTGCAGCCGACAAGTGGGAGTCGCCGCGTTTTACAGGCATTTTCCTGGCTTCGGGTTTATACTGCTCTCAAGCATTATCTCGTCCCGCCCACTTGCGGCCAACGCCAGCCGTTGGGCGTGAGTGTGTTCTTGTGAGTTTAGGCATAAACCCAAATCTACATACTCCCGCCGCATTAGTCAAATCTTCATGCACCAAAGCCTAGCAAGAATATAGAAAAAAAGGAGACACGTTATGAAATGCGAAGTTTGTAACGAAGAGCACAACAAAGGGAATACTTATGAGTTTTTTACGGGGTTTGTTGGAGAAACCGTGCTGGAAAGCGCAAATATTCAAGTTCGTCACTATAAGACCCCTCAGTATCTGCACAACAAGATCGAGGGGTGGGTATGCCGCCGCTGTTATCTCAAAAATCTATTATTCTCTGAAAAAACTATTGTAGTTGTGGGAATCATTGCTATTTTCTCTGTTTTTAATGGTAAGTTCATCAACAATTTCCTCATAGGACTTTTCTTTTCTGGAATAGCTCTTGGTCTATTATGGATAAGCAATGTCCCTTTTTTCTGGACACAACATGGTGACCGAGCATTAATCAAGCACTATCATGATCGGGACAAACTCAAGCGCGAATTACAAGGCTTGGTTGATGCTAATCCGAATTATAAATCTTACAAATTTTATGATCGTTCTGACGCTCATAAGGTTGGCTGGATAAAGGATAGTCAGGTAAAGATATAAAAATCCTACACGAGCAATTAAGCGATAAAGCGTATCCCGTGTGCAAACCGCCCAACACGGCGCGCACCTGACGTGTGGGATTCCGCAGCATTTTCCTCGCTTCGAGTTTTTCCCGCTCCCAAGCATTGCCCACGCCTGGTTGTCGAGCTTGTCGAGACACGCCCACACGCAAGTCAACGCAAACCGTTGGGCAGTGCTGAGGAGTCAACAAATGAACACTTTTGGTAAAATCTACCTCGTCATCACAAGTATTGCTATTCTTATTCTTTTCGCATTGCTTATATTTTTTCAGAACATTCCATCAGAAGCGGTTATTGGATTTCTTGGGGTATTCGTTGGCTCAATTGTTTCTGCAGTCGTTCAATTCGTAACTTCCGATACAAATATCAAACAACAATTAAGGCTCGCCGCACTCGACAAACGCCTCCAGGCTCATCAAGAAGCGTTTACATTGTGGCAACGTCTTCTTTTTATTAACCGACATAAAAAGGAATCAACCGAATTAATCCTAGAGTGCCAAGAATGGTGGAATAGGAACTGCTTATATCTCTCGGCAGAGGCACGATCCGCCTTCAAAAAAGCATATATAGCAGCGGATTATCTCTCACTACCCGCCGAGGCACAAGCAGGACTTGATGCTATGAAAAAAGACATGGAAGATCTCAAACGCGCAGGAGATATAATCTTAAAGGGTGTCAACTTGCCATCCATTGGTGAAGACGAATCTAAACATGTAGAGAAACGCTCAAGAAAAGGCACTGCCCACCGATAAACAGCAGTGTCAAGGGTAAAGTGCCTGTGAATTGAAAATTGACGTTTGTCCAGGAAAAGCGGCTTCGGGTTTTTCCTGCTTCCAAGCAGAGTCCACGCCCCGCCCACACGCAGGTCAACGCAAAATGTTGGACAGGTAAGATTCGCCGCCACGCTTCGCGCAAGCATTTTTTGGCTTCGAGTTTTTTCTGCTCCCAAACAGAGTCCACGCCCGCCAGGGTAAAGTCAGCGCAAACTATTGGGCGGCTTCCCTTATAGATTTTTACACAAGTGACTAGTACATTCCCGAGAGACTGGCAAGGGGTTATTTACCTGGTTTTTCGAGAGGACAGTCGAGACGGTTTTGGAGCGTTGGGAGATTCTTGATATCTTTGAATAACCATAGTCGCAGTATGTCATAAAGTATTGGTTATATTCGTCAGGTCTTACTTAAGATTGTTGAAAACGGCGCAGATTTGTGCAAGAATATAGCTGGCGCAGGTCAACAATTCAGGCATGTTTCATCTGCTACCGTAAGGGGTTTTGCACAACAAAAAATCTACCCACCCCGGCATGAGAGGAGAGACTAATCATGAGACAGACCCCTTCCAGCAAAGGCAAGGCAAAGAGCACGTCGATCCGGGTGATTATTTGCATGGCTGCCGTCTTTCTGCTCGCATCGACAGGCTGTTCGCTCTCTTCCGTCCTGCTACTCCCCGAGCCAACCACCACCTTCACTCCCACGGAGACTCTGACACCCAGCATTACGCCCAGCTCCACACCAACCATCGAGCCGCCCCCCACTGTTACCAATACACTGGTGCCCCCGCGTTACAAAACCCAGGCTCAGGAAAACGGCAACACGCTGGTGCTGGACCAGGTTTGCGGATACCAGTTCATCCTATCAGCAGGGTGGAAGATCGACATCGGTGAGACGAATTTCGTGATGGCGAATCTCAAGCGTGACACCGAGATGTTTATCGATCCCAACCTGACCATGTTGCTTTCCACACAGCCCCAAAAGTATGCCAGCCTGGAACTCGAATTGTACGCCTACACTGCCGATGAATTAGAACCCCTGGACACCGTCCTTGACCAGAGATTGACCACCAATGGGTATGGGACAGTCTTGGGGACATTGAAACTCAAGAAAAATGTTCCAGGCATGCTCCATCCTACATTCACGCAAACCTACACCGTCCTGTTCCTGTGCGAGGAAGAATTAATCCTGCTGAAGTTTTTTGAGTTCATGGACAAGCAGGGTCATATCCTCAGTAACAGCGAACTGCAGTTGATTGCCGAGATCCAGAACTCGATCCAGATCAAATAGGTGCAGCCATTGGGCGTTTGAACAAACAACATGCGAATAATCAAGTAGATCGAAAGCCAGTTTATGAAAACTGGTCGTAAAAGTTTCTATCAGATTAGTGTCATAATTGCGCTCGTGATAGCGGGCTTACTAGCCATCCTTCTGCTTTGGCAATACTGGGTGGGCCAGCCAGTTCTCATCAGTCGCGAAGAGGCGATCCAGCATGCAATCGAAGCATGTAATTCTGCTTATGGTTTGCAACCCGTAGAGCAACCAACAGAGTTTGAGACCGAAATTACCACCTATGAAAAAGCGTTCGGCGGATTCACTCCCATTGCCTCCAAAGCCCAAAGACCTGTATATGTTGTAAGAATGAAAAAGGGAAAATGGCTTCTCGTGGGCGGTCCACCACCAGCCGAAGACAATCCAGGACCATCTTATTGGGATGAGTGCACCCAGATAATTGATGCACAAACTGGAGAGTCGCTGTCAACTCCTATTGAATAGTTTGCCTTTACAGATAATGGTTTTGTTCATTACCGCTCCCCCATCCTCAATTCCTCCAACACCCTCTCCAACTCCTCAGGCAACGGCGCTTCAAACAGGCGCGGCTCTTTTTCGTTGGGGAGTATGATTTTCAATTTCGCTGCATGCAAAAAGTGACGGTCAATCTGCAGGGTGGGCTTCTTCCGTCCATAGACCATATCCCCCACGATCGGACAACCTAAAAATGCACAATGCAAACGGATCTGGTGCGTCCGTCCCGTGTGCGGATGAAATTCCAGCAGGGTGTGATTCGTGAACGATTCGTGTGTTTTGTATTCGCTGACGGCTTCGCGTCCCTTGCCTTCGGGGAGCACGGCCATCTGTTTGCGACGACTCGGGTCGCGGCCGATGGCGGCTTCCACGCGACCCGCGGGGGTTGGCGGCGCGCCGTCCACAAGGGCGAGGTAGGTCTTTTCCACCCTTCGCAGGCGGAACTGGTCCTGCAACCAACGGTGGGCGCGTTCGTTCTTCGCCAGCACGATCAGCCCCGAGGTCTCTTTATCGAGGCGGTGGACAACGCCAGGCCGCTCCTCGCCGCCGATGCCCTCGATCTCGGGATCGTATCCCAGCACCGCGTGGACAAGCGTCCCCGTGGCGTGTCCCGCGGCGGGATGCACCACCATCCCCGCGGGCTTGTTCACCACCAGCAGGTCGTCGTTCTCGAAGACGATATCGAGCGGGATGTCTTCGCCGACGAGTCCGCTCGGGACGGGAGGCGGGATGCGCACCTCAATCACCGCGCCCGCTTCGAGCATCTGTCCCGACTTTTTGGCGGGCTGACCATCTACGGATACGAATCCGTCGCTGACGAGTCCCTGCAGGCGCGCCCGCGAAAATTCAGGCAGGACGCGGACGAGGAACTTGTCCAATCGTTCGGGGGTCTCGTCCGTAAAGGGGAAGGTTTCGATTCGGTCGGTCATGGGAGATACACAGGTTGTCGAAGGTCAGGAGGCTTTCGAGTCTGATGTCTCAGACTGGTCGTTAGACACTGAAAACTGATCACTACTCACTGACGACTGCGCGCTGGCCTTTCTCTCCGCACGTTCTTTGAGCCAGATGCCCAGCAAAAGAACCGCCACCCCGACGGTGATGCTGGCGTCAGCTACATTCCAGACGGGGAACGTCCCCACGGAAATGAAATCGGTGACTTCGCGGCGCGACAATCGGTCCACCAGGTTGCCCGCCGCGCCCGCCATCTGCATGCCCATCGCCACGCGCAGGCTCCAATCTTCGCGCTCCACGAGGGGATAATAGTAGAAGATGACGATGATAACAATAATCGCAAGGACAGTGAAAATCGCGTTGCCATTCTGGAACATGCCAAAGGCCGCGCCCGTATTCGACCAGTGGACGATGCGCGCGTAAGGCATGAGCCAGTCCCAGCCTTCAGGAAGCCATGTGTCGCCAAAGGGAATATTTTCGCGCACCAGCCACTTGGTCCACTGGTCGAGCGCAACGATGAGAGAGACGAAAAGAAAGAGGGGCAGATAGGTAAAAAAGTTACGTTTCAAGAGACCTCAGTTTGTTACAAATAGCCACTGCCCTGAGCGGAAGGTCGAGTGCAGGTTGGGACCCAAAGTCAAAGGGCAGCGAAGCGGGCGGATTGTACCATCACTCATTGACAAACACGCGCGGGACGCGGGCGCTGATGCTCGTCAACACTTCGTAAGGGCTGGTGCCCATCCACTCAGCGAAGTCGTAGGCAGTGATGCCATCGCCGAGCAGGACAACATCATCGCCGAGGGCAATGGCGTCGTCTCCCCCGTCCACCATGAATTGATCCATGCAAATGCGCCCCACCTGCGGATAAGACTTCCCGTGGATGAGGACGCGCGCCCGTCCGCTCATGCGACGGAAGTAACCATCGGCGTATCCGCACGGGACGGTGACGATTCGAGTCGGACGTTCGGCCTGCCACGTGGACCCATAACTCACCGGCCGCCCGGGCGGTGTGACCTTGGAATAGGCGACCCGCGAGCGCCAGGTGATGGCGGGTTTCACGTCCACGGTGCGGGGCAGGTCGAGGGCGGGATAGACGCCGTAGAACATGATGCCAGGCCGAACCAGGTCGAAATTTGCTTCGGGGAGCTGGAGGATGCCGCCCGAATTGGAGATGTGACGCAAAGGCGGTGGCGGCAGACTCCTTCGTTCGTAGAAACGCAGGACTTCTTGAAAGCGTTCGAGTTGCAGCTTGGCATGGGCGAGGTCGAGGGAATCGGCATTGGCAAAGTGACTGTAGATGCCTTCCACTTCCACACTTTTGCAGGATGCCGCCAGTTCAAGGAAGGGAACCGCCTCTGAGTCGCGCACGCCGACGCGTTCCATGCCTGTGTCAACTTTCAGGTGGGCACGGATTTTCTGTCCCGAGGGAGAGGCGTATTGGTCGGCGGCCCGCAAAAGGTCCGCGGAGGAGGCGGTGAGGGTCAAGTCGTAGCGCAGGAACCAGGGAATCTGTTCGGGAAGCGTCCCGCCCATCACGAGGATGGGTTTGTCCACGCCGATCTGGCGGAGATGGATGCCCTCTTCAAGAGTCGCCACACCGAGGTAATCAGAGAAGTCCGCGATGTATTTTGCCACGCCGTCCAGCCCGTGACCGTAGGCGTTGGCCTTGAGGATGGGCATGACGCGGGCAGGCGTAACCCAGGCGCGGATGGCTTCGAGGTTTTTACGCAGTTGAGAAAGGTTGACTTCGAGATAGGTGGGGCGGAGGGATTCGGGCATGGAGGATGGAAAAATGGAGAATGGAAGATGGATGATCAGGAAAATCGAACCTGGAGTTTGCCTGCGGTATTGTAAAACGAACGGGCAGAGAAAGGCGGGTCGGAGGGGCGCATTGACTGGAGTTTTTGGAGGAGAATGGCCACATCTTCCACAAGCGGGTAGTTGGCAAGGGCGGAGAGGGACAGCCATTCGGGAATTCCTTCCGCGCTGGGTTGGGCGGACACATAGTTCTGCTCCAACTCGCCAACGAAAACGTAGAGACCGACGCCAATGGTCTGTTCCACATCTACGATAACTGTACCAGCCAATCTTAAGTCCGCGCTGAGACCTGTCTCTTCGAGCAGTTCGCGCCGCGCGGCGGAGAGGGCATCCTCGCCGCGCTCCACGTGACCGCCGATGCCGTTGTATTTGTCCGCCCAGAGACGTTTGGTCGGCGCGCCTTTGATAAGCAGTACGGTATCGCCGCGGGTGAGGAAGATCAGTACGCGCGGGATGAGCATGTAGCGGTCGGGTGTGATGCCCTGGTCGGAGGATGGCATGAAGAAAATCCTTTTGGACAGGAAGAGTATTGCAGGACAGACTCGCTTTCAGCGCGTCTCGGTCACCTTGCGGATGCTGCGCGGCTGTTCGGTGTCGTAGCCCTTGGCACGCGTGAGGTGATAGGCAAACAGTTGCGCAGGCAGAATACCCACAATCGGAGAGACCCATTCTGGCACATCGGTTGGGATTCTCAAGGGGACTTGCGCCAGCGACAAGGCGCGTTTGTCGTTCGAGATCACAACCAGTTCCGCGTCAATGTCCGAGCGCAAACGCTCGAGCATGGCAAGCATCGATAGGAAGACTTTGCCCTTTGCGGCCACCGCAAAGACGGGATATCCGCTTTCGACCATCGCAATCGGTCCGTGTGCAAAATCGGCGGAGGAATAGGGCTCAGCGATGATGTACGTTAATTCTTTCAGTTTCAGGGCCCACTCGAAGGCGGTCGCGTAATTGAAGCCGCGCCCCAGCACAACGGTCTGGTCAATGTAGCGATAGCGCTGGGATGCCTGGGCGATGAAGTCGCTTTGCTTCAGGGTTTCTTTCATCCACGCCGCCACCCGCCCCAGTTCATCCCATTGTTTTTTATGTCCGCGCAACGCTGCGGAAAGCATCGCCACTGACATTAATTCGGTGGTATAGGTTTTGGTGGCGGCCACGGCTTTTTCCGCGCCTGCGCGAATATCAATGAGGAAATCCGCGTAACTGGCAAGGGATGATTCCGACTCGTTGGTAATGGCAAGTGTGGCGCAACCCTGACGGCGTCCCTCCTCCAGCACGCTCACAATATCAGGAGACTTCCCCGATTGCGAGATTCCCACCACCAGCGCGTTCTTCAATTTCGGAGGCTGTTTGTAATACGTGAAGAGCGAAGGAGTCGCCAGTGCGAGCGGAAGCCCGTTCAGCGCGCCAAGCAGGTAATTTGCATACCGCCCTGCATTGTCAGATGTGCCTCTCGCCGCGAGAAAGATGTACCGAATGTCGCGCTTTTGGATCTCGACGGCGATGCGCTCCACGGTCTTTTTCTGCGAAGCCAGCAGGGAGCGTATCCGTTCGGGCTGCTCGTTGATTTCGGAAAGAAGGGTCATGTCTCTATTTTACACCTTGACAGGCAAACCTCCCTGGGCTACAATAATTTAGGTTAGACTAAATAATAGATTAGCCATGACAGAGCCCCTGACCCAATCCATTCAGGACTACCTGAAACACATCTACGAACTGACCGAGCGCAGCCAGCCCGCCAGCACCACCGATCTGGCCGCGCGGCTGAACGTCGCACCCGCTTCCGTAACGGGTATGCTGCAAAAACTCGCCGCCGCCAAACCGCCGCTGGTGATTTACAAAAAACACCAGGGTGTCACACTTACGAAGGCGGGATTGCGCGCCGCGCTCGAGGTCATCCGTCACCACCGCCTGCTGGAAACCTACCTCGTCAACGCGCTGGGCTATACCTGGGACGAAGTCCACGAGGAGGCCTGCCGCCTCGAGCATGTTATCTCGGAGGAATTTGAAGCGCGCATCGCGACCGCACTCGGGCATCCCAACCGCGACCCGCATGGCGAGTTGATTCCCAGCGCAGACTTGACCATGCCCGCGGACCAGTCTACTCCCCTTTCGTCCCTGCGCCCCGGCCAGAGCGCGACGATCCTGCGTGTCGACGCGCAAGACCCGAACCTGCTCCGCCATCTCGATGATTTGGGACTTACGCCAGGCATCGAGATCGAAGTCAGCGCGTATTCCGAATTCGATCACAATCTGACCGTGAGGGTCCGAAGAAAGTCACATGTGCTTGGGTTGAATACCACGACAAAGATTTTTGTGGAGGTGGATAAGTAACAGGAACGCGTTTCAATCGCAATCTGTGTACATGTCCACATTTATACTTATGTACCAACAACATCATTTAGAGGTAACCATGAACGAAACCACTTTCCGCATCCTCGCCGCGCTCATGCTTTTCACGGGCGCAGGCATCTCCACCACCTTCCGCCGCAAGGCCGACCACGACTCTGGCGAAAAACTGTCCCGTCATGCTGATGGGACGCCAATGATGATGGTCATCCGTGTTTTCGGCCTGCTTCTCTGGCTAAGCCCAATCGTGTACCTGATCAATCCCGCGTGGATGAACTGGTCAAAGCTCGGTCTATCCGAACCTGTCCGCTGGTCTGGCGTTGCGCTCGGCCTGACCTGCATCCCTATCATCTACTGGCTGTTCAGCAGTATCGGCAGTGGCATTACTCCCGTAAGCGCAACCCGCAGGGAACACAAACTCATCACGCATGGCATCTACCGTTGGGTGCGTCATCCGCTCTATACCGTCGGTTCATCTCTCATCGTCTCCTTCGGCTTGATGGCCGACAACTGGTTCATCATCCTGCTCGCCGTTCTGGCTTTCATCGCCATGGCGATCCGCACGCCCAAAGAGGAAGCCAACCTCATCGAAAAGTTCGGTGATGAGTATCGCGAATACATGAAACGAACAGGACGCTTTTTACCAAGGTTTCGATAGCGGCATTATAAAAGCAGGGCGAGACACCATCCCGCCCCACAGAAAAGGTAAATCAATGAACATGACATTCTGGTTAATTGTGCTTGCCGTGATCCTACTCATCACCTTCCTCCCCCGCGTCGGACTGAGGTCGCAATACAAATCCTACCGCGCCGCGCAGGAACGCGAACAGGTGGAGGACGCGCTCAAGCATCTCCTTGACCGCGAACAGGCTGGACGCCATGCATCACCCGAGTCTCTCGCTGGGATCTTGGGCTTGTCGCGGCCACGAGTGACAGGTCTCATCGAAGACATGGAGACGCAGGGGCTGGTCGAATCGCGTGGTGACCAGCTGCATCTCACAGCGGACGGCGAACGCTGGGCATTGCACGTTGTCCGCGCTCACCGTTTGTGGGAGCGATACCTCGCGGACGAGGCGCGCATGCCACTGGGACAGATCCACAGCGAAGCGCACCGACGTGAGCATAATCTTACCGACGCGCAACTCGACGAACTGGACGCGGCGCTTGGATTCCCAACGCGCGATCCGCACGGCGACCCCATCCCGACGCGCGAGGGGACTCTGCCTAAAGCGGAGGGAACGCCCGTGACGGCGTGGCAAGCCGATCGTCCCGCGCGAATCGTTCATCTCGAGGACGAACCCGCTCTGGCCTACGAACAAATCCTGGCGGCAGGAATCCGTCTCGGACAAGACATCCGCATTCTCGAACGTACGCCGCAACGAGTTGTTTTATCCGATGGCGAAAATGAATATCGTCTCGCGCCTGCCGTCGCATCGAATGTGACGGTCGCGCCAATCCCCGAACATGAATTGCTCAAACGCGAATCCGTCCCGCTGACTGAACTCGCCCACGACCACCGCGCCGAGATCGTCACGCTCGACGACGCCGTACAGGGGTTCACCCGTCGACGATTTTTAGATCTCGGTCTGACGCCTGGAACCATCATCTACCCCGAACTGCAAAACTTCTTCGGAGACCCGCGCGGCTACCGCGTGCGTGGGACACTGATCGCGCTTCGCAAAGACCAGGCCGCGCAGATTTGGGTCAAACCAGTCTAACCACAAAGGACACGAAGTGCACAAAGTTTTTAAGTCCACAAGAAATCCTTCGTGGTGAAGAGAGAAACTATGACCAACACCAAAATATCATTACCAACCGAACACTGCGAATCCTGCCCCGCGTACGCACAACTGGAGCAGATGGGAATCAAGACGGGCGACTTCGATCGCGTCGTTGCGCTGGCGGGTAACCCAAACACGGGCAAGTCCACCCTCTTCAACGCGCTGACGGGACTCAAACAGCACACGGGCAACTGGCCTGGCAAAACCGTGACGCGCGCCGAGGGTGGCTACCAGTTCAACAGCGTGAAATATAAACTCGTTGACCTGCCTGGCACCTACTCGCTTCTCTCCGCATCGCAAGATGAAGAAGTGGCGCGCGATTTTATTTTATTCGGTCAGCCCGATTGCACCATCGTCGTCACCGATGCGACCGCGCTGGAGCGCAATCTGAATCTCGTCATGCAAGTGATGGAGATCACCACGCATGTCGTCGTGGCAGTCAATCTGATGGATGAGGCGCGCCGCAAAGGACTCGAAGTGGACACGCGCTCGCTCTCGCGCGACCTCGGTATTCCTGCCATCCCGATCACCGCACGCACGGGCGAGGGGATGTCCACCTTGCTGACAACCGTCTCCGAAGTGATCGAGGGACTCGTCGCCACCAAACCATTGCGCGTGCATGGAACGCCTGAATTTCAGAAAGCCGTCAACGAACTCGCGCCAATGATCGAACAAATTGCGCCTGGCATCCCCAACGCGCGCTGGCTGGCAATCCGTCTGCTCGACGGCGACACGCGCGTACAGAAGGCTTTGTCCAGCGGCGAACTGGCTGATATCGTTGGCCGCCAACAGCGCGCAGATGTCCACTTCAGCAAGAAGATGTCGGTGGAAGGGCGTCAGTAGACAGGTACACACGTAAACTCGTTCCCTGTGTACTTGTGTACTTGTGTACTTGTGTACGTGTATACCTGTGTACGTTTTTAGGAGTAACTATGAATCCAAATGACATACTAGCAAAAGCAGAAACCCTCCGCAATAATCTCTCCTCTGGTTTTCGCGACGAGATCGTCAAATCGCTCTACGCCGAAGCCGAGACCATCGCCCAGCGTGCGGTAAAAACCGCCAACGAAAAACGATACGACTTCGACCAGAAAATAGACCGCCTCGTCACCTCACCGCTCACTGGTCTGCCGATCATGTTGCTTCTATTAGCCATCATCATCTGGCTGACCGTCTCTGGTGCGAACGTGGCCTCCGACGCCATCGCCACCGTCCTATTTGGTTTCGGCGAATGGGCGCGCGCCCTTTTCGTCGGTTGGAACGTCCCGTGGTGGATCACGGGCTTTATCTGGGATGGCGTCTATCTCGGCCTGGCCTGGGTCGTCAGCGTGATGCTCCCGCCGATGATGATCTTTTTCCCTGCCTTCACTTTCCTCGAAGACCTCGGCTACCTGCCGCGCGTTGCGTTCAACATGGATTGGATGTTCAAGAAAGCGGGCGCGCACGGAAAACAGTCTTTAACAATGGCAATGGGATTCGGCTGTAACGCCGCAGGCGTGGTCGCGACCCGCGTGATTGATTCCCCGCGCGAGCGACTGATCGCCATCCTCACCAACAACTTCGTCCCCTGCAACGGGCGCTTCCCGACTCTCATCATGCTGGCTACTGTTTTCGTCGCGGCTGGCTTCTCCCCCGCGCTGACTTCCATCATCGCATCTGGCACAGTCGTGGGCATCGTCCTGATCGGCGTCGCGTTTACTTTCCTCATGTCGTGGATTCTCTCGCGCACCGTCCTCAAAGGCGAGGCCTCCGCGTTCACGCTCGAACTGCCTCCCTACCGCCGCCCCAACGTCAGCCGCATCCTCTACACCTCTATCATTGACCGTACCATCTTCGTTCTCTGGCGCGCCATGCAGACAGCCGCCCCCGCGGGCGCGATCATCTGGATTTTGGCAAACGTTCCATTCGGGACCTCGAACCTGGCCGCGGCGATAGCGGGCTGGCTCAACCCCTTTGGCATTCTCCTCGGCCTCGACGGCATCATCCTGCTGGCCTACATCATCGCCATCCCCGCCAACGAGATCGTCGTCCCGACCATGATGATGATGTACATGGGCGCGGGCATGATGGTAGACGGACCTTCCAGCAGCGCAGCCATCTTCGACCTGCTCGTCAACGGCAACGGCTGGACGATGCTGACCGCAGTCAATCTGATGTTGTTCGCCCTGCTCCACAATCCTTGCGCGACAACCATCATGACCATCTACAAAGAGACCAAATCCTACAAGTGGGCAACATTGAGCGTGGTGATTACACTGGGAACCGCGTTCCTGGTTACGTTTCTCACGGCAAGCGTGGCGCGCCTGCTTGGGTGGGCGTAATGTCGCTTAGGCCGCTTGTTTCCAGCGTTGGTAGTGGATCAAGGCAACGGCTTTATCGTGCTTGTCTGAGCGGACGATGTTGAAGTAGCCAATCAGCCCTCCGATCACGCCTGCCGCGAGAGCGATCAGTGTCACCAGCCAGAAGGCGGCGATGTGTAACGTCTGCGTGATGCGAACGTGAAAGGAGAACAAGGAGCCGCCCAGCATTCCGTCTGTGGGCATGAATCCCATGTACGCGAGCGCCCACGTCAGCACGAACGTTAACGAGAACACGATAGCAAAGTGGTACCAGCGCTGAGCATCCAACGGATTCACTGAATTCCTGGCGACGATGAATTTGCGGAAGATGTAAACGGTCAACATGCCGCCAAGAAAGCCGTATCCCAATCCACCGAACGAGCGCGCGTTGGAATAGCCGACCATCGCGCCCAGGGTGACCACGGCCAGCATAATGGCGACATACCCAAACAACTTTCCCATGAAACTGGCGATGGGATAATCTTGAATCTCCCTCTCGGTTGGACGCGCCTTCTCGAAGAACGCTTTCGATTGACTCAACGGCACGCGCATACATTCGGCGCAGCGCGGTGATCCCCAGTTACGGTTCCACGAAGTCAACTCCGCGCCGCAATCAAGACAGGTTTTTGAAGCCATCGTTCCTCCTTGAAACAATAACTCCCAACCTGACCGACAGGTTGGGAGTTGCGAAACGTGATGGGCAATTTTGATCTGTATTGCCATCGGTCACTATAAATCATAGCAACCTGAGTGGCAAACATCAATAGGCTAAATCACCCAAAGGGGTAATGAAAGTTCCGCTTACTTTCCTTCCCTCTCCCATAATTCGCGCGCAATCATCTCCTGATCCACGGGGAGTTTATCAATCCGCACGCCCACCGCGTTGTAGATCGCGTTCGTAATCGCGGGAGTGGTCGGGATGCTGGACACCTCCCCCACCCCCTTCGCGCCATACGGTCCCGCCGAGATGGGATGCTCCACAATGATGGATGTGATTTCGGGTGTGAGCATAATGCCGGGGACGCGGTAGCGGGCAAGATGGTCGGTGACCACATTACCGTTCTCCACGATGAATTCCTCGGTGAGACAATTGCCGAGTCCCATCATCACACCGCCCTCGACTTGTCCCTGCAAGCCAAGCGGATTCACTGCCATGCCCACGTCGTTGGCGGCAATAACGCGCAGGACGCGCACTTCACCCGTCAACTTGTTGACTTTCACTTCAGCGGCTTGTGTGGCGAACGAGAAGGCAAAGTGCATATCGCCGCCTTCTCCGAGCGGCTTTGTCTTCGGCGCTTCATATTCGTACCTGACGCGGGGTTGCTGACCGAGGGCAGTCATTTCCTTGTAGACATCCGCATACGAAAGCGAATGCCCGTTGACGTGGACAGTCCCATTCTCAAAGCGAATCTGTTCAGGGCGCACGTCGAATTTTTCTGCCATTGAAGCGGAGATTTGGTCGCGCAGGGTCTTCGCTGCGTAACGCGAGGCATTTCCCGTAACAAATGTCTGACGCGAAGCCGTGGTCGGGCCGCCGTTGGGAGTCAGGTCGGTGTCCATGACGAGAACGTGCACCTGCTCGGGCGGGATGGACATCTCCTCGGCCACAATCAAGCGCATCACAGTGACAAGTCCCTGCCCCAACTCTGCCGCGGAACTGCGGACTTGGAAGGTGCCATCCGCGTAGAGTTCCACGTCCGCTCCAGAGATGTCGGGCGCGCCGCCGCCGAGTCCTGTGTTCTTGTAGGCCGCGGCCAAGCCCCAGGCGCGGACAATGTTCAGGTCCGCCTCATCTGCTATGGGGTCGAACGGACGCGGGTTGTGCTTCCGCATTTCCGCATCCACTTTGTCGATACACTCCGTCAACCCAACCGACTCATTCAACACTTGTCCCGTATTGGTCACGCTGCCCACATGCAACGCATTCATGCGGCGCAATTCGACGCGCTCGATGCCAAGTTTCTCGGCCAGCATGTCCATCATCGATTCGACCGCGAAGGCTGACTGTGTCACGCCGAAGCCGCGGAACGCGCCCGCGGGCGGATTATTCGTGTACATGGCGTAACAGTCGGCACGCACGTGCTCGATGTCATACGGTCCCGCCGAGTGTGTGGTGGCGCGCGTCATCACCTTTTCGCCAAGCGAAGCGTACGCGCCCGTGTCGCCGTAGAGTTCGGTTTCCATTGCGACAATGCGCCCATCCTTCTTCGCACCAACCTTGACGCGGATTTGCGTGGCGTGCCGCTTCGGATGGACAATCAAACTGTCGCGGCGGTCGAACAGCAACTTCACAGGCCGCTGGGTCACATTCGCCAGCATGGCCACGTGGATCTGTCCCATCACATCTTCCTTGCCGCCAAAGCCACCGCCCATCAACTGCCCGACGATGCGCACGCGCTCCTCAGGCCAGCCCATCACGCGCGCCACCTGCGTCCGATCCTGGTACGGGATTTGCGAACCGACGTAAATTTCCATGCGCCCATCGGGCAACGGCACGCCAATCGAACACTCAGGTTCCATGAAAGCATGGTCGGTGGTCGGCGTGTGGAAGGTGTGTTCGAGAACCACATCCGCTTCGGCGAAACCTTTATCCATATCACCCTTGCGGACTTTGATGTGCTTGAGCAGATTCCCGTTCTCGTGAATCTGTGGGACTCCCGCCTCACGCGCTTGAACAGGATTCGCGATGATGGGCTGGAGATCAAATTCCGCTTCGATCAGACTGATGGCGGTCTCTGCGATCTCCTGCGTTTCCGCGGCGACGATGGCAAGCGCGTCCCCCACGTAGCGGACGCGTTCCCCGAGGCCGACCATCACAGGCCAGTCAAAGATGACCAGTCCGTGGTTCTTCTCGGCGGGAATATCTTCGGCAGTCAAAACCGCAATAACGCCTTGCAAGGCTTTGGCCTTGGAAATATTCAATCTCTTCAAAAAGCCATGCGGAATCATTGCCCGCTTGACCTTGGCATACAACATGCCGTCGAACTTCAAATCATCCGTGTAGACGGCTTCGCCCGTGACCTTTTCCACCGCTTCGGGACGCAGGTGGGAATGACCAACGGTCTTGTGACTATGAGCCGAGTTGGGGATGTGCGTCGGCTTTTTGACAGGCTCGCCCGTCCGTAAAGCCTGCGCCGCGGCCAGGATGGCGTTCTCGATGGACGGGTAGCCCGCGCAGCGGCAGAGTGTGTCCTTCAAGGCAAAGCGAATATCATCGCTGTTGGGATTCGGATTGCGCTTGAGCAACGCGTAGGCAGTCATAATCTGCCCAGGGATGCAGAATCCACATTGCACCGCGCCGTGCTCCACGAAGGCCTCTTGAAGCGGATGTAATTTCATCTCTTCGTGGACGCGTTGTGCCAGTCCCTCGATGGTGACGATGGTCTTCCCGTCCGCGCGTTCTGCTGGATACACGCAAGACATCATCGGCTCGCCGTCCACGAGGACGGTACACGCGCCGCACTCGGCCTCTTCACAGCCGATCTTCGTGCCTATCAGGCGCAAACGCTCGCGCAGGAGGGTAGATAAAGTTTCGCCTGGAATGGCTTCAAGTGAGTATTGTTGATCATTGACGGTAAGATTTATCTTTGACATACCATTAATCCTGTTCTGCGCGTTTCCACGCGGTCTCCAACACATCTTTGAACAGCCCAACCACAATGTGACGGCGATAGTCCGCGCTGGCGCGGCGGGCGGAGTCACGGAATTTAGCCTGGGCGAGCAACGCGTCGAGGGCGCGGGTGAGGGCCGCGTCGGTGAGGGGCTGGCCACGCAATGCGGACTCGGCGTCTGTGGTGCGGAAGGGAACGGGACCGCCTGGGCCAATGGCGATGTGAATATCGTTCACTACTTCCCCACTTCGCTCCAGCCAGACGGCGCAATTCAAGATAGGCAACGCTACTCCTTGCGGACGCATGATGCGTTTGAAGCAGGAGGAGGCTCGCAAGACTTCCGAAGTCTCCGAGACTTCGGAAGTCTTCACTGGAATGTGAAAGCCGACAATGATTTCTTTGGTTTTATCGATTGCGGATTTGCCCGGGCCGAGAAAAAGCGAGGTGAACGGCATTTTTCGCGTCCCTGACGCACCGGCAACTTCAGCGATGGCATCCAGCGCGGTGAGCGCGATGGTCCCGTCGGCGGCGGGGAGGGCATGGGCGACATTTCCGCCGAGAGTAGCCGTATTGCGGACTTGCGGTCCCGCGATCAGATTCGCGGCCTCGGTCAACGCCTGGGCGTGCGCGCCCACCAACGGGTCCCGTGCGACGCGGCTGACGGGGACAGCCGCGCCGATGTAGAGCGAGTCGCCGCGCATCTCGAGCGCGGACATCTCCGGGATGAAAGTCAGATCAATTAAAGTATGGATGGGAAGATGGTTGCCCTGTCGCAGGTCGAGAATCAAATCTGTGCCGCCTGCAATGGGAAGCGCAGGCCCGGGCGCGGACGCGAGGGCTTGCACAGCCTCCGCGACAGAAGTCGGTCGTTTGTATTCCTGCCAAAGGTTCATGTGGTGTCCTTTCATGCGGCGGCACTTTTCGATGGGATGCTTCGCAATCCCAACGCCGCTGTCGGTGGTTGAGTAGGGCGGTGATTTTCCGCTCATATCGAAACCACACAGCGACCACCGAACCGATGGATAATTGTTGGGACGACCCTGGATGGTTAATCAAGCAACGAAAACATCCTGGCGGGTCACCCTCACATTTTATTTTACAGCAACCGCGCCCTCTTCGGGATGCACACCCGCCATCAACAAGCCGAGCATTTGCGGGGTGGCGTTTTCGCGCGGCACGATGTCCATCACCTGGCCTTCGTATAGGACGGCAATCTTGTCGGAGAGCGCGAGGATCTCATCGAGGTCTTCCGAGATGAGCACGATGGCCGCTCCCTTGCGGCGTTGTTCGAGCAGTTGCCCGCGGACGTATTCTGTCGCGCCGATGTCAAGTCCGCGCGTGGGTTGCGCGGCAAGGATGACGCGCGGCTCCCGCGAGATTTCGCGCGCCAGAACCACCTTTTGAATATTGCCGCCAGAAAGGTTTTTAGCGAGCGTGTCACGCGAAGGGGTCTTCACGCGAAATTCCTTGATCAATGTATCGGCGTGACTAGCAATGCCGCGCAAGTTCAATAGTCCGTTGTGTGAATAGGGCTGTTTGTGATGCTCGCGCAGGATCATGTTTTCGGCAACGGTGAATTCCCTAATCACACCATCGCGCATCCGTTCCTCTGGAATATAGGACAACATACGCGCGGTGAGTTCCCCAGGCGGGAAGTTGGTGACGTTCTGCCCTTCGAGGCGGACGCGCCCGCCCGTGATCTTTCTTAGACCTGTGATGGTCTCTGCCAATTCGCGTTGACCGTTGCCCGAAACGCCCGCGATCCCGAGAATCTCACCCGAACGGACTTCGAGGCTGACACCGCGCAAGCCAGGCGTGCCGCGGTCGCTTCCGCATTGGACTCCGTCCAGTTGCAGGCGCACCTCCCCGAGGTCCGTTTTGCCGCGATCGGTGGCGAACCCCACTTCGCGGCCGACCATCCAGTTGGCGAGGTCCTGCTTCGTGGTCTCACTGGTGGGGCGCGTCCCGATCTTCCGTCCATCTCGGAGAACGGTGATGCGATTGCTGATTTCGACGACTTCATGCAATTTATGGGAAATAAAAATGAGGGCGTGCCCGTCGCGGGTCATCTGCCGCATGATGACGAACAACTCGTCCACTTCCTGCGGGGTGAGAACGGCGGTGGGTTCGTCGAGAATAAGGAGGGCTGCGCCGCGATAAAGGGCTTTGATGATTTCCACGCGTTGTTGCTGGCCGACGGAAAGTTGCCAGACGTAAACGTCGGGATCGATTTTCAGGCCGTAGATCTTTGCCAGTTCGAGAATACGATTCGAGACGCGGTCGAGGTCGGTGAGCGCGCCGCGGGAGGATGGCAACCCAAGCGCGACGTTCTCGGCCACAGTGAGGGTCGGCACGAGCATGAAATGTTGATGGATCATGCTGATACCAAGGTTGATCGAATCGTTCGGCGATGAGATGGTGACTGGCTTGCCATTCAGGAGGATCTGACCCTCGTCAGGATGGTACAGGCCATAGAGAATTTTCATCAACGTGCTTTTGCCCGCGCCGTTCTCGCCAAGCAGTGCGTGGACCTCGCCAGATTTCACGTCGAAGTCAACGTGGTCGCTGGCAAGCACACCAGGGAAGCGCTTGGTGATGCCGCGCATTTCGAGGCTTTCGATGCGCGGCTTGCCTGAGGGAAGCAGATTCGATTCAGTCATATGTGCCATCCTATTCAGGATAGACCTCGGAGGTCTGACAGACCTCCGAGGTCTGAATTTGATTAAGGCAGGGTAATCGTGATGGTTCCGTCTACGATGCCCTTGATGGTGCTTTCAGCAAGCGCCTTGGCTTCATCGGAGATCGCGTAATCGGGGTTAAACTCGATCACCTCGCCGCCGTTCTCCAGGTTGGCTACGAAGGACTGCCCACCAAGCGTGCCCGCCTTGATCAGGGCAATCATCTCGCGCAGGGCAACTTCCCAGTGGTAAACCTGGCTGGCAACCACGATGCTCGGCGCCAGCGAGGACTGGTTGGATTGCGTGCCAAACCACAAGGCACCGGCTTCTTCCGCCTTGCCGATCGCGCCCACAACCATCTGGGCGGTGCCGGTCAACACGTCCGCGCCCGCGGAGAGATGCGTCGAGGCGGCTTCGGAGGCCAGCGCCACATCGGAGAACGAACCGATGTAGTTCACGTTCACGGTAATGCTGGGATTGGTCGCGGCAACACCAGCCATAAAGCCGTCCACGTACAGTTTCGCGTCACCAGTCTCGATTGGGCCAACCACGCCGATGGTCCCAGTCTGGGAAAGGGTCGCGGCCAAAACACCGTTGACATAGCCGCCTTCCTGGGAGGCTGCTTCATAGGCAAAGATATTGGGCTGACCGAAGGTGTCAACCGTAGTGCCCCAGGCGAAAGAGGTCTCGGGGAAGTCAGGGGCAATTTCCTGCAGGGAGGAGCCGTATTGGGAGCCGTGCGCGATCACCAGGTTGAAGCCCTGCGAAGCGTAGTCACGGATGGCCGCGGCGGCATCGTCCACCACGAACATGTTCTCGGAATAGACGATCTCGAAATTATCGGGGCCGCCCATCTCTTCCTGAATGCGGAGCAGGGCATCGTACATGCTCTGGCTGAAGGCCAGGTCATTGATGGCGCTTGGCATGACAACGGCCACGCGGAACGGTTCAGCCGCGGGGGCTTCAGTGACGACGGGCGCGGCCGTCTCAATGACTGGCGCTTCTGTGGCCTTGGGGCCGCAGGCGGTCAGCGCGAGCGAAAGGGTTAAAACAACGGTCAACAACAAAGCGAACTTTTTCATCATCTTCTCCTGTGAATAGAGTGAAATTGGAATGGGGTTCATGGGATGGGACTCTGGATGTACTCGAATTGAACAGGCCTCCTTCCGTGGAACAAATCAGTCTTCCCGTTCAAAGGGTTTCGTCAAAGCCGATGGCGCGCGAACCCTCGAAACAGTCGCAACCAAAACCAGGATCGTGAGAATGTAGGGCATCATCACCGCGATGTCTGAAGGAACGGGAATGCCCAGAACCTGGATCCACAATTGCAAAGAATTAACCATGCTGAACAACAGCGCGCCAGCCAGAACCCCCACTGGTTTCCACGCGCCAAAATAGACCAGCGCCACGGCGATAAATCCAAGTCCGCTGGTCATATTCTGCTGAAACACATTCAACAACGCAATCGAAAGCGACGCACCCGCGATCCCCGAAAGCGTCCCGCCGAGGACGATGGTGAAATAACGCACGCGCGCCACGCTCACGCCAAGCGAATCGGCCGCGTCGGGATTCTCGCCCACAGCACGTATCTTAAGTCCAAGCGTGGTTTTGTTCAAAACAAACCAAGCCAACGGCACCAGCAGATACGCACCGTACACAAGAATATTCTGACTGAAGAAAATTTCGCCAATACCAGGAATGTCACTCAGACCGGGGAAGTAAATCTTCGGAAAGCCTTTCACGGTTTCGACCGTTCCCAACAGTTTCTGAAAAAGCAAGTCGCTCATCCCCAAACCAAACAAATAAAAGCCGATGCCGCTGATCCCTTGCTGGGCATGCAGATTGACAGTGACGAAGGCCATCGCCAATCCCATCAGCGCGCCAACGATCATGGCGGCCAGCAAGCCAAGCCACAGATTCCCAGTGGTGAGCGCCACGTAGAAAGCGGCAAAACAACCCAGGAGCATCTGTCCTTCCACGCCCAAATTCAGCACACCGCTCTTCTGACCGAATGCCTCACCGATGGCGGCATACAGATACGGAGTCGCGAGACGGATGCCCGAGGCCAGAATGCCGATCAGGACGGTGGTGGTGAACAGTTCGGATATCATCGCGCCGCCTCCTCTTTCTGGACTTGAGGCGGACTCTGCATCGGAGGCGTATCCTCATCTTTGGCAACCGCCAACCTGCGACGTTGCCTGCGGCGACGCCAAATCTCACTGCTGACCACGAAGACCACCACCAGTCCGTTCAACGCAGTGATCAGCGCCGAAGGGACCTGCATGGCTCTCTGCATACTGTTTGCGCCCACAAGCAACGCGCCAAACAAAATCGAGGCGGGGATGGACAAGAT
>QZIJ01000145.1 GCA_003598975.1 Anaerolineaceae bacterium | reverse complement strand
AACCCGCCTATGAAAAAATGGTTGAAGAATTGGGAGAATATTTTCGGGAATCGGGCATTGGGATTCGGGAATCGGGCGAGTCTCTGCTTGATATGTTGCGCGCTCCCGCGCAGGCTTCGCCGTATTCGCTGGAAGGTCAACTGGAATTTATCATCAAAAAGTGGGGCGGGATTCTCGGCGAGGAATTCGTGCAGAAACTTTTACGCGGGATGGACTTTGTGCGCGAGGATGCCATCCGTCACCGCGGGCCTGTGGAATTCAAGCCCACCGCCGAAGTGCCGACATATTTTGGCTATCCCGAATACGAGCGTTACAGTCTCGACAAAGAGTGGATGCCGAGACTCGTTTTGATTGCGAAGAACGCCTACGTGTGGCTCGACCAACTTTCCAAAAAATACCAGCGAGACATTTCGACTCTCGATCAAGTCCCTGACGAAGAACTCGATACCCTCGCCAAGCGCGGCTTTACAGGTTTATGGTTAATCGGCTTGTGGGAACGCAGTCGCGCCAGCCAGAAGATGAAGCAACGCATGGGACAGCAGGACGCGGTCGCTTCGGCGTATTCGCTCAGAAGTTACGATATCGCGGACGATCTCGGCGGCTGGGGCGCGCTGGAGAATCTGCGTTGGCGCGCCTGGCAGCGCGGCATTCGTCTCTCCGCGGACATGGTTCCCAATCACATGGGCATTGACTCGAACTGGGTCATCGAACATCCCGATTGGTTTCTGTCGGTTGACCAACCGCCATATCCTTCCTACACCTTCAACAGCGAAGACCTGTCCGAAGATTCACGGGCGGGAATTATTCTCGAAGATCATTATTACGATCATTCCGACGCGTCGGTGGTTTTCAAACGCTTTGACCGCAACACGGGCGATGTTCGCTACATTTATCACGGCAACGATGGCACCTCCTTCCCGTGGAATGACACGGCGCAACTCAACTATCTCAAAGCCGAAGTGCGCGAGGCCGTCATCCAGACCATCCTGCACGTGGCGCGGAATTTTCCGATCATCCGCTTCGACGCGGCGATGACGCTGGCGAAGAAGCACATTCAGCGATTGTGGTTCCCCGAACCAGGCGCGGGCGGCGCGATTCCCTCGAGGGCTGAGCGCGGCATCTCGAGGTCCGAGTTTGAAGCGGCCATGCCTGAGGAGTTCTGGCGCGAGGTCGTGGATCGCGTCGCGGCGGAAGTCCCCGATACGTTATTGCTCGCCGAAGCGTTCTGGCTGATGGAGGGATACTTTGTCCGCACGCTGGGCATGCACCGCGTCTACAACTCCGCGTTCATGCACATGCTGCGCGACGAGGACAACGCCAAGTATCGCATGGCGATCAAGAACACGCTGGAGTTCGACGCGCGCATTTTGCAGAGATACGTCAACTTCATGAACAACCCCGATGAAAAGACCGCCGTCGAGCAGTTCGGCAATGGCGATAAGTATTTCGGCGTGTGCGTATTGCTTTCGACGTTGCCTGGCCTGCCCATGTTCGGGCACGGACAGGTGGAGGGCTTCCACGAAAAATATGGCATGGAGTACCGCCGCGCCAAATGGGACGAGACCGCCGACGAGGGCTTCGTCCGCTACCACGAGCGGATCATCTCACCGTTGCTCCATCGCCGCCGCGTCTTCGCGGGCGTGGACAATTTCATGCTCTACGACCTCTTTACTCCCGAAGGCGGCGTGGATGAAAACGTGTTTGCCTACTCAAACCGTTTTGAAAATGAGCGCGGACTGGTCATCTACCACAACCGCTTCGCCGACACGCGTGGCTGGATTCGCATGTCCGCCGCGTATTTGGAGAATGGACAGTTGACACAAAAGTCCCTCGCCGATGGGCTGGGACTGCCGAGCGATGGCTACGTCATTTTCCGCGATGGGATTACCTATCTGGAATACATCCGCTCGTGCAGAAAGGTGCGCGAGCAGGGAATGTATGTGGAATTGGGCGCATACAAGTGTCACACGTTCTTGGATTTTCGATTTGTGGATGGTAGCGAATGGAGAATGGTTAATGAGGCGCTGAATGGCACGGGAGTGGTGTCAGTGCAGGGGAAGTGGGATGAGATGTTTGGGGTGAAGGAAGAAGTGAAGAGCGAAGTCGCGGAAGAGGAAAGCGTAAAACGTAAAACGAAAAAGGCAGCGACAAAGAAGGCCGCCGCGAAGAAAACTGTCGTCAAGAAACCAACAACTAAAAAAGTTGCTGTGAAAAAGTCTGCTGAAAAGAAGAGCGCGACCAAAAAGAAAGCCGTAAAGAAAATCGGAAAGTAGGGAGATGTTCTATGGATGCACAGATTTGGCAAATTGTAGGAGCATTTCTTACCTCGCTAGGTGGTGCCAGTATCATCATCCTGGGGGTTGTCTCTTGGTTGGGAAGAATTTGGGCAAACAGCATAGTGCTTCGAATTGGCTCCCAGCAACAGAAAGAATTGGAAAAATTGCAGACTGAGCACATAAAGGAACTCGAGATTTTTCGTATCGAAGCGGCAGAACGTCGCGATGCATTTAACTCGATGATGACTATAATGTCAGCAAGTTTCGCACAATCCCATACAGAAATTTTAAACGCCGTGAAAATGACATGGGAAAAGGCCGTCGAGTTTAGAGAGAATTGTTACAAACATTTGACCGTTTTGGCTTTTATGACGCCTAATGAAATAGAGAATCTTCCTCACAATAGAATCTCCGAATCTTTGCCATCCTCTGAAACTTATGAATTTACTAAAGGAATGGATAAAATCATTAAGGAGGTTGAAAGACAGAGACCGCTTGTTGGTGAACAAGTATGGATGATATTTGGAGTCTATACTGCATTTCTAGGTCGTTTGGTTACTAAAATGATGCACGAAAATATAGATGGGCAGTTCTATTATTGGACAAAGGATATGGATGGTGCACCTGACGATTTTCTATTTGATGGGGTACGAAAAGTGCTCAGCCAAGGCGAATTGGACATTATTTTAAGCGGAGAAGTCTTTAACTCACATCATCGAATTGTTAAAGCCTTAGAATTGAAACTTTTAGCCGAAATGAACGAGTTGGTTTTCGGGAGAAAGTTGGTTAATATGAGTTTTGATGAGCAGTTACGTATCTCAGAATTTCTCAGACCAGCTTCAAGGACCGTAGACAAAAATTATCCTTTGCACAAAGCAAGTAGCCCAAAGCACAAGAAGAAATAATGGCCCAGATTCGAAACATCCCCGAAGTAAAAATTTCAGGGATGTTTGTTTAGATTACTGTAATTTCTAACGCGCGTCTCTGCTGTTTGAGGTCGGTGCGATGATGGGGGAATGAGGTAGGGGGATGCCGAGGGCACGTCCGCAGGCGGCACATACAGGGAGCACCCGCTCAAATTCTTTGGCTGTGTAAAAGCGGTCCCCGGAAGGTTCCACGAGGACCGCTTTTTTGATTTTCGTGCCAGCCTACGGGATGATTCTCACCCAGGCTTTGTACATCGTGATCTTGTCCGTTGTGTTGGCAAATTTGAGAAGGACGCTTATCCCAAGACCCTGGTGAAAGGCCGGGGTGGTTAAAGTGAGAGTAATGCAGTGTTTGGCATTGTCGGCAGGCCAGCTGATGTTCTTCGTTGCAAATTGGCCGGAATACTCCCAAAGGTCCATGCGGACCGGTTTCGTGCTCGCGCCATTGGTGGATTGGGCGCAGAACTCAACAAACTTGATTTTCATCAATGAGTTGGCGATCCGCGTTGGGAAGGGCACGGGAACATGAACCCAATATTGCCCGGCGGTAGTTTTGGCCCGGAAGATCGCCCCCCAGCCCTTGTAGGTGAGCGCAACCTTTCCCGGACTCTCCGAGACCCAGTCGGTTCCATGTGTGCCGAAATCATAATCGCCGGGGCTGGCGGCAAAGTACGGCGCGGCATGGGTGGACGAAACGCCGAGGACGAACAACAGGGCCACGGCGAGCAGGATGGTTGTGACACGGTAGTTCATTCAGTTCTCCTTTCCGAATCGAAAAAACAATCCGGGCGGTGTACGTTCTGCTGAATGACCTTTCGACAATCAATCCCCATTATGATCGTGACAGGGTCCGCCTTCGATGAGGAAAGAACGAAGGTGGTTGAAAGCGAATTCACTGCTCCTTTCTGTCTTTTGGTATTTTCATCATACAACTTTGAAATTCAGAATTCAATCCCCTTGCGTAATTTTCCCACCTGCCGATTTTGGGGAACTTAGCCCAACTTCTGTTCGCACACCTTCCGAAAGCCGCATTTGAGACAGCGCGCCGGTTCGGCGTGGGAGCAATCCACCTCGGTGCGCGCATCGTCGCGGTGGATGTCGGCGAGGAGGTCGAGCAGGGATGATTCGAGCGCAGGGGTGTAGTCTATGGCGAAGGTGCGCGTCGGGTAGTGAATGATCCCGTAGGGCGGACGTTTGCCGTACACCTTTTCCACGAGCAGGCAGTACGCCGCGAGTTGGTAGATGTGCGAATCGTACGGGGACTCGGGGGCGCGTCCACTCTTGACCTCGATGGGGATGATCTGTCCCTTTTGCTCGACGAGGTAATCAGGCTTGCCCGTCAGGCCGAGTTTGGCATCGAAGAGGGGCCGTTCGAGCCGCGCTCCCCACGTGCGCGTGTCGGTGTAGATGACGCGTCCGCCCGGCAGGCCCGCGTCCCTTTGCTGGCGCGAGGACTGCCAGAGGATGAATATGGCGAGCAGGATGAGGAGGATGGAGAGATAAAGCATGGTTGTGTAAGGCCAATTGCAAGCCGCATCAACGATTATGGGAGCAGGGCGGTGATGAGATAGGCCGTCAGCAGGGTGAAGGCGAGGAGGAGCAGAAGCAGGCCAAAGGTCCGCAAGAGACCCGCCGCGAGGACTTTTCGTCCGTGCTGGCGGTGGAGCGCCGTCCCGGCGGTCAGTTCGGACTGGTTGGCGGATTCCACGCCCTGTTTTCGGTACCACCAGGCGCGGCGGCAGTAGTGGTAGGTTCCAATCTCGGAGGCACGGATGGTTCGCATGCGTGGATTCTATCGCATTTGTCCATATCTGCTATATAATTGAACTGTCGTTCCATCCATTTGCTTCTTAAGGAGGAGTGTTCCATGAGAAAGATACTGGCGCTGGTTTTGACTCTGGCTTTCGCACTGTCGGCCTGTGGGCAGGCAGGAGGCGGAGGCGGCACATTGCGGATCGGCTGGGCGGGCAGTCCCGACACGCTCAACCCGGGAGCCGCTGTGCTGGCTGAGGCGTACACGATCTTTGAACTGGTGTACGACTCGATGTATGAACTGAACCTGGACGGTTCGTTCTCGCTGGCCGTGGCTGAGAGCGTGGATCGCTCAGCGGATGGGCTGGTGTACACGTACAAGATCCATAAGGGGATCAAATTCCATGATGGAAAACCGATGACGGCCAAAGACATCAAGTTCACCTTCGATTTCTACCAGGCCCATGAGGATTTCCCCTATCTTAATTCCTACACTGCCTACATTGAAAGCACCGAAGCGCCCGATGATTACACCGTGGTGGTGACGCTCAGCGAAGCCATTCCGAACATCGAGAGCCAGTTGGTGTACATGTATATCCTGCCCGAACACATTTGGGCGGAACATGCCGAAGGCGCGGCCGCGACCGAATTCGAAAACTTCGAGATGATCGGCACCGGCCCGTTCCAGGTGGTGGAATACAAGCAGAACGAGTTCATCCATCTGAAGGCCAACAAGGATCACTTCCTGCAACCGCCCAAGGTGGGCGAGGTCATCTTCCAGACCTTCGAAAGCCAGGATGTTCTGGTGCAGGCCATCAAGAGTGGACAGGTGGATATGATCACCGAGATGCCCGCCACTGCGGTGGAGACTCTCAAGAGCGACCCGAACATCAAGGTGGTGACGGGCGCGCCGTTCGCCCCCGGCGTTTCGGACATCATCTTCAACCAGATTGATCCCGAAAATTGTCCCACCGAGGATGGCGGCCTTTGCACGGGGCATCCCGCCCTGCGCGACCGCAATGTCCGTCTCGCGTTGGCTCAGGCCACCGACAAGCAGAAACTGATTGACGTTGTCCTGCTCGGTTACGGCGCGCCCGGCCTCACGCTCATCCCCGATGGGTTGGGGATGTGGTTCAACAACAAGATCGAGGATTACGCGTTCGACGTTGCCGAGGCGAACCGAATCCTCGACGAGGGCGGCTATATGGACGCGGACGGCGACGGCATTCGCGACATGCCCGACGGTTCGCAGTCTCTGACCTTCCGTATGCACTGGCCTTCGGACAGTATTGACGCCCCCCGCATGGCTGAAATGCTCTCCGAGATGTGGCTGAAAGTGGGTGTGAAGTCTGAGTTGCAGGCCATCGATCCCGACGCGTTGACCGCCGAATGTTGTCCCGCCTTCGACTTTGACGTGATCCTCTGGGGTTGGGGCTCCGATCCCGACCCAAGCCTGTTGCTGGGCGTGCATACCACCGCCGAAATCCCCACAGGCTACAACGAGACTGGTTACTCGAATCCCGAATTCGACGATCTCTACGACCAGCAGGCCACCGAATTGGATCTGCAGAAGCGCATCGCTCTGGTGCATCAGATGCAGCAGATCGCCTTCGATGACGTGGTTTACATCATCCCGTACTATGAGCAGGCCATCCAGGCCTACCGCGTGGATCGCTTCAGCGGCTGGTTGATTGACTTCCCGAAAGTGGAACTCTCGGATACCAGTTCATTGGTAGTGGTTGAAGCAGTGGAGTAGCCCCTTTTCCCTCACCCCGTCCCCTCTCCCATCGGGAGAGGGGTGCAGGGGTGAGGGATTTCAGGAATCCTCTTGAAACGCTGGCGCTACCTTCTCGGAAAAATCGGGTGGGCGTTCTTCACCATCCTATTTGTCCTTATTCTAAACTTTTTCCTATTTCGCGTCCTGCCCGGTGACCCGGCGCGGGCGGGCGTCCACGACCCGCGTCTCAAGAAAGAAGCCATCGAGGCGATTCGCGTCCGCTTTGGGTTGGACAAACCCGTCATCAACTGTTTTGAGTCGCTCAATCCGATCAAGATCGGGTCGTGCGATGTTAATCCCCTCGATACGCAATTTTTCATCTATGTTAAAAATCTCCTGCAGGGGGAAATGGGTATCAGTTACCATAGCAACCGTCCCGTAGTGGATATTCTCGCGGAACGCTTGTGGAACACCATCCTGCTCATCGGCGCGGGACAGATTCTTGCCATTTTGATCGGCGTTGTCTTTGGCATGTTCGCGGCGTGGAAGGCGCGCACTTCCATTGACTATGGTGCGCTTATCATCAGCCTTGTCGCATGGAGTTTGCCCACCTTCTGGCTTGGCATTATTTTGCTTTTCTGGGGTTCCAACAACGGACTTCCCATCGGTGGGATGCAGACGCCCGGCATGAGCAGTCAGCCCTTCCTCGTCCGCGCCGGGGATATTGCCCGTCACATGTTCCTGCCCACGTTGACCTATACCATTGTCTACATGGGCGAATACATGCTGATCATGCGCTCCAGCCTGCTGGATGTACTCTCCGAAGATTACATCCTGACCGCCAAAGCCAAAGGATTGAGCATGTTTCAGGTGCTGAAAGACCACGCGCTGAAGAATGCCATGCTCCCGCTTGTGACGGTCATCGCCATTAATCTCGGCTTTACGATGGCCGGCGCGGTGCAGATCGAGACGGTCTTCTCGTGGCCGGGACTCGGCCTTGCCATCTACGAAGCTGTCAACCGCCGCGACTTCCCGGTCTTGCAGGGTGCATTTCTGTTGATTGCCATTGCGGTCATCCTCTCGAACCTGATCGCCGACCTGATGTATTCCTACCTCGACCCGCGCGTGCACACGGATTGACTTCTTCGTCATTGCGAGAGCGGTGCTCTTCCGCTCGAAGCAATCTCCTCGAAGTCGGGGATTGCTTGGCCGCTACCGCGGCTCGCTATGACGGGTAGCAAATAAATTTTATGACTGACCTCGTCACCTCCCCC
Source organism: Anaerolineaceae bacterium (assembly GCA_003598975.1). Classification (GTDB taxonomy): domain Bacteria; phylum Chloroflexota; class Anaerolineae; order Anaerolineales; family Villigracilaceae; genus Denitrolinea. The sequence continues at coordinate 28,499 of QZIJ01000145.1, read as the reverse complement.
GCTCCTCTCCCCACCTCGCGCCTCACTGACTTTTGGCGCGTCTTCCGCCGTAACAAGATGGGACTGGTCGGTCTCTTCATGCTTATCACCATTGTCTTCGTGGCTGTCTTCGCACATGTCATCGCGCCATATGACCCGTCCGCCACGCACGATGTGGCCTCCAGCGACATTTACAATCCGCCCAGCGCGGCGCATTGGATCGGCACTGACGACGCGGGCCAGGACGTATTCACCAACTTTATCTTTGGCGCGCGCGTCTCGCTCATCGTGGGATTTTTTGCGGCATTCATCTCCGTTTTTATCGGCGGCGTGCTTGGTATCGTGGCGGGGTTCTTCGGCGGGCGCGTCGAAAATATCCTCATGCGCTTCACCGACATCATGCTCGTCATACCCGATCTGCCATTGATGGTTGTCATCGTTGCGCTCACAAAAAAACCATCCCTGCTCAACATCATCTTCGTCATCGGCCTGCTCGGCTGGACGACCACCGCGCGCATCGTCCGCTCACAAACGCTGGCGGTCAAATCGCGCAAATTCGTTTTGCGGGCGCGCGCCATCGGCGCGGGCAATCGTCACATTATCCGCCATCACATTTTGCCGCTGGTCATGCCCATCCTCGTCGTCAACGCGGTGCTCGTCGTCTCGCTCGCGATCCTCAACGAAAGCACGCTCGCCTTCCTCGGCCTCGGCGATCCGACCGCCATCTCGTGGGGGCAGATGCTCAACTACGCCTTCGGACGCGGCGCCATGTCCACGGGCGCGTGGTGGGCGCTGGTCACGCCAGGCGTTGGCATTGTATGGGTCGTTCTCGGACTGACCCTCTTCGGTCATGGCCTCGAGCAGGTTTTAAATCCGAGGCTGGAAACGCATCATTTAATGCGACCCCGCCCCATCGTCAAGCATGAGGCGACGGGCAAGCCGCTTCGTCACGCGACCCGCCAGCGGGTCCCGTCCGAGGCGCCGATCCTCATCGAGGTGGATAACCTGTCCATCTCCTATCTGACAGAAAACAAGCCACCCGCGCGCGCTGTCGAAAACGTCTCATTTACCCTGCGCGAGGGTGAACTGATGGGACTCGTCGGCGAGTCGGGTTGCGGCAAGACCACGCTCATGCTCGGGCTTTTAAGGTTGCTTCCCGCCGCAGGACAGATCGTGGACGGTGAGGTCTGGTTTGGCGACACCGAACTGACCGCCCTGACCGACGATGAAATGGAGGCCGTGCGCTGGAAGGGAATCTCGATTGTCTTCCAGGGCGCGATGAATGCGCTCAACCCCGTGCGGACAGTGGGCGACCAGATCGCCGAGGCCATCGTCAAGCACAACCCACTGATGAAGGGCAAAGCGTTGGAGGCGCGCGTCTCCGAATTGCTCGACCTGGTTGGAATTTCGCCCGAACATAAGAAGCATTTCCCGCATCAATATTCAGGCGGGATGCGCCAGCGCGCCATGATCGCCATGGCGCTGGCATGCAACCCGAAAGTTGTCATTGCCGATGAACCCACCACCGCGCTGGATGTGATGATCCAGGCGCAGGTGCTCGAACTGCTCGATTCGCTTCGCAAGAAACTCGGCCTCTCGATCATTTTTGTGACTCACGATTTGGGCGTGGTCGCCGAAATGTGCGACTCGGTGCTGGTGATGTACGGCGGCGTGACAGCCGAATACTCCGACGTGGACACGATTTACAACACGGCCCGCCATCCGTACACGCAGGAGTTGTTGAAGGCCTTCCCTGATCTCTCCCAACCCGACAAGCGACTGGCTTCCATCCCTGGCTATCCTCCCCGGCTGGATGATCTGCCTGCGGGCTGCCGCTTCGCACCGCGCTGTCCGCTCGCGTTCGAGCGTTGTCATATCGAACAACCAGAAATCCATCAATTGAGTGAACGGCATTTCGCGAGTTGTCATTTGGTGGAGAAACGCGTTTAACCACAAAGAACACGAAGTTACACGAAAGAAATCCTTTGTGATGTTTTGTGTCCTTCGTGGTAAAAGGTATTTATGCAAGATTACTTCCTCGAAGTCCAGGACTTGAAAAAATATTTCCTCGCGGGCAGGCCGAGCATGTTCAACCGCGCCGTGGAACAAGTCCACGCGGTGGACGGCGTCAGCCTGCAACTGCGCCGCGGCGAAGTGGTCGCCATAGTCGGCGAGAGCGGATGCGGCAAGTCCACGCTCGCGTTGACGTTGATGGGGCTCGAGGAGCCGACCGACGGGAAGATCATTTTCGAATCGAAAGAGATCACGCACGCCAACGAGCATGACCGCAAACTGCTGCGCCAGCGCATCCAGATGGTTTTCCAGGACCCGTACGAATCGCTTAATCCCACGCAGACTATTGGCGAGATCGTCGGGGAGCCGCTGGACGTGCATGGACTCATCCACAGCAAAAGCGAACGCGAATTAAAAGTGGTGAAGGCCCTCGAAGACGCGGGCTTGAAGCCCGCCGAGACATACATGCACCGTTTTCCCCACCAACTTTCGGGCGGACAGCGCCAGCGTGTCGTTATTGCGGGGGCGCTAGTTCTCGAGCCGCACCTGCTCATCGCCGACGAACCCGTCTCCATGTTGGATGTCTCCATCCGCGCCGAAATCCTGAATCTCCTCGCCGACCTGCGCCGCACGCGGCAAATCTCTATCATCCTGATCACACACGATCTCGGGACGGTCGGTTATTTTGCGGACCGCATCGCGGTCATGTATCTTGGCCGCATCGTTGAGATCGGCCCGACACACGAAGTGTTGACGAATCCACAACATCCATACACCAAAGCCCTGCTCTCGGTCGTGCCTGTGCCAAATCCTCGTCTGCGCCGCGAGCGCGTCATCTTGCAGGGTGAGACGCCGAATCCGATTCATTTGCCGAGCGGATGCCGCTTCCACCCGCGTTGTCCGATTGTCGTTGAACGTTGCAAAGTCGAAGACCCAGCCTACGTGGAGACGGGAGAGAGTCATCAAACGGCGTGTTGGATGGTGGGAACGTGAAGCGCACCATCTTTAATACCCCCATCCTGTCCAATCTCCTGCGCGGACTCTTTCGCCTCCTCTTTCGACTTTCGGGCTGGCGCGTGCTCGGACGCCTCCCCGACCTCCCGAAGTACGTGATCGTAGGCGCGCCCCACACCTCCAACTGGGACTTCGTCATCTTCCTCGGCTTCGTTCTCAGCTTGCGCGGCGAACTTCGATTTATTGGCAAAGCCGAACTCTTTCGCCCTCCGCTCGGCAGATTCTTTTACTGGTGCGGCGGCTATCCCGTGGAGCGCTCCAAATCCCAGGGCATGGTGGAACAAATGGTAGAAGCCTTCCGCGCAAACGACCGTTTCGTCCTCGCCATCGCGCCCGAAGGCACACGCTCCAAAGTCACCGAATGGAAAACGGGTTTTTATCACATCGCCAGGAAGGCAGGTGTCCCTGTAGCGACAGGCTATGTGGACAGTGTCACCAAAACTTGCGGTATTGGCCCCACCTTTACACTGACAGACAACATGGAGGCCGATATACAGACCATAAAAACCTTTTTTGCGGGGAAGGTGGGTATCCATCCGCATCGCATGAGCGATCTCTAGTTGTTTTGCGGGGAAAATGAGAATGTTCATAATTTCAATGCGTATAGTGTATAATGAATTAATCGTGTTCCAAGACAGGCTGACTTCTCGAATCTAAAGGGTATTCATATGAGAAGAATGATAACCAGGCCGCTTTTCGGTGTTCTTATGGGGATATGGGTGTTCATCTTTTCCGCCTGCACCCTGCCCCTGGCGGCAGGCCAGACGATTCCCATCACACAGACATTTGCCGCTCTCACCCAAAACGCCGACTCCCCCCTGTTGTTTACCCCAACCCTCTTCATCTCTGAAACGCCCTCGCCAACCATCACTGTCACCCCGACCGAGCCACCCATCACATCCACGCCGACCATCAGCCCTCGACCACTTTACTACACCCTCCAACCCGGCGAATTTCCCTATTGCATCGCGCGCCGGTTCGATGTTGACCCGAAGGAATTGCTTGCCTTGAACAATCTGCCTTCGGGAACGATCTACGCGCCCGGGTTGGTGCTGTCCATTCCTCAATCCGGCCGCCCATTCCCGGATATACGCGCCCTGATACCCCACCCGACCACATACGTTGTCCCCGAAGCGCAGATGAGCGTGTTTAAGATTGCCTGCAAGTTTGGTGATGTGGATCCACTTGCCATCGTGCAACGGAACAACCTGCTCTCATACACCCTTGACTTTGGAATGACCATCGAAATTCCCTGAGCGGAAACAGCCCTGCTTTCATCATGAAACCCGGCTCACGGTACTCGCCATCCATTATTGATAAAGGAGAAATCCAATGGCACACAAAACCTTGACCCGTATCGTTTTGCTGGCGGCAATCCTGTTGGGAAGTTTCGCCAGCGCAGGCAATGCACAGGCTGGGGGGTATTGCGGCGCCACCTACACCGTCCAATGGGGGGATACATTGGGACGCATAGCCTCCATTTGCGGCGTGACGATTGATGCCATCTACGCGGCTAATCCCGGACTGGGAAGCATCATCTACGCGGGGCAGGTTATCAACATTCCCGGCTCACCGCCGGCCCCGCCTCCGCCAGCCCCCTCGTATCCATCCTATGGCGGCACGTACGTTGTCCAGTATGGCGACACATTGCGAAAGATCGCGGACCGTTATGGATTCAGTGTGGGCGACATGATCGCCGCCAACCCGCAGATACCGAACCCAAATCTCATCTACGTTGGACAGGTCATCAACCTGCCCGCGCGCCCGATTTACTACACCGTCCAATGGGGCGACACACTCTTCAAGATCGCCGTCCGCTTTGGGACCACAGTTGCCAGCCTGCAATACCTCAACAACATCTGGAATCCAAACTGGATTTACGCCGGGCAGGTCCTGCGCATCCGCTGACGCATCTATGCAGCCTCAAGTGACAGTCACTTTCAAAGTGACTGTCACGTTTTTAATGCCCTCTCATTTTAAAATGGTACACTCGCGGCATGTCAAAACGATTCAAGTTGATTTTGATTTTCCTCGCGGGTATGTTCATTCTCGGCATTCTGTTGTTTCAGATTCCCTCGATTCAATCGCGCCTGCTCTGGCGCTACGAGGTGTGGACGACACGACTTAAGAATACCATCGACCCGGTTGTCATCCCGACTCCCATCCCGTCCACGCCATTTGCGACGTTTACGCATCCTCCTCCGACCCCTACGGTGGTCGCGACCCAACCTGTCCCTCCCACGCTGACGGCCATCCCGCTTCCGCCTCAGGTTTGGCTCACCTCTCCCACCTACGAAAAACAGGATATCAACAACTGCGGTCCCGCCACCCTCTCGATGACCCTGCGCATGTATGGCTGGGAGGGGACGCAGTACGACATTGCTAACATCGTCAAACCCATCAAGCAGGATCGCAACGTCAACCCCGAGGAACTACGCTACTTCATCCTCAACGAGGCGGGCTGGCTGCGCGCCGAATACCGCGTGGCTGGGACTCTCGACCTGCTGAAACGTCTGCTCGCCGCGGGTTATCCCGTCATTGTGGAAGTGGCGGGGAAGATTGACCAGCAGGATGCTAACGGTCCCAATGACGATCTGTGGGACGCGCATTATCTGCTTGTCAACGGATACGACGAGGCGGAGAAAATCTTCATCGTGCAGGATTCGCAACACGGTCCAGAAAAGGATGCGGACAAGAAAATCCCGTACGAGACGATGGAAAAGGATTGGAAGCCGTTCAACTATCTCTACATGTTCATCTATAAACCGCAGGATGAGGCGGAGATCCAATCCATCATCGGGACGGATTGGGACGCGGCATTGAATCGTCAGAATGCGATGGACCTGTCGAACGCGCAGATCGCCGCAAATCCCGAGGACGCGTTCGCGTGGTTCAACCTGGGTGCGTCGCTCACGTATTTCGAGCGGTATCAGGAAGCCGCGCAGGCGTTCGATCAGGCGTTCACGCTTGGACTTCCCCAGCGCATGACGCGGTATCAGTTCTGGCCGTTCTCCGCCTATTTCAACGCCGACCGCATTGACTACCTGCTGGAACTCACCGAGCAGACGTATAAACCCATCAATGGATGGTATGCCGAGGAGGCCCTGCTCTGGCACGGATACGGACTCTACCGCAAGGGCGACATCGCCGGCGCGATCGCGGACTGGCGCAAAGCGCTCGACGTCCACCCCGGATACACCGATGCCATCCACGCGCTGAAAAACTACGGCGGCGTGGCGCCTTGAGAAAGAAAAAGGCAGCGTTTCAAAAGCGACTGCCTTTTTGCAAGTCAACCTTGTTTGTTACGGTTCCACGTAAGCCTTTAGCCATGCCTGGGCTGTTTCATAAGCCACACTAGTGCCATACAAGGCGGTTGTCCCAAGTGGAAGAGATTTTGGTAATGTGGGCGGCTCTCCTCCCCTGAAGGTTGTGGAGGCCACCGTCTGACCTGTTTGGGCTTCGTGCAGGATGATCTCCGTATCGATGCGGATACGGCTGACGAAAATGATCCCCGTCCCTTTGCCGATATAGCGCGCTTTCTCGACCTCCACGTTGATATACCGAACTACCGCGACCAATTCCACTTGAGCGACGTTCGACGGTTGCCAGGCGGCGGGCAGACTGGTATTCCATTCAGCCTGTTCTTTCGCGGGCGCAATGACCACAAGCGGGTGTACACCCGGGCCTGGTTTGTAAGGGGCTGCTTCCTTCACACCTTTGCCTTGCGCCGCCAACTGTACCGCCGCAATGATTGTCTCCAATGACTGGACGGGCACCGGCGTGAACGTGGGAACGGGCGTATCGGTGGGGATGGGGGTGTCTGTGGGCGGGACGAACGTAAATGTTGGCGGCTGTGTTGGTGTTGGGATGGGTGTCGGCGTGGGTGGGCCTGAAAACACACTACACCCCAGAATCACTGCTGTGAGCACAGCAACTCCGAGCAGACGGACAAATTTTGATTCGTGCATTCTTCCTCCTCAAGGAAACAAATATTTAATGAAGCATCGTTCGATGCCCCATTATTGCGGTATCTATGCTTCGACGGTCGCGATGACGCTTGTCGTTTTCACTTTGCTTCAGCGGTCCACTCCCATGTGCCCATGTCGCAATCGGCGGAGCCGAACCCGGTGTTGATCTTCAATTTGATGTCAATGGTTCCGCTGGCTTTGGTAGGGGAACTGAATCGACCTTTGATCTGGCCGATGTTGGAGGGGGACAGATCCAATCCATTTGTTATGGGAAAGTTTCCTCCGCTGTTCATGCTCATCGATCCCGCAGACATGACCTCACACTTGAAATTGGTGAAAGAGACTCCAATCTTTGTGATGGAAGTTCCGTCATCTGAGATGGTGAAGGACAAGTAGGCGCTCTCCGCCTTGTCCGCGTCGATTTGGATCGGCCCGCTGAAAGTCGCGCCCGCTTTCGGTTGGGCGGAACCGCCTCCGCATCCCGCCAGCGCGAGCGCGGTCACAAGCAGGCCAATGGTCAATCCTTTCATGACATCCTCCAGTGAGATATTGCAATTTCTCGGCGGCGACAGAAAAACACTGTCTGACAAGAACGGTCACCGCAACAATGCCCTATTCATCACAGGGGAACAGGTTGCCTACCTTTCCACTGTAGCACGCTCGCGTGTCAGATTCAAGTGTCATTTGTAATTCGACTGCCCGCAGCGGGCAAATTGTTTTATACTCGGTTCAAATCCGTTTGAGGAGTGCCGCCATGCTCACCATCGAAAAAGTAGACACCAGTGACAAAGACCAGGTCAGGCGCTTTGTTGAATACCCCTACCAACTCTACAAGGACTGTCCGCAATGGGTGCCGCCGCTTTTCGTGGATGCGTATCTGCCGCTCAACCGCAAGAAGCATCCCTTCTTCAGCCATTCCGAAGCGGACTTCTTCCTCGCTGTCCGCGATGGAAACGTGGTGGGACGCATCTGCGCGGGCATCAACAAACCCTTCAACGAATATCACGGGACGAAAAAAGCGCAGTTCTCCTTCTTTGAAAGTGTGGATGACCAATCGGTGGCGGATGCGCTCTTCGGTTCCGTCTTCGACTGGGCGCGGGCGCGCGGTATGGACACTTTGATCGGCCCGAAAGGCCTCTCCCCGTTCGATGGCTACGGCATCCAGATCCTCGGCTTCGAACATCGCCAGATGATGACGATGATGAATTACAACTACGCCTACTATCCCAAACTGGTGGAAGATCTCGGCTTCGAAAAAGAAGTGGACTTCGTCTCCTGCTACCTCCCCTCGGACGCGTTCAAGATTCCCGAGCGCGTCGAACGCATTGCCGAGCGTGTGCTCAAACGCGGCAACCTGTGGGTCAAGAGGTTCAAGAGCAAACGCGAACTCGTCCAATGGGCGCCGCGCATCGGTGCGGCCTACAATAAGGCCTTCATCCACAATTGGGAATACTATCCCTTCTCGCCCGGTGACATCCAATACGCCGTGGACAACATCTTCCTCGTGGCCGACTATCGTCTCATCAAGGTCATCCTGCACGAGGAAGAGATCGTCGGATTCCTCTTTGCCTTCCCCGATGTTTCGTCCGCGCTCCAGCGCGCCAAAGGAAAACTGCTTCCGTTCGGCCTCCCCGACCTCCTGTTGGAAATGAAGCGCACGAAAACCATCAGCGGGAACGGTATGGGCATCCTGCCCGAATTTCAGGGCATGGGCGGCAACGCGCTCCTTTATTACGAAATGGCAAAGACGGTCTTCAGTTTCAACCAGTTTGAGCATGTCGAGATGACGCAGGTAGCCGAGACCACCAAACAGATGCGCGCCGACCTGAAGAACCTGAACGGCGTGGAATATAAAAATCACCGCGTTTATCGAAAATCTCTCTAATGGATTATCAACTCACCACAACCGAAGAGAAGACGCCTCATTCCATCCTCCCCTGGGTGGATTTCATGCGATTCGTCGGCACGGTGCTCGTCACGCTCGCGCACGTGGACGTGTGGGGAAGCGGTCCATTTTGGGCAGATCGGATTTTCTACACCATCTCGCGCAACGGCGTGCCGTTGTTTTTTCTGATGAGCGGGTTTCTGCTCCTCTCCAGGCAGGAGGATACCGTCACCTTCTTCCGCAAACGCGCCGCGAAGATTCTCATCCCCTTCATCATCTGGTCGGTCATTTATGACATCTACGGCTCGCATCCCTTTGTAGAGACGGGCGTGACATTCGAAGCGATTATCGGGATATTCGTCCGCATCCTGCGTGGACCTCGGGCCGCTCACCTGTGGTTCTTCTACGCGCTCATCGGCCTGTACTTCTTCACGCCCATCCTGCGTCTCTTCGTCGCCAAAGCCAAAGACTCGGACATTCTCTATTACATCGGGCTGTGGTTTGTCATCATGCCCATCATGTTCATCCTCGAAGAGTTCACGCCGATCAAAAACGGATTCGAGATGTATTATGCGGCAAGTTACGTCGGCTACTTCCTGCTGGGACTCTACCTCGGACGCCTCCAAACCACCCCGCGCCTATTGTGGACGGCTATCGCGCTCTTCACGGTTGGATTTGTCTCCACCTTCGCCGTCTTCTACTTTGACCTGCCTCCGCAGAACAACGAGTTGCCCTTCCGCAGTTATCCCAGCTTGAACATCATCATCATGGCGATCGGGACGTTCCTCCTGCTCAAAGCCGCGGGCGAGCGGATTCGTCAGTGGCTGGCGCGCCTCTCCAGCCTCGTCAGCCCGTCCACATTCGGGATTTACCTCATCCACTCCTTCGTTCTCATCGGGATGGCCGCAGCCTGGAACGCGCTGGGTTTCGCGACGAAAGATGGCTCCTCGCTTCTCGTCATCCCCATTGTCACGCTCATCGCTTTCCTGTTATCGTGGGGAATCACGGCGTTGCTAAGAAAAATCCCTGTCTTACGCACAATGGTTCCATAAAAAACAGACATGACTCATCCCAAATTTAATCTTTAGCCACGGATTTCTTAAGTTCGGGGGGAATCATGTCTGTTTATATCAACCGCTTTGTTCACTTGGCGATTTTCACAAGTGTTTCCTGTAACCGTGCCACTTCCTCCAGCGTGTTGTAATGTGCCGCACCAACGCGCACCATCCCGCCCGACGCCTCCACGCCGAGGCGTTCCGTCACAGCCAGCGCGTAGTAGTTCCCATCCCACACGTAGAAGCCAGCCTTGCCCAGCGCCTCCGCCACCGCGCGTGGATGCTTCCCCTCCAGCGTGAACGAGACGGTTGGCACGCGTTGGTCGAGACTCTTGCTGTCGGTGATGCCGTAGATGCGCGTCCCCGGCACGGACGCGATTGCCACCAGCAGCGCGCGGCTCATCTCGTATTCGTACGAACGGATGGCCGTCATCGCCTGCTTGAGCGCGAGACGCCGTCCCGAGAACCCGCTCTCGCGCAAACTTTCCGCGGCCGCGCCGCCGAACTGATTCCCCAGCCACTCGAAATATTCCAACGCGCCCAGCACGCCCGCGATGCCTTCGTGATTCTGCGTCCCCGTCTCGAATTTTCCAGGCGGATTGTTCGTGGCGGGACGCACCTTGTACGCCTTCAACTCGTTGAGCAGGTCGTAACGTCCGTATAACGCGCCCGCGTGCGGACCGAAGAATTTGTAACTGCTGCACACGAGGAAATCACAACCGATGTTCTGCACGTCGATGGGGCCGTGCGGCGCGTACTGCACCGCGTCGATGTAAACCAGCGCACCCGCCTCTTTTGCCATCTTCGTCAATTTGCGCACGGGATTGATCGTTCCCACTGCGTTGGACGCGTATCCGAACGCGACGATCTTCGGCTTGCGTTCCATCGCCTTCTGGAATTCGTCCAATTTCAGCGTGCAGTCTTCCACATCGAAATCAATCCACGTCACCTTGCACCCCTTGTCCTCGGCAACGAGTAACCACGGCGAGATGTTCGCGTCGTGGTCGAGACGCGTCACCACGATCTCATCGCCCGCGGAAAGAGTCCGCGCAAGCGTGCGCGACAAGTGCAGGGTCAGCGTCGTCATGTTGTTGCCGAAGACGATCTCCTCGGGCCGCGCCGCGTTGAGAAAATCGGCCATTGCCGCGTGCGCTTCGTCCAGCACCGCGTCCGATTTTTGGCTGGTCTCGAACGCACCCTCGTGATTGGCGTTGCTTTCGAGCAGATACCTGTTGATGTGCTCCACGCTTTGACGCGCGATCTGCGTGCCGCCGGGGTTGTCAAAGAAAACAGCGGGACGCTCGAGCGATGGAAATTGCTGGCGAATGAGATTCAAATCGAGAGGCATGGCGGTCTCCTGAATGGGATATTTGATTTGTCGTCAAAATTCCTGTATACTGAAATTGTACCGCACAGAAAGGAGGCACCATGTTCGAAAAAATCCTTCTTGCCGTCGACGGTTCAGAACACGGCTTGCGCGCCGCCCAGGTGGCGGGTGAATTGGCGCGTGACATGAAATCTACTGAACTGCGCGTCGTCGTTGCCTACGATCCCATCCCGCCTTACATCGGCGACCCCTACATGCAATATGCCATTGAAGCCCGCCTGAAAGATGCGCAGACGATCCTGCAGAGCGCGCTCGCAACCGTGGGCGAAGTCCCTGGCGAACTGCAATCCGAGTTGCTGGAAGGCTCGCCCGCCGAGGCCATCGTCAACGTGGCCGCCACGCGCCAAAGCGATGTGATCGTGATCGGTTCGCGCGGTCTGGGCCGGTTGGCAGGCGCGTTGCTTGGCAGTACCAGCCAAAAGGTAATATCGCACGCGCCCTGCCCGGTGTTAGTGGTTCGGTAGTTTCGCCAACCGTTCGGCCTCGGCAAACTCCTCGGGTGTGTTAACGTTCCAGAACGCGCGGCCGCCCGGGTCGGAGGCGGACACTTCCGCAAGCGTCAGTTCGCGAACTTTCACCGCGGGGAACCATGCAATGACCTTCCACTGATCCGCTGCAATGGCAGATTGGATGGCAGGGACGCACGTCTCGCGGCGATAGACCGCGTGGAAGGGTTCGTAGCCCTCGTCTGTTCTGGCGATGACCACATCCGCCTCTTCCTTGACCATGATGCGGATCGCGGTTTCGAGAAGCCGCGCGCTGGCGAACGGCATATCGCAGGCGACGACTGCCACGATGGGCGATGCGGCTGAAGCGACCGCAGTATAAAGTCCGCCGAGGGGACCGCGGCCCGGCGCGAGGTCCGAAACGAGGCGCACACGGTGCGCTGAGCCTGTCGAAGCGTTCAGGAAGGCGTAATCGTTGGGGCGATTCGTCGTCACGAGGATTTCATCCGTGAGGGGAGCGAGTCGTTCGATCACATGCTGGATGAGCGGCCGCCCGAGGAAAGGCTTGAGCGCCTTGTCCTCGCCCATGCGCGTGGACTGTCCACCGGCTTGTATCACGAGGCTGAACATGCGGTATATTATACGGTATGAGCATCGCTGATGTGCTCGACCAATTGACCCAGACGGGGGACTTGTACACAAAGGAAGCGGATGGCGCGGTGCGTTGTGTGGCTTGTGGACACCGTTGCCTGATCCGTGAAGGCCGGCGCGGTATCTGTCAGGTGCGGTTCAATCAGGGAGGAGAATTGCGCGTGCCGTTTGGGTACGTCGCCGCGTTGCAGGCCGACCCCATCGAGAAGAAACCCTTTTCACATGTTTTGCCCGGCGAGACGGCGCTGACGTTTGGGATGCTGGGTTGTGATTTTCACTGTGGCTACTGCCAGAATTGGTACACCTCGCAAGCCATGCGCGATCCGCAGTCGGATTCTTCCATCGGGCTGGTACGGCGCATCAGCCCGTCGCAAATGGTGGAGGCGGCGCTGCGGACGAGGGCATCGGTGGTGGTCTCTTCCTATAACGAGCCGCTCATCACCAGCGAGTGGGCCGCGGCAATTTTCAAGGAAGCCAAGTCCGCGGGGTTGAAATGCGCCTATGTTTCCAATGGCAACAACACGCCCGAAGTGATGGAGTATTTGCGTCCGTATCTCGACACGTACAAAGTGGATTTGAAATCCATGAACGACAAGAACTATCGCAAACTGGGCGGCGTGTTGCAGAATACGCTGGATGGAATCAAGCGGGCGCGCGAGATGGGACTGTGGGTGGAGGTGGTGACTCTCGTCGTCCCGGACTTCAACGATTCCAATGCTGAACTTTGGGAGGCCGCGCGTTTCCTCGCGGGACTCTCCCCCGACATCCCCTGGCACGTAACGGCTTTCCATCAGGATTACAAGATGACCGGCCATGACAACACGGACGCGCTCACGCTTCAGCGCGCGGCGGATATCGGCCGCGAGGCGGGGCTGCACTTCGTCTACGCGGGGAATTTGCCCGGGCGGGTGGGCGAGTATGAGGACACGTTCTGCCCGGGGTGCAATCGGCCAGTCGTCGAGCGACGCGGTTATCGGGTCCGCGCGTATCGAATTACGGAGGCTGGGAAATGCCCGCACTGCGGGACGGTCATCCCCGGCGTGTGGACGTCGAATCCGAGGGATGTCCAGTTGAATGGTACGGGCATGCCGATGCCTGTATATTGAATGAAAACGCCACCTGGGGAGCAATACCAGAGGAGGTGGTGTATCCGTGAAAAGCCCTGTAAAATACAAAATTAAACCCGCCGGGAAGGCCGCGCCTGTAAGCCGGCCAAAAAGGCAACCCAGTGCAGGAAAGACAAGTTTTGCTGTATAATTTTGAAACCCTTTGCACGTTTGGTTGGAAAGGAGGTGAAAGTCCTAATTTTATTGCCGTGTGTCCATACGTTCGTCACCTTACCCAAACTCTCAAACTGGAGGAGAGAACCGTGAATAAGAAACTATTTGCCCTGCTTTCGGTGCTCGTGCTCGCCAGCATGATCCTAGTGGCTTGCGGCCCGAAACCCACCGATGCCCCGGCTACCGAGGCCCCGATGACCGAAGCCCCGGCTACGGAAGTCCCCGCTACCGAGGCTCCCACCGCCGAACCCACCCCCGTTCCTGACGTTCCCATCGCGACCTATGATGGCACTACCCTTTCCGTGCCCGATTGCGATTACGGCGGCTGGTTCAAATCCATTGAGGCGACCGATCCGTCCACAGTGACGTTTACCCTGTGCAAACCCGATCCTGCCTTCATCCAAAAAATCGCCTTCAGCGTGTTTGGCATCTACCCGAAGGAATGGCTCGAGGCCACCGCGGGTGAGACCGGCCGCACGAGCGAGGGTCTTGAAAAGCCGGTCGGTACTGGCCCGTACATGGTCAGCGAGTGGGCGCGCGGCGACAGCATCACCTTCGTTGCCAACCCCAACTACTGGGGTGCGGCTCCCGAGGCTGAAACGCTGGTGTTCCGCTGGTCCACCGAATCTGCCGCCCGCCTGTTGGAACTCCAGGCTGGTACGATTGACGGTTTCGACAATGTCGGCCCGGATGACTTTGCCACCATCGAAGGCGATTCCAACCTGCACCTGCAGATTCGCCCGGCTCTGAATATCTTCTACGTGGGCATGACCAACACCTTCCCGCCCTTTGACGATGTCAGGGTGCGCCAGGCTGTGGCCATGGGCATTGACCGTCAGCGCATTGTGGATACCTTCTACCCTCGCGGTTCGGAAGTTGCCTCGCACTTCACGCCTTGCGCCATCCCGAACGCTTGCGAAGGCGAAGCCTGGTATGAATTCGATCCTGAGGCGGGCCGGGCCTTGTTGGCCGAGGCCGGCTATCCCGATGGTTTCAAGACCAGCTTGTACTACCGCGACGTTGTGCGCGGCTACCTGCCGCAAGTTGGCAACGTGGCCCAGGACATCCAGGCCCAGTTGAAGGAAAACCTGAACATTGACGCCGAGATCGTTGTCATGGAATCGGGTGCCTTCATTGAAGAGTCGGCTGCTGGCCGCTTGAACGGCTTCCACCTGCTCGGTTGGGGTGCGGACTATCCGCACGTCACCAACTTCCTGGATTATCACTTCGGCAAGGAAGTCCTGCAATTTGGCGCGCTTGATCCCTCCATCTACGAACCGCTAATCGAAGGCGCCCAGATCGCGGATCCTGTGGCAGCCGCCCCGTTCTATGAACAGGCCAACAACGCCATTCGTGAACTGGTTCCGATGGTGCCGATCGCGCATGGCGGTTCCGCTGCGGCTTACCGCGCGGATGTGACCAACCCGCAGGCCAGCCCGCTGACCACCGAATTGTTTGCCTTCTCCGATCCGGGCGGTCGCGATGTCTTCGTCTGGATGCAGAACGCCGAACCCATCAGCATGTTCTGCGCTGACGAGACCGACGGCGAATCCCTGCGCGCTTGTGAACAGGTCATCGAGGCTCTCTACGGTTTTGAGCCCAACTCCGCTGTCCCGGTTCCGCACCTGGCCGAATCATGCGTACCAAATGAAGACCTGACTGTCTGGACCTGCACCCTGCGACAGGGCGTAAAATTCCATGACGGCTCAGACTTCGATTCCACCGACGTTGTGGCCACGTTTAACATGGGCTTGAACATTGGCGCGCCCACCCATGTTGGCAACACCAATCTCTGGGACTACTATGCTTATCTTTGGGGATTGATGAGCAAACCCGGTGAGTAAGTCGTAACCTGTACGTGTAAGCAATACGGGATGGCGGGTAGCCGCCATCCCGTATTCACAAAGGGAAACCGATGATTCAATATATTTTGCGGCGCTTTTTTGCTTCCATTCCCGTTTTGTTTGGCATATTGCTGGTCACATTTGCCCTGACGCGCCTCATCCCGGGCGATCCATGCCGCGCTATTTTGGGCGAAAAAGCCACGGATGAAGTCTGTGACCGCTTCATCAAGGAAAAGGGATTGGACAAGCCGATCCTGACCCAGTTTGGAATTTATCTCACAGAGATGTCCCGCGGTGAGTTCGGGCAATCCTTCCGCTTTGGCATGCCGGTCACACGCCTTCTGGCAGAACGCTTGCCCACCACCGTGGAACTTAGTTTTTCGGCGCTCATCCTCAGCATGATCGTGGGGATTCCGCTTGGCATAATTTCTGCCGTCAAACATAATTCCTGGGTTGATGTGATTACCATGGTTTGGGCCAATATTGGCGTCTCCATGCCGGTCTTTTGGCTGGGTTTAATGCTGGCCTATGTTTTTTCCCTGTTACTCAAAGATACGCCTTTCTGGCTGCCTCCCTCTGGACGAATCAGCCCCGGCATTTCCAGCCCTTCTGTAGCCGAAGTATGGGGATTGACGCTCCCCGAAACAGGCTTTGTGACCGGCTTCTTTGATTTCATCAGCCGCATGAACATTCTGAATGCCCTGTTGACTGCCAACTGGAAACTGTTCAAAGATGCCGTTCAACATATGATCCTGCCCGCGGTGGCGCTCGGCACCATTCCGATGGCGCTCATTGCCCGCATGGCGCGCTCGTCCATGCTGGATGTGCTCGGTCAGGACTATATCCGTACCGCACGCGCCAAAGGATTGGCCTATCGGAACGTGGTACTCAAACACGCTTTTCGCAATTCGCTTCTACCACTCGTGACTGTCATCGGCCTCTCGCTGGGAAGCCTGCTCGGAGGCGCGGTCCTCACCGAGACCATCTTTGGTCTCTCCGGTGTGGGGCGCACCCTCTACGAGGCCATCACCGCCCGCGACTATGGCATTGTGCAGGCGTTTACGATTGTGATCGCAGTCTTCTTTGTGGTGCTCAACCTGATCGTGGATATTTCCTACGCCTATCTCGATCCCCGCATCCGCCTGAACTAGGAACCGAACATGAACCAGGAAAACAAAGTTGCCGCCCTCGATGCCGAGGCCATGTCCATCAAATCGGTCAGCCTGTGGCGGATCACGTGGAGGCGTCTGTTTCGCCGCCGCTCCGCAGTTGTGGGAATGATCATTCTGGGGATTCTGGTTGTTATCGCCCTCACAGCCCAATGGATCGCGCCCTACGACCCTTTGCAAGTTCTGATTGGGATCGAGCCGGTGAAACAACGACAGGCGCCCTGCATTCACCTGTTCGGCTGTCCCGAGGACCAGCCTCAGCACATTGCCGGTATTGACGGCAACGTGCGCGACGAATTCAGCCGCCTGCTGTACGGCACGCGCGTCAGCCTTTGGATCGGCCTGTCCACCGTCACGTTTGCAATTGTCATCGGAACCATTCTCGGCGCGTTGAGCGGATATTTCGGCGGCTGGGTGGATAACGTCATCATGCGCATCATGGACGTTCTGCTGGCGTTTCCCTCGCTCCTGCTGGCAATCGCCATCGTGACCGTACTTGGCCCGGGCTTGACCAATGCCTTGCTGGCAATCGGTATCGTTTCAATTCCCTCCTACGCGCGCGTGGTGCGCGCCTCCGTCCTCTCGGTTCGCGAAATGGACTATGTGTCTGCCACGCGGGCCCTGGGCGGCTCCAACTTCGACATCTTGTTCCGCCGCATCCTGCCCAATGCCATGACGCCGCTCATCGTTCAGGGGACGCTCGGCATCGCCACCGCCATCCTCGACGCGGCCGCGCTCTCCTTCCTCGGCCTTGGCGCACAGCCTCCCATGCCTGAGTGGGGCTCCATGCTCGGCTCGGAACGCAATCAGGTCTTCACCGCGCCGCACCTGGTCTTCCTGCCCGGCTTCGCCATCATGTTGACGGTGCTATCCTTCAACTTGCTGGGAGATGGCCTGCGCGATGCACTTGACCCGCGCCTAGCTCATAACACATAGGCTTTCGAATTTAGTCAGACATGACTCACCCCGAATTTAATCTTTAGCCACAGATTTCACAGATGACACAGATTTGGCCGACTCTTTACCATGGAGTCGGCCAAAAATTTAAAATCCGTGATAATCCGTGTAATCTGTGGCGGATTTCTTAAGTTTGGGGTTAACCATGTCTGCTTATTTTGGCATAATCAGGGACATCATTCCAAGTATCGCCAGTCCTCCGAAGCAGATGAGCACGACTGCCGCGCCCAGCACCACCTCGCGTCCCTCACGTTTGTCCACAAGACGGAGCAGGGGATAAATTCCCTCCACCTGCCAGAGCGGACCGCCGAACCAGGCGAAGATCAGCCCACCCAGCAGGCCGCCGATGTGACCCCAATTGTCGATCAATCCGCCGCTCGAAAAACCGATGAACAGGTTGATGGCCGCCACCGAAATAACATTCCCGATGGCTTGCTTCGATTCTTCGCCAAATAGTTTTCGATTCTGGTAGAGGAAAATCCCTTCGGCCGCGATCAACCCAAAAATGGATGTGGACGAGCCGACCGAAACTCCGCTCGTCAGAAGAAACGATAACACGTTGCCGGCAAACCCTGCCAGCAGGTACAGCACCAGAAAACGGAAGTGTCCGAAGCGGCGTTCCAGTCCTGTGCCGAAACTAAACAGGGCATACATATTGAAACCAATGTGCCAGAGTGATCCGTGCAAAAGGATGGGCGTGATGAGCCGCCAGATCTGTCCTTCGCGGATCAGCTCACCCGCTTTGGCTCCGAACATAATCGGCAGATCGTAGCCCGTCAAAAATTGCGAGGCCAGTTGCAACAGGTAGACGAAGATCGTCAGCCCAAGGATGGTATGCGTCACGCGCGGGGGCGAAGACGGAAGCCGAAGGGCGATGTGGCCTGGGGCGGGCGTGGCAGGCTGAACGTCGGGAGAGGAGGCGGGGAATTCGTTCACAGAGTCACCTGAAGTTGTATGTCAGAAACCCGTTTTCTGAGAAAAAACGGGTTTCTTGTTAGAGAGTCACCTGGCGGGGTTTGACGCGATGATGTTCAGCGTCGATGATGGCGCGGATGGAGTCTACGGTTTCGTCGAGGTGAAAGTCGTGGTTGAGGATGATATAGTCGAAGGATTCGATACGCTGCAATTCCTTGCGGGCGGTGGCGATGCGGAGTTTGAGTTCCTCGGCAGTTTCGGTCTTGCGCGTTTCGAGGCGGTGGACGAGTTCCTCCTCGCTTTCGGTGGTGAGGAAGATGAGCAGGGCGTCGGGTGCAAGTTTGCGGATGGTTTCGGCGCCCTGCACGTCGATGCGCAGAATTACATCCTTGCCGCTTGCGAGGGCCGTTCGCACCTGCTGTTTGGGGATACCTTTGTAATCGCCATAGACGATAGCATATTCGATGAGTTCGTCTGCTTCGATCATGCGGGCGAATTCTTCCTTCGAGACAAACTTGTAGTCCTTATCCTGGATTTCGCCCGTGCGCTTCGGGCGTGTTGTGGCGGTGACGACAAAATGGAAGGGCAAGCCGCGCTCCTTCATGCGCTGGAGCACGGTGTCTTTTCCCACACCCGATGGCCCGGAGATGACGATGAGCAGTGGACTGGAATGTGGCAGATCGAAATTGTGTTCGGAAGGCATGGGCGAATTGTACCAGACCGTCCACTATCCACGGTCTACCGTCTATCGCTCAATCGCGTTAGAATTCTCGTATGCCCACCTACGATTTTATCTGCAACGACTGCAAACAGCGCTTCGAGATTTTCCTGACCTACAGCGAATACGGAAAAAAGCCCGCGGCCTGCTCCCATTGTGGAAGCATCAATACCCGCCGACGGATGACGCGCGTCCGCATCGCAAAATCGGACGAGTCGCGTTTCAATTCGATGGAAAGTGAAATGGGGAATCTCGAAGGCCTCGAAGACGACCCGAAAGCCATTGGACGGATGATGCGAAAAATGGGAAAAGAAATGGGTGAAGACCTGCCTCCCGAATTTGATGATGTGGTGGATCGGCTTGAGTCGGGACAAAGCCCCGAGGAGATCGAGTCCGCGTTGCCTGATTTGGGCGGCGGGGACGACGAGATGTAAATTCCCAGCCGCGAATTAAGCGCATTTCTGAGAAAGTGTCTGAAAAGTCTATGCTTTTTGAACACAAAGGCACAAAGTCTCAAAAAAACTTCGTGTCTTTGTGACTTTGTGTTGAGGTTTTCAGACACTTTCTAAATCAATTCGCGAAAATTTGTGTAATTCGCGGTAGAAAAAATCGAATCAACCATGATACACTCAGCCCGTTGAAAGCCTGCGGGCTTTTTTATTCTTTTTATAGTGGTGAAAATGAAAACCAAACATTGGATCGCCTATATCCTGCTCGGACTCATCTGGAGCACCTCGTTTTTATGGATCAAGATCGCGCTCGATGAGGTCGGACCATACGCGCTAGTCGCGTTCCGTGTGTTTTTTGGCCTGTTGACGGCGGGTGGCGCGGCCCTCGTCTCGCGCGTGGAGTGGCCGCGCGACCGCGCCACCTGGATCACCTTCGCCATCCTCGGCGTTACCAGCGTCGCGGTCCCGTTCTTTCTCATCACGTGGGCGGAGCAATTCATCGACTCGGCCATTGCCTCCATTCTCAATGCCACCGCTCCTCTTTTCACGATTCTCATCGCCCATTATCTTTTGCACGATGACAAGATGAACCTTCCCAAAGTCCTCGGCCTGCTGACGGGCTTTGCAGGCGTCGTCATTCTGCTCAGCGAAGATTTATCCGCAGGTGCGCACAGTTCTCTCATCGGGCAGGCGGCGGTGGTGGTCGCTTCCATGTTCTACGCGGGAAGCACGGTCTACGCGCGCAAGAACACCGGGCATGTGCCCGGTCTCGTGCGCGGTGCGGGACCTTTCTTCAGTGCGAACCTCGTCATGTGGATCGCTGCGCCCGCGTTGGAGCGTCCGTTCACGTTGCCGGATTTGCCCATCACCTGGTTCGCCCTGCTCTGGCTGGGCGCGCTTGGCTCGGGCGTTGCGCTCATTCTCTGGTATTATCTCCTGCACGAGATCGGCCCAACGCGCACCATCAGCGTCACGTACATTTTTCCGCTGGGCGGCGTGGTCCTCGGCGTAATTTTTTTGCAGGAACATCTCTCGTGGCAACTCGCCATCGGTGCACTGCTCATCATTTCGGGTGTGCTTGTCACGAATTGGAATCCCAAACTGAAAACAAATGACTGATTTCCGCTCTGGTTTTATCGCCATTCTTGGCCGCCCAAATGTGGGCAAGTCCACGCTGATCAACGCCCTGCTGGGGCAAAAGGTCGCGGCCGTGTCGCCGCGCCCGCAGACCACGCGTCGCCGTCAACTCGGCATCCTCACCACCGAAACCTATCAAATGATTTTTGTGGACACACCAGGCATCCACGCACCACGGCATAAACTGGGTGAGTTTCTGAATCAGGAAGCGCGCGCATCATTGGATGGTGTAGATGCCATCCTCTGGCTGGTGGACGTGACGACGAGTCCTACCGAGGACGATGAGCGGATTGCATCCCTCCTGCCGCGTCGGACTCCGCTCGTGCTGGGTTGCAACAAAATTGACCTGATCCATGCTGACGTGTCATCCGCGCGTCGGGAGGCGTACGCGACCCTCGTCAAGAAAGAAGCGGAAGTCATCCTGCTGTCCGCCACGCGCGGGGACGGTCTCGCGGGTCTGCTGAATCTGCTCGTCTCGTTCCTGCCTGTCCGCGAACCAGAGTTCGATCCCGAACAAGTGACCGACCTGTACGAAAAAGAGATCGCCGCGGATTTGATCCGCGAGGCCGCGCTGAATCATCTGCGTGACGAAGTCCCGCACGGAGTCGCCGTCCGCATTGACGAGTTCAAGGAGCGCGAGAATGGCATGGCCTATATTGCCGCCACAGTTTTCGTGGAGCGCGATTCGCAAAAAGGAATTGTGATCGGTGAGGGTGGGAAGATGCTCAAGTCCATCGGCTCCGCGGCGCGGACGGAGATCGAAGCCATGGGCGGGCGACGCGTCTTTCTCGAGTTGCGCGTGAAGGTGCTGAAAGATTGGCGCAACGACGAGGAGTGGCTGAAGCGGTTTGGTTATAAGGTGAAAAAGGATGGGAAGAGAAAGAAGAAAGGTTAGATGGCTGGGTTCCTGCTGTTGACTGGCCGCCGCCATCGGGTGCGCGCGGAGGCGAGGAATCGCCGCACGGCGGGAATCCGCAAAACCATCAACAATACGAGGATTAATCCATAGATGAGGGGGAGCAGGATGTCGCCTTGCAAGGCGAAGAAAGTCCCTTTTTTGCCCCAGGCGTAATGCAGAACCACCAGTGGCGCGATGAAATAGACCGTCTGGTGCAGGCGTTTCCAGTTCTTCTTGAGGCGCACTTTCCAGATATCGAATGAGGTGATCGCCAGCGGGATGAGCAGGAGGAAGGCCGCTGCGCCGACGAGAATGTATGGCTTCTGGAAGACCGTCTCGAGGATGAGACTCCACGCCAAACCATAATCGAGGTCAGTGAAGATAATCACGTGAATGGTCGCGTACATGAACGCGTACAGTCCCAGCGCGCGGCGTCGCTGGAGAGGTTCCTTCCACCCGAAGAGACTGTTGAGCGGCGTGGCGGCCAGCGAGAGGAACAGCAATGTGATGGCGGCGCGTCCTGTGCGCTGCTCGATGTGCTGGATGGGATTCGCCGTGAGACCACCAGTAAAGGCTTCGAAGACCAGCCGCGCGATTGGAATCCACGCGCCGATGTGGATGAGGAGTTGGAGGGGGGTGTAGCGTTTAATCATTCAGCCTGATATTTTTACTGAGTTGTCACTGTCCTGAGCGGAGCCGCGTTCTTTGCGGCGCAGTCGAAGGATGGGTATATGAGTGGATTGGTTCAAGTACCTGCCCTTCGACTTCGTTCCCTCGCTAACGCTCGGTTACTCCGCTTAGGGCAGCGGGTTAATAGTACTTCGCCAGATCCATGCCATCGTACAAATATGCCACCTGCTCCTCATAGCCATTGAACATCAACGTCGGGCGGCGGGCGAGGTCGCCGATGCGGCGCTCGCTGGACTGTGACCAGCGCGGGTGCGAAACGTTCGGGTTGACGTTGGAATAGAACCCATATTCATTGGGCGATGCAGTTGACCACAATGTTTTGGGTTGCGTATCGGTCAACGCGATCTTGACGATGCCCTTGATGGACTTGAATCCATACTTCCACGGGACGACGAGCCGCAGGGGCGCGCCGCTCTGGTTGGGAAGCAGGTTCCCGTACAGGCCGGTGGCGAGAAGCGTCAGGTCGTTCATGGCCTCGTCGAGACGCAGTCCCTCCTGATAAGGCCAATCGTAAAACGGACTCTTCAGCCCGGGCATTTCCTCCGGGCGGTAGACCGCCTCGAAGCGGACGAATTTCGCGTCCGAGGTCGGTTCGACCTCGGTCAGTAATTTCGCCAGCGAAAATCCCATCCACGGGATGACCATGCTCCACGCCTCCACACAACGCAGGCGATAGATGCGCTCCTCCTGTGGAAATTTTTTAAGCAGGTCTTCGATGGCGTAGGTTTTTGGGTTGTTCACCAGCCCGCTCACCTCCACATCCCAGGGGCGGGTTTGGAAATTCTTCGAGAGCGGGGCCACCGCCTCCTTGTCCGTGCTGAATTCGTAGTAGTTGTTGTAATTCGTAATGTCCTCCAGCGTGTTGGGCACATCTGGCAACACGGATGGAGCGGTCTCAGTCGCGGCATTTGGCGCGCAGGCGGCCAACAACGCGCCCGCGCCAACCACACCAGCGGCTTTCATAAAATCGCGGCGCGAAAGATAAACATGTTTGGGCGTAATCTCGGAGGAAGGGATATTGGAACGGAACATGATTCACCTCTCAATAAAGTAGGGGTAGACTCGAATGTATGCCTGTTCGAATACTGGATGAGTCAGTTTAATGGAATCTTCCCCCTTTCGAACTAAGAGTTTGCTGAGAGATTTTTCCGCCTCGCGCGGATCGAGCGGCCTGTCCCCATTATCTGGAGATTTTCCTCTCTGACGATTCCTTTTTTTCCGCCAGTTCTGAATAGACCACGACGCGATTACGTCCATTGCTCTTCGCGGCATAGAGTGCCTGGTCCGCGGCATCGAGCAACTGTTCGCCGTTCATCCCATCCGTTGGATAGACAGCCAGCCCGATGGAAAGGGTGGGACTGGCTGTCATGCCGACACAAGGCATGGACATGGCCGCGAATTCCTTGCGCAGGAACTCTGCACGCTGGTGCGCGGTCTCGACGGACAGCATGGGCATCACGATGACGAATTCCTCGCCCCCAAAACGACAGGCGGCGTCGAAGCGGCGGATGTGCAGTACGATGAGCGTTGCCAGCGTCTGCAACACATCGTCCCCGATCTTGTGGCCGCAGGTGTCATTTACCAGTTTGAAGCGGTCAATGTCCATCATGATGAGACAGACAGGATAATTTTCACGCGAGGCGCGCGCCAATTCCTGCAAGAGCATTTCTTCCAGATAGCGGCGATTGTACAAGTTGGTCAAAGGGTCGCGGGTGGCCTGTTCGCGTAATTGGTCGCGCAGGGCGCGGTTCTCTTCCAGTTGTTCCTGTAATTGTTCGTTTTTGGCCTTCAGGGCGGATTCGTTTTGCTTTCGCGAGGTGATGTCGCGGAAGACCAACATGCGTCCGCGGGGGCGGTTTCGTTCGCCCAGCAACGGTACGATTTTCAGGTCAATTGTGCGCGGGGTATCGCCTATGATGTTGATCTCTGTGCGGACGGTGGGCTGTCCCCAAATTGGCTGGGTGGTCTCGCGCCAGGCGGCGAAAATCTCCTTTGCGTCGCGGCCGGCTACCCGTCCGGGAATGATGCCGAGAAATTGTCCGGCGGCCGGGTTCATTTCCACGATGCGGTCGTGCGCGTCCAGCACCACCACCCCGTCTGTCATGCTGTTGATCAGAACGCTGTACGCCACAGGGATCAGGTCCAGGAATTTCTGCTGTGACATGGCGTAGAAATACAGTCCGCCTGAAATGGTGAAGAGCAGGGGGAATATATCGAAGTTCGATGAGAGCCGCGAAAGAAGCGTGAGGTTGAGCAGGTCGCCAATCAAAGGCAAGCAGGCTCCAACCAGGATTGTGCTCATTTGATGGCGATGCAATATGCCGTGACGCGGCAGGGAGCGGACCAGGAGCAGGATGGCCGCAATGTATACCAGGTGCATGTAAGCCGCATCAATGTAGAACCAAAGGTGCGGTTGCCATTTCAGTTCGGCCAGTCCCTTGAAATTCCACAATTGGGGGGCGCTATATACAAGATAATGGATGTCGTTTGTCCATGTCAGCAGTACCATTGCAATCGGTTCAATCGCCAGCAGGGCAAGCCAGCGGCGTTTCAGCCGTTTTTCGTTGAACGAGATTTGGATGCTGAAAACAAGAAAAGCGGCAGGAGCAATGACCACCCCAAACGTCGAAAATTTCAACCAGAAATCCTGCCAGGGCAATGAAACACCCATCCACATGACGGCGGTAGCCCCGTTCCAGAGCGCCAGTCCAAGCATGTGAACCAGCAGGGATGGAGCGCCTGGCACGGCCCGGCGCGGCCAGATGGCGGCGGCAATCCATGCGCAAATCAACATTGCCGCCAGGAATAGAATCGAGTTTGGATGGAACTGCAAGTGCATTAGCCCACCGGAACGCGCATTGGTTGTCTTGCCCGATTACTATACCCCATTTGGGAATTGAAGGCAATTGGCAGCCCCCTAAAAAGAGGTGGTTTTCAAAACTGCAAATTCTTATGCGGGTTATGGAGTTTCGGTGGTTGCAGGGAATTCCGTTGGGAATGGCTCTTCGGTCGCAAAGGGTTCCTCGGTGGGGGTCGGTTCTTCCATGGGTGCGGGCGTGGGAGTCAGGTCGCCGCGTTCCACTTCCACCCAGATGGATTGTCCGTCGCTGGCAATCTCGATCCAGCCGTTGACGTCCGTGCGAAGGAGTGCGCGTCCCTCCACAGCCTCCAACGTCGCTGCGTTGGGCAGGCCATCGGGATTGTCCGCTGAGACACTGAGGAGGACGAGTTGCGGATCGAGGAAATCGATCCAGCCTGAAGTATTGAGCGGCGCGAATCCCGAATCGGCCAGCAGGAGCGCGGTCAGCGGTGGGAGCGAATCGTCGGTGACAAGTTTGTCCAACGCGTCGAAGCCCATGCCTACGGGAAGCAGGGCGCGAAAACTGCCATATTCGACGAGCAGGACTGCGCCGCGTTCATCCACAAACACGACGTGCAGGACGGCTCCATCGCCGAGATCGAGAACCTGATCTTCCTCCGCTCGCGTCACGCGGACCTGATGGCTGGTCAGCCAGGCGTTGAGCGACCGCGACGGGTAGGAGGCTTCCACGTTCCCAGCCCAGAGGACTTGCGCGGGTGGATAGCGATCCACGAGGCGCGGCAACGCGTTGACTTGATTCTCCCGCGTGGATGCGACGATCAGCCAGTCCAGTTTGCGGTTGAAGAGAGGAAGCCGCTGGCCCAGTTGGCTGGAAAGTTGGGAGAGGCTTTCCCCGCCGTTGATGAGCACGTTATCACCGTTGGGCGTTTGGATGAGGATGGCGTCGGAGGTGCCGACATTGAGGAAGGTGATGTGCAACTTTCCATCGGGCAGGGACAGGACTCCGCGCCAGACGAGGATGGCGAGGAGCGTCAGCACGGTCAACGCAGCCCAGACGGGGATTTTGGGGAGACGCGTTTTCAGCGACACGAAAAACTCCTTGAACGGTTCGCGGCCAACGGTCAGGCCGAGAAGCGCAACGTACCAGACGATAACTGCCCAGAGAGGAAAGTCCACTGAAATGGCCGCGCCGGGTAGTCCCGCGAAAAAGTCCACTACGCGGATGGTGTAAGCCACAAACGGCCAGGCGACGAAGGCGGCCAGTTGTCCGAGCGGACGAAAAATCATGCCGAGGATGTCGGCCAGCCCGCCGAGAATCATCACCGCGGGTTGAGCGGGCAGGATGAACGGGTTGGCGATGAACGAGACGAGTGAGAGGCGGTTGAAGTGGTAGGCCATGATTGGCAGGGTGGTGACTTGCGCGGCGAGGGTGAGGAGGAAGAAGTTGGTGATGAAGGATGAAGTCTTCTCAACAGTTGAAGATTGAAGGTTGAAGGTTGAAAGGAAACGTGTGGCGAGAGCCTCGAGAGGCTGGCTGTATAGGATGAGTCCGAGGGTGGCAAAGAAGGAGAGTTGGAAGCCAACGTCTTGAAGGTAGTGGGGATTGAATAATGCCATCAACGCGCCGACGCCGAAGAGGGTGTTGAGACCGTCCTGTGTGCGGCCAAAGTGACGGGCGAGGAGCGCGGCCACGCCCATGACAGCGGCGCGCACCACAGCCGCGTCCGCGCCGACGAGCAGGGTGTAGAAGATGATACCGAGGCCCGCGAAGAAAGCGCCGCGTCGTTTGCCGAAGGCGCGTCCGAAGACGGCAAGGAAGAGTTCGGCGATGATGGAAATGTTAAAGCCCGAAATGGCGATGATGTGCGCTGTGCCAGTGTCTTTGAAGGCTTGTTGCAAGTCTTTTGGGAGTCCATTGTCTACGCCGAGGAGGATGCCCGCCAGCAGAGATGCTTCAGGGTCGGGGAAGAGGTGGTAGATGGTTTCGAGCGCGTAGCTTTTGAGCGCGTAGAGACCAGCGGTGAAGATGTTGCCCTCTTTGCCCGGCAGGACGGTCACATCCGCGCTGGACATGGTGGAGTAGACACCTTGCCGCGCGAGATAATCGCGGTAGGAAAATTCCTCGTTCTCGGCTGGAGTTTTCAACCGCCCGCGCAGGCGGATGATTTCGCCGTATTGATATTCATCGTTGGGATCGACGCGGGCGAGGAGCAGGCCATCCACTTTAAGATCGGTGCCGTCGCCGGTGTCGATGCCTGTGGCGCGGACGCGTAGGTTGGCGTAGTTGTCGCGGCGGTCGGGAGGTTCGGTCACCCAGGCGGTGACGAGGGTGTCGTAGTCGCGGTCGTTGTACCAGCCGAGATCGAACGCGTCGAAAGAGGGAACTGCCGTCTGGTAGCGGGCCGCGCCGAGGAAGAGGATGACGAGGAAGGCGGTTGAGGAGAGGATGTCTTTTGAGAGGGATGTCAGGTCGAGGGAGTGGGTCAGGAAGCGCCAGAGCAGTCCCAGCACGAGGGCGGTCCCCGCGAGGAAAAGCCATACCGAAACAGGCAGAAAGACTGCTCCGCCGAGGATGATTCCAAGTAGAAAAGCCAGTGAGAACCAGAAGAGGGGGAGAAACATTGGGGCGATTGTACAACAGAAAGGGAATAGCAGAAACCTGTTTTCTTGAAGAAAACGGGTTTCTGTGTTTCAATCAGACAACATGACCGAAAAACGGATTCTTGTCACCGGTGCGACTGGCTACGTGGGCGGACGTCTCGTGCCGCGCCTGCTCGAGGCGGGATACCGCGTCCGTTGCCTCGTGCGTGACCCCTCGCGACTGGAGGGATTCTCGTGGGCGAAACACGTGGAGGTGGTCACCTGCGACATGAGCAAGCCCATACGCGCCGCGGAGTTGATGCGCGACATCTCGGCCGCGTACTATCTCATCCACGGCCAGCAGGGTGGAAAGGATGATGCCGAATATGATTTGCAATTGGCGCGTAACTTCGCCTCTGCCGCGGAACAGGCGGGCGTGGAACGAATCATCTACCTCGGCGAACTCGTGGACCCGACCGCGCGTCTATCACCGTATCTGCGCTCCCGCCACGAGACGGGTTCGCAGTTGCGCTACAGCCACGTCCCCGTGACGGAATTCCGCGCGGGCATGATCGTCGGTTCAGGAAGCGCGTTATTCGAGATGGTGCGCTATCTCACTGAGCGTGAGCCTGTGCTGATTTGT
>QZIJ01000098.1 GCA_003598975.1 Anaerolineaceae bacterium | reverse complement strand
CAAGGACTGGCAGACAAATACGGAGTCCCGATCGTAGAAGACGACCCGTACGGTCAACTCCGCTACGAGGGCGAACACATTCGATCGGTCGTCTCGCTCGACAGCGAATTCCACGGCCCCAACGGCGGACATTACAGCGGCAACGTCATCTACCTGAGCACCTTCTCCAAACTGCTCGCGCCCGGACTCAGGCTGGCCTGGGTCATCGCGCCGCCCGAAGTCATACGAAGACTCGTGATGGCGAAACAGGCCGCCGACCTGCACACCGCGTCCTTCAATCAATATGTCGCGCACGAGGTGGCAAAGGACGGTTTTCTCGACGAGCACGTCAAGTACATCCGACAGGTGTACAAGGAACGCCGCGATACCATGCTCGAAATGATGGATGAGATGTTCCCGCCCGAAATGCAGTGGACACGACCACAAGGAGGCATGTTCCTGTGGGGCATCATGCCCGAAGGCATGGACGCCGCCGACGCGCTGAAGATCGCCATCGAACGCAAAGTAGCCTTCGTCCCTGGCGCGGCCTTCCACGCCACAGGCGGCGGCGCGAACACCATGCGCATCAACTTCTCCTACTCCTCTCCCGATACCATCCGCGAAGGCATTACCCGCATGGGCGGCGTATTGAAAGAGTTGTTGCACAAGAATGGGAATGGACACAAGTAAAACATAACACGTAAAACAAAAAATCAGGGCGACTCACAATGGGTCGCCCTGACTGCTTTCTGTTCTCTACTCTCTGCTTCCTAGTCCTCTACATACGGCACATAATCCGCCCGCGCGATGCCCTGCTTGATCGCCATTTCCGCCACCGCGCGGGCCACGGCGCGGTGTACCTTTTTATCGAGCGGGCTGGGCACCAACTCACCGGGCGGAGTCATATCGGCAATAGTTTCTGCCGCGGCCACCAGCATTTCGTGCGTGATGCGCGGCGCGTGTGCATCCACGGTGCCGCGGAAGATGCCAGGGAATCCCAACACATTGTTAACCGACTTTCCATCCGCCGCAAAAGCCGCGCCACGCGATAAAGCCACTTCGGGATCAATCTCCGCATTGGGATTCGACAACGCCAGAATAATCTGTCCCTCGCGCACCATTTCGGGACGGATGAGTCCTGCCGAGCCCGTTGTGGCAATGACGATATCCGCCTTCGCCATGATCTCGGTCAGGCCGGACCCGCGTCCGCCCGCGGCCTCGAAGCGCGTTACCGCCTCGGATGATAGATCCGCGCCCAGCACGGGATTCCCCGTCAGACGCATCAACATCTTCCCGATGGCGTTACCCGCCGCGCCCAGTCCGATTTGACCGATGACGGATGAGGCGAGGTCGCGTCCCGTCTCGCGCGCCGCCACAAGCAGCGCGGCCGTTGAAACGACCGCCGTCCCGTGTTGGTCATCATGCATCACGGGGATGTCGAGCGCGGCCTGGAGTTTTTCCTCGATCTCGAAACAGCGCGGCGCAGAAATGTCTTCGAGTTGGATCGCGGCAAAGGTCGGCGAGATGTTCTTTACTGCACAGATGATTTCCTCGGGGTCTTTGGTGTTCAATAAAATCGGCATGCCTGAAAGCCCAACCAGCGATTCCATCAACATGGCCTTGCCCTCCATGACGGGCATTCCCGCCAGCGGACCTATATCGCCGAGACCAAGCACCGCCGTCCCGTCGGTAACAATGGCCACCATGTGACTGATGCTGGTGTACGTCCACGCGAGCGACGGGTCCGCGGCGATCTTGCGGCATACGTCCGCCACACCTGGGGTGTAGACACGTCGTAGGGTGGACAGCGAGTCGATGGGGTAGCGCGAGCGGATGGCGATCTTGCCTTTTTGGTGCAATTCGAGCACCTCGTCGCGCACCTGCAAAACCTTCGTCCCCTCGTTGGCGCGCATCACCGCGATAATGCTTTCGATGTGCGCCTCGTCCTCCGCGTAGATGCTGATGTCTCGTACCACGTTCTGCGAGGTCTCGGTCAGCATTTCGATGCCGCCGATGTTGCCTCCCGCTTCCGAAATGGCGGTCAACAAATTGGCAAGCACGCCGCGCGCCTGCGAGTTGCGGACGCGCACTGTGCGCATGAGTTTTCGTTCCCAAGCCATGAGAGTCTCCTTGTTTCGAGACACCCGTTTTCCTGGAGAAAACGGGTGTCTGGTAAGTTTACAGCAACGCGGGCAACTGATCGAATGATGTGATAACGGGACATTCCGCGTCGGGGAAGAGGCCGCGCGGGTCGTAGAGAACCGGCCGAAGTCCCGCGCGACGCGAGCCAACGACGTCCGCGAAGAAGTTGTCGCCTACGTACATCGTCTCGGAGGCGGATGTCCCCGCGCGTTGCAGGGCCGCCTCGAAAATGACGCGGTCGGGTTTGAACGAGTTGACCTCCCCAGCCGCCAGTGTGAAATGGAAAAACTCGCGCAAGCCCATTTCTGTCAATTGCTCGTCGAAGGGTTTGTCGCGGTTGGAGACCATGCCGAGGGTGTAGCCCGCGTTTTTGAGATCCGCGAGCAGGGCGGGCACTTTTTCGGGGACGCGGACTTCAGGCTTGTAATGCTCGGCCATGTGCGCGGAAAATTGCGGCGCGAGTTCCACAGCCTGCACGGGCGAACACCCCAACACGATGAGACGCCGCCTGCCGAAGTTGATCCAGAATGAATCATTCTCGAATTTTTGAGATTTGAATTTTTCGCCATCGGCTTTGATTTCGGGCGATTGGGCAAAGTAATAATGCTCCCAGCGCGCGGCGCGGGTGAGGTCTTCGGGATGAAGCGCGATACCGAGCGAAAGCGCGTACGCATTGAAAACCTCCCCGCCGCTGGGGAGGTGGATACGAAGCGTGCCGTCAAGGTCGAAGAGGATGGATTTGATGCCGTTGGGGGAGATCATGGTTTGAATGTTTGAAAGTTTGAAGATATGAACTTGGAATGTGGAACTTAAAAACAGGGCTTTAGCCCCCGATCTCGTTCATCACGCGGTTGAGGGGGATGACGCCTTCGGCCAGACCGTGCCCCCAGGGCTTATCCCAAACGCCATCCAAAATGAGGTGGCGAAGTTCATCCAGGGACGCGCCCGCGCGGAGCGGGGTGAGCAGGTCCACTTCTTTTTCGCGGAGCAGGCAGAGGCGCAGGCGGCCATCGGCTGTGAGGCGGGCGCGGGTGCAGGCCGAGCAGAATGGCTGGGTGACGGAGGAGATGAAGCCCACGTCACCTTTGGCATTGGGGAGTTTGAAGAGCCGCGCTTCGCCGTCCAGTTTGCCATTGTTGGAGACTTCGAGATCGCCAAGGGAATCTTCGATGCGTTCCCGAATCTCCTGGGCGGTGACCACCTGTCCCGTTTGGATGTCTGTCACGCCCGCGAAGGGCATCATTTCGATGAAGCGCATCTGCCAGGGACGGTCAACTGTCAGGCGGGCCAAATCAACCACATCGTCTTCGTTGTAGCCGCGCACAACCACCGCATTGAGTTTGATGGGGATCAGCCCCGCGTTTTCCGCCGCGAGGATTCCATCCCAGACTTCCTCAAGTCTGCCCCAACGCGTCAGTCGCTTGAACTTCTCGGGGTTGAGCGTGTCTATCGAGACGTTGACTCGGTGCAGTCCTGAGTCCGCGAGAGGTTTTGCCAGTTTGGACAGGAGCAGGCCATTCGTTGTGAGCGAAACGGAGCGAATGCCTTCGGTGTGGGCAATGCCGCGCACGATGTCCACGATATTGGCGCGCACGGTTGGCTCGCCGCCCGTCAGCCGAATCTTGTCGAAGCCCAAAGACGCGAAAAGCCTGGTGAGCAGGTAAATCTCATCATCCTGCATGAGGTCCGCGTTGGGGCGGAAGGTCTGGTCTTCGGGCATGCAGTAAATACAGCGCAGGTTGCAGTGGTCGGTGAGACTGATGCGAAGATAGTGAATTTTGCGTCCGAAACGGTCAATTGCCATAAGCGCTCATTATATCCAGAACGGCGGGGAGGGCAATTCAAAAATTC
The DNA here is from genome assembly GCA_003598975.1 of Anaerolineaceae bacterium. GTDB lineage: Bacteria > Chloroflexota > Anaerolineae > Anaerolineales > Villigracilaceae > Denitrolinea. The sequence continues at coordinate 34,080 of QZIJ01000098.1, read as the reverse complement.
GTCCCCAACTTGAGACTTATCCCTTTCTAATTGACGAAGGGATACAGCCGTGCTATCATGCATTTGCACTTATTCTTTTCATTATTTGGAGGTCTTATGAGCCTGGAATTTTTTCTCCGCTTTGTGGGGATGCTGGTGTTCGGATTTCTGGGTGGGTATGCGGGTCAGGAACTGGCTCTCGTCTATCAGAAAGATGTGTTGATCTACGTGCTTGCGTTTGGACTGGTCGGCGCTCTGGTTGGATTTATCCTGACACCGTACTTGACCAGCCGCCCCGCGCTCGCGCTCCGCTCTGCGCTTGGACGCATGGCCGCGGAAACGCTCTTCGCGGCATTGATTGGCCTGGTTGTCGGTCTGTTGACGGCGGCCCTGCTGGCCTTTCCACTCTCGCTTCTGCCCGACCCCTTCGGGAGCATCCTACCCTTCGTCGGCGTTCTGATCTTCTCCTACTTTGGCGTTTCGCTCTTTGTCATGCGTCAGGGCGACATCATGGGATTGCTGGGCTCGCTCAGCGGACGCGGCGGCGAGGGCGGAGGGTCCTCCTCGTGGACCAATCTCAACCGCAACATTCTGCTCGACACCAGCGTCATCATTGACGGGCGGGTGGGTGACATCGCCAAGACGGGCTTCCTGCCCGGCACGCTCCTCATCCCCCGCTTCGTGCTGAACGAACTGCAATACATCGCCGATTCCCCCGACGGACTACGCCGCGCCCGTGGCCGCCGCGGCATGGAGACCATCGCCGAACTGCAAAAACTCCCCAACGTGATGACCCGCGTCAGCGATATTGACGTGGACGGGGTGCGTGAAGTGGACGATAAACTCGTCGTGCTGGCGCGCCAACTCAAATGTCCGATTCTGACCAACGATTACAATCTCAACCGCGTGGCCGAGTTGCAGGGCGTCACCATCCTCAACATCAACGAACTGACCAACGCGGTCAAATCCGTGGTTCTGCCGGGCGAAGTCCTGCGCATCAACGTCATCCAGGAAGGCAAGGAATATGGACAGGGCGTGGGCTACATGGACGATGGCACAATGGTTGTGGTGGAAAACGGCAAGGATGTCATCGGCGAGTACCGCGAAGTGACCGTCTCCAAGATCCTGCAAACCGCCGCGGGACGGATGATCTTCGCCCGCGTGGAAGAAAACAGCAAAAAAAAGAAGTAGACAGGCTCACAGGTAAATGAGAATCTTTCATTGCACATGTTGTTGACCGCGAAGTAAAATAGTCGCAAAGGAATCAGTTCTGCGGCTATTGCTTCGCGGTTCCATTTAAACCATGTGCCTTCGGGCGGATGTTCATTTCATTCTGCAGAAAAGGTTTCACCATGTTGAAAGTCTATAACACCCTCACCCGCAAAACCGAAGAATTCCAGACGCTCGAACCGGGCGTCGTCAAGATGTACGTCTGCGGCGTCACCGTCTATAACGACGCGCACGTCGGCCACGCCATGTCTGCGCTCGTGTTCGATGTCGTCCGCCGCTACCTCGAGTTCCGCGGCTACAAGGTCAAACACGTCATGAATTTCACCGACGTGGACGACAAGATCATCGCCCGCGCCAACGCCCTCGGCGAAGATCCCTTCGCGCTGGCCCAGCGTTACATTGACGACTACCGCCAAAACCTGCTCGACCTCAACATCCTGCCCGCCACGTCGAATCCACGCGCCACACAGACGATGAAAGAAATCATCAGCATGGTGCAGGGACTGATCGAAAAGGGCTACGCCTATCCCGCGCCCAACGGCGACGTCTACTTCCGCGTCACAAAAGAAAAAGAGTACGGCAAACTCTCAGGCCGCAAACTGGAAGATATGCAGGCAGGCGCGCGCATCGAAGTGGAGGAGCAAAAAGAACACCCAATGGACTTCGCTCTCTGGAAAGGCGCCAAGCCCGGCGAACCTGCCTGGGATTCTCCCTGGGGCAAAGGCCGTCCGGGCTGGCACATCGAATGCTCGGCCATGAACCTGGCCGAACTCGGCGAGCAGATCGACATCCACGGCGGCGGCAACGACCTCATCTTCCCGCACCACGAAAACGAGATCGCCCAATCCGAATCCTACACGGGCAAGCCCTTCTCCCGCTACTGGATGCACAACGGCATGTTGCAACTCGGCGGCGAAAAAATGTCCAAGTCGCTGGGCAACATCATTAGCATCAAGGAATTCCTCTCGAAGCGCGATGCAGACGTGATGCGGATGCTCGTCCTCAACGGAACGTATCGCGCCCCGCTCCTATTCAATGACGAGACGTTGGATGCCGCGCAGAAAAACGTCGAGCGCCTCAAATCTGGACTTCGGCCGGCCGCCCCATCCGCAAGCGGACTCTCCGCTGAGGCCGCCTCCGCGCTCGCGTCGCAGGCAGAGTCCGCCAAAGGGTCCTTCACCGACGCGATGGATGATGACTTCAACACTGCGGGCGCCATCGCCGCGCTCTTTGAAATCGTCAAAGCCATCAACACCGCGCGTGACAGCGGCGCGAACGACGAACAACTCCTCCCCGCGCAAAACATGCTCCACACACTGACGGGAGTCCTCGGCCTGCGACTGCGAGACAAGAAAGGCTCCGCGGATGTCGACCCGTTCGTCAACCTGTTGATCGAAGTCCGCACCGAAGCCCGCAAGCAAAAGCAATGGGCCATGTCCGACCTGATCCGCGACCGCTTGAAGGAATTGGGCGTCACCATTGAAGACAGCAAAGACGGCACGACGTGGCGATGGGGATAATTCCCCCACCCAAACAAAAAACGGGCGAGGTGTTGTTCCTCGCCCGTTTGCATTAACCCATTCTCTCTTCTTTCCACACATCCGCGCGGTTGTGGTAACCCGCCTGTTCCCAAAAACCCAGGCGGTCACGCGGCATGAACTCCAACGAGCGCAGCCACTTGGCGCCTTTCCAGAAATAGGGCGTTTCCAGATCCTCTCGGCTGGGGATGAACCCCACCACCCCGCGCAGGGGATAACCATGGTCGGGCGTAATCGGCTCGCCGTTCAGATGGGTCGCGAGCAAGAAATTGTCAGCCAACACCACCTCGAGCGGCAGGTTGACGGTGAACCCGTATTCGGCATGTTGCATCACATGCGTGGCGGTCGGCTTGATCTTGATGAGGCCACCATCCACGAGAGCCTTCACCGAAACTCCCTCCCAGACCGTGTCGACCTTGCTCCAGCGCGTCACGCAGTGAATGTCCATCTGGATTTTGGCGCGCGGCAACTGATTGAATTCGTCCCACGTCCAGGCTTTTTCTTGCTCCACTTCACCCCAGACGCGGAAATTCCACGTGGATGGGTTGAACGGCGGGACAGGTCCATAATGCAAGACAGGAAACTTCAACGTCAACGCCTGGCCAGGCGGCAGGCGTCCTTCCTTGCGGACGCGTTCCTCTTCTTTTCTGCGGTCTTGATCCATGGGGAACATAAAAAACCTCGCTTTCCAATAAGGGCAATGATACCAAGAGGACAACTCAAATCCCCGATTTGTTACCAGCCGAGTCAGAAGGAATCCGAAAGTTCTGCTTTTGGAGGGTCAGTTCCCGCAGTGGAACTTCGGGATTCCTATTTGATGATCTTGCGCGTCTGCTCGATATCCGCGTGGATTTGAGTCAGCAACGCGTCCACAGAATCGAATTTCGCCTCATCACGCAGGCGCGAGATGAATTCGAGGGTCAATGTTTCGCCGTAGAGGTCGCGGTCAAAATCGAGGATGTGCGCTTCCACGTTGACGGTACGTTTGTCGGGAGTGAAAGTGGGGTTGTAGCCGATGTTGGTGGCGGCCGCGTAAAGGTCCGCGCCGAGGCGGGCGCGGCAGGCGTAGATTCCGTTGGCGGGTAGAAGTTTGGATTCGGGATAGTGGATGTTGGCGGTCGGGATTTTGATGTGTCGCCCGCGCCCGTCCCCGTGGATGACCGTCCCTGAAAGCGCGTACGGACGGCCAAGTAAGTTCGCGGCCGCGTCCACGCTTCCCAGCGAGACGAGTTTGCGGATCTCCGTCGAGGAGATGACACCGCTCTCGTCACTGATGGCGGCCATGACGTCGGTGGTGTATCCGAGTTCGCGGCCCAGTTCGGTCAGCCGCTGGGTGTTGCCTTCGCGGTTTTTTCCGAGCGCAAAGTCGTAGCCGATGAGAAGATGACTCAAACCGAGGTGCTCCTTCAGCCGCGACATGAATTCGCGCGCGGAACTGTCAGCCACCGATCGGTCGAAGGGATGGGTGATGACCGCATCCACGTCCAGCGAGGAGGCGAGCGCGGCGCGTTCGTCGGGCGTGGTCAGCAGTTTGATGTCGCGTCCTGCGAGCACGACGGCGGGATGCGGGTCAAAGGTAAGCAGAACGGCAGGCGCGCCGTTTTGGTGCGCGCCTGCCGCCAGTGTTTGAAGGATGGCCTGGTGACCGCGATGAATGCCATCGAAGACGCCAATGGTCAGCCAGGCATTTTGAATCGAAACGTCGGCGAGGGAACGATAATGTTGCACAGGTAAATTGAGGGGAGAAACCAGATTTCTGCAAGAAACCTGGTTTCTTATTAATTTTCGCCCTTGGCTTCGCTGGTGAAGAACACCTTCTTGGGCTGCCATTCGGGAGAACCGTCTTCAGGATTTGCCGCTGGAATCATGAGGGCAATCAGTTCACCCGCGGCGCTCACGCCTCGCACCATTTCGGTGGTGGGCGCGTCGGCGGCCATCTTCACGCGATGGCCGTGACGGACTTCCTCGACCTCATCGGGATTCAATTCCACAGCAGGCCAATCGGCGAGCGCCTCAGCGGCGGGGATGAGGTATTGATACCAATTGCCCGCCTGGAAGGCCTCCTGCAACTTGCGGAGAGGCGTGGCGTCGCGCAGGCTGAAGCGTCCGCTCTTGGTGCGGCGCAAGCCGACGAGGTACGCGCCCGTGCCGAGTTGGACGCCGATATCATTCGCCAGTGAGCGGACGTAGGTTCCGCTGGAACAATGCACATCCACCACCACTTCGGGCGGCGCCCATTCGAGCACCTCGAGGTGATGCACCTGAATCTTGCGCGGGGCCAGCTCCACTTCTTCACCCTGACGCGCCATATCATAGGCGCGGCGTCCGCCCACTTTGACGGCGGAATACGGTGGGGGAGTCTGCTCGATCTCGCCCTCGAAATTCTTGAGAATCTTCTCGAACTGTTCCTCGGTCACATTGACCGGCTGGTTCGATTGAACGAATTTCCCATCCGCGTCGAATGTGTCAGTGCTGGAACCGAGGCGGATGATGGCCTGGTAGCGTTTATCCGATGCGGAGACGTACTCGCTCAGGCGCACAGCCGGGCCAATGAGAATGACCAGCACGCCCGAAGCGCGCGGGTCCAGTGTGCCGGTATGTCCGGCGCGGCGAATGCCCGTCCCACGGCGAATTGCCTCCACCACATCGTGCGAAGTCATGCCCACGGGCTTGTCCACAACGAGGACGCCGGAGATGGCGTTCTTGATATCTTGACTGTTCATTGCGTTTTCCTCCTGGAAATGGATGGTTTCAATCAACCACGTTTATATTCTACCAAATTTGTCCAATTTAGGTAGACTCAATGAAACCCAGCATTTCTCGCGTCGTCTTCAGGACGAGAGGCTGGATCTCGCTCAATTTGCCGGGGATATCCGCCCCGGCCGCCGCAGCGTGACCGCCGCCGTTGAAGTGTTTCGCGACCTTCGATACATCAATCCCATCTTCAAGCGCCCGCCACGAGATCTTGACGTGACTATCGGCCTGCTCCACGAAGATCATACCCACCTTCGAGCCATCAATGGCGGAGATGAGGTTGATCAGGTCGGCGTCGTCGTTGCCGCCATAGCCCGCGGCCTTTCGGTCGGTAAGGGTCAGCGTGCCCCAGACGAGTCCGTCCGAGCGTTCGAGGCTGGAGAGGCCCGCGCCCCAATAGCGCGCCGCGGGATAGGACTTCCGCACGAGAGTGCGCATGTAGAGTTCGGGCAGGTTCGCGCCGCGTTCCATCAGCAAGGCAGATTGTCGAAGCGATTCGGGGGTGGTATTGGCAGTGCGGAATCCGAGCGTGTCGGTGACGATGCCCGTCAACAGCGCGGAGGCGACAGGCTGCGTAATCTCCAGTCCCCACTGAGGCAGGCAGTCGGTGAGAATGGCCGAGGTGGCCACCTCTTCGCCGACGATGAGGTTCAATGCTCCAAATCTTTCGTTGGTGATGTGATGGTCAATGTTGATATCGGGTTTGCGGATGGACTCGAATGGCTTGCCGAGACGTTTGAAATCGGCGCAGTCCACCGAGATGAACGTGTCCCACTCTCCTTTCGGTTCTTTCTGGACCTGATCGTGTCCCTCCAAATAACGGAACGAGGCCGGGACGCCATCCTGCAAGACCATCTGGACGGTCTTTCCCGCGTTTTGCAAAGCAAGCCCAATGGCGAGCAACGAACCGATGGCGTCGCCATCCGGGCGGACATGAGATGCAATGAGGATGCTTTGTGCCTGGTTAAGACGATCCCCAATTTGTGTAATGATCGCACTTTCCATTGTAGTGAACTAGCCCACGTTACAGTAACGTTTTTGCTATCTCTCCTTTTTCGTGTTTATTGTACTGCCTTTTTGTAAGTGGCGCATTAACAAGTACCAAGTCATTGGTACTGATTCATGCCTGTTTTTTCGCTCGTAACTCTGCCAGTTTCTTTTCGATCTGGTCGGCGTTTTCGGGTGTGGGGTCCCAGTGGAAGCGGAGGCGGGGAAAAACGCGCAGGTCCACGCGCCCGGCCAAAGTCCGACGGATGAAGCCGCTGGCGCTTTCGAGGCCGGTCAACACTTCTTTACTGCGTTCGTGTCCCTCGATCGCGGAGACGAAAACGTCGGCGTAGGCCAGTTCCCGATCCACTTTCACGTCGGTGACGTAGATGAGTTCGAGGCGCGGGTCACTGATCTCGCGGATGAGCATCTCCGAGAGTTCCTGGCGGATTCGATCCGCAATGCGTTGTAAACGGACTCCTGATGGCATGGTTTCCTAAAATGAAACGTAAAACGTAAAGCATAAGGAACTTTACGTTTTACGCATTACGTTTTATTCCGACTTCTCCAAAACGTAGCACTCAATGATGTCGCCCGGCTCGATGTCATGGAAGTTCTTGAGTCCCACGCCGCACTCAAACCCGGTGCGAACCTCGCGCATATCCTCTTTTTCATGCTTGAGCGAGGACAATTCGCCTTCAAAGACGATGTCACTGCCGCGCTTCATGCGGATCTTGCCGTTGCGGCGGAGTTCGCCTTCGAGCACGCGGCATCCTGCGATCTTACCAATCTTCGAGATTGGGAAGACCTTGAGCACCTGCGCCTTGCCGAGCAATCGCTCCACAAATTCAGGCGCGAGCATGCCCTTGAGCGCTTTTTCGATGTCTTCGGTGAGGCGATAGATAATGTCATAAAGACGGACATCCACGCCCTCTGTTTCCGCGAGACGACGCGCGGCCACTTCGGCCTGGACGTTGAATCCGAGGATGATGGCTTTCGATGCAGAGGCGAGCATCACATCATTCTCGCCGATGTTGCCCGTTTCGGCGTAAAGCACATTGATGGTGATCTTGCCTTCGCCCAGTTTATCCAACTCGCCGAGGATGGGTTCGAGCGACCCCTGCACATCGGCCTTGAGAACGAGGTTGAGTGATTTTGCTTCGCCTTTTTCGTAGGCAGTGAACAGGTCCTCGAGCGAGACTTTTCTGCGCTCCTGCGATTTTTTCTTGATGGCATCGGAGCGCTCGGTGACGGTCTCGCGCGCTTCACGGTCGGTCGCGGCGGTCTCGAACAGGTCACCGGCGGAGGGCATATCGGAGAGTCCCATCACCAACACCGGGGTGGACGGTCCCGCCTTCTTGAGCGGTTTGCCGCGAAAATCGGTCATGGCTTTGATGCGGCCGAAGGCCGTCCCAGCCACCACAATGTCACCGGGTTGGAGAGTCCCATTTTGAACGAGGAGCGTGGCGACCACGCCTTTGGTTTTGTCCAATTCGGCTTCAATGATCGTGCCAATCACCTTGCCGCCCGGGTTGGCGCGGATCTCGGTGTTGTCGGCCACCAGCAAAATGGCTTCCAACAGGTCGCCAATGCCCTGCTTTTGTTTCGCGGAAACGGGGACGACCAGCGTCTGCCCGCCCCAGTCATCGGGGACGAGTTCCTGTTCGGCCAGTTGTTGCTTCACACGATCGGGGTTGGCGTTGGGTTTGTCCACTTTATTGAGTGCCACGATGATCGGGACGCGCGCCGCCTTGGCATGTGCGATGGCCTCCTTGGTCTGGGGCATCACACCATCATCCGCCGCAACGACGAGGACAACCACGTCCGCGCCCTGCGCGCCGCGGGCGCGCATGGCCGTGAAGGCGGCGTGACCGGGCGTATCGAGGAAGGTGATGGTGCGTCCCTTTTGCTCCACCTGGTAGGCGCCGATGTGCTGGGTGATCCCGCCCGCCTCGCCCGCGGCCACATCCGTCTGGCGGATGGCGTCCAAAAGGGACGTTTTGCCGTGGTCCACGTGACCGAGGATGGTCACCACCGGTGCGCGGCTCTTGAGCAGGGACTGATCCTCCCCTGCAATCATCTGCCGCCACAACGGCACCTCCCCCACCTCCTCTATCGGGGCTTCCAAGATCTCTTCGGGAACGGCCTCGAATCCATATTCGGCCACCACAATCGCCGCCGTGTCAAAATCCACGGCTTGATTGATGGTCGCCATCACACCATTCGTCATCAGTTTTTTGATGATATCGATCGGGCTTTTCTGGATGATCTGCGCCAGGTCTCGGATGATAATGCTGGCAGGCAGTTCGATTCTGTGTCCGCTCAAAGCATCGCTCATGGGACACCTCCTTCGTTGAAATACGTCTCAAACTCTGCCGGGGCAGAGTTTCCACGAGGCGGGCCAATGAACGAGCGCAACTTACCGATTCACATGGCCGGCGCGTCCGGGGAGGATTCTTCGGGAAGCGACTGCGCGAACTCTTCCAGCCGCTCCCGGTCTGCAGGGGTCAATTCGGTTTTCAGGGCATGGGCCAGGGCACCCCGCAAGCCGCGTTCCCAGCAGGAACGCTGGTTGTGCAGGTAGGCACCACGTCCAGCCAGCTTGCCAGTCAAATCCACGCGCGCCCCTTCCGGGGTCCGCACGATGCGGATGAGTTCCCGCTTCGCCAGCACGGTACGGCAACCCACACAAGTCCGCTGGGGAATATGCTTCACGCGTTTGACAGGTTTCGCGGTCATATCCTTTGCCATCACCCCGGCCTCTCTCCCCAAGAGAAAGGCGGGAGGTGGGGAAAACTACTCTGCTTCCCAGGTCTCGTCGCCGCGTTTGTGCTTCTTGCGGCTGACCACTTCGCCCAGGTTCTCGTCGAACTCCAATTCAACGCTCTTCTTCTTGCCCTTTTTCTTGCCCTTTTTCTTGCTATCGTCGCTTTCGGATTCTTCCTCACCCGCGGAATTAAACGTCTCGGGCTTGAACGTGAACATTTCCTCAAGCGAAACGCCATCCTTCATGGCGGGTTCTTCGGCTTCTTCCTTGACGGCTTCCTGCGCGGGCATGACTTCCTCTGCCGCGGGCGGGACTTCGACAACCGCTTCGGCCTGCACAACCGCTTCCGCCTCTTCCGTGACCTCGGGCTGGGCCGCGGTTTCGACAGGTTTTTCCACCTCGGGGAACTTCAGCGCGGCCAGCGACTCTTCGATGTTCTGCATGGCCTTCGGACCAATGCCCGGTAAACCGAGTACCTTATCCGATTCAGTCTTGAGCGAAAGCATCAGCCCGCCAACCGTCTCGAAACCAGCCTCGGTCAGGATGTTGAAGATGTGTTCCCTGATGCCCGCCTCTTCGAGTTTCGTGCCGAAAGCGGTCTCGGGGATATCGGCGCGCGCGGCGGCGGTCTTCTCTTCCTCCACACGGGCGGCCTCTTCCTTGATCTGAATGGTGCGGCGTTCCACGTGGTCCACAAACTGGGCCAGTTGCGTGAATTCCTCCGGCGTAATGGGGCGATTCTCGGCCTTCTTGAGCAGAATCTCTTCGATGGCAGGAATGCCATCCACCGCAGCCGGCAGGAGCGCGGCCAGTTCGGAATCCGATTTCAATTTCTGGAGGGAGTCTGCCACAGCCTCGGACAGGGACTTGATGTCGATGCGCCAGCCCGTCAATTTGGCGGCAAGACGCGCGTTCTGCCCGTCGCGGCCGATAGCCAGGCTGAGCTGGTCCTCGCTGACGACTACGGTGGCCGTCTTGTTGCCCTCCGCGTTCTCAGAAAGATACACGCCGTTGACGCGCGCCGGGCTGATGGCTTTGGAGATGTACACCACGGGATCGGGGTCCCATTGGATGATGTCAATTTTCTCGTCGTGCAATTCCTTGACGATGGCCTGAATGCGAACACCCTTGATGCCCACGCAGGCGCCCACGGCATCCACGCCGGGCTGGGTGGCAAGCACGGCCACCTTGGCGCGCGCGCCCGGCTCGCGGGCAATGGCGCGGATCTCCACGATGCCGTGATAGATTTCGGGGACTTCGTTTTCGAGCAGGCGGCGCAAAAAGTTTCGATGCGCGCGCGAGAGGATGATCTGCGGGCCGCGCGGGCCGTCCTTCACTTCGAGGACGACGGCGCGCAGGCGGTCATGCACCTTGAAACGTTCGCCGGGCACTTTCTGGTTGTTAGGCATGTTGCCCTCGGCCTTCATATCGAGACCGATGGTCACACCCTGAACGGGGTTGCTGGCCTGCACCACGCCGCTGACGATCTCTCCCACCTGCCGCTGGAAGTACTCCAACTGCACACTGCGCTCAGCCTCGCGGATGCGTTGCTGAATGACCTGACGCGCGGTTTGCGCCGCGACCCGCCCAAAGTCCGCGGGGGTCGTTTCCACGATGGCCATGTCACCCAACTGCACTTCGGGGCTGACCTTGCGGGCCTCCTCCAGAAGCACTTCGGTGCGGTCATCCATGATATCTTCGACCACTTCTTTTTCCGCGAAGATGATCACCTTGCCGGTATCAGGATCGAGTTTGGCCTCCACGTGCTGGGCGGCCGAAGCATTGACCGCCCGCCGATAGGCCGAAACCATGGCGGACTCAATCGCCGAAAGGATGACATCCTTTGGCAATTGCTTGTCTTCCAGCACTTCATTGAAGGCGAGGGCGAATTCGTTCTTTGGCGTTTTTGGCGCGGTTGTCATGCTAGTACCTTACTCCGTAAATGTCCTTATCAAGCAGAAAACTGGGGGCTACCCAGTTCTCGTCGCTTTCGATATTGAGTTGCCGTGCGAACAGGATTTTAGCATAGACATGCAAGAGATGCAAGGTGAAACTCTGATAAAATGCAACCATGCCCGAGGAAGTAGACACCCTGTTCCAGGAAGCGGTCGAAGCGTTACGCACAGGCGACCGCCCGCGCGCCAAAGACCTGCTCACCCGCCTGCTCAAGACGGACCAGAACAACGTCAACTATTGGATCTGGATGAGCGCCGCAGTGGAGACCGCCAAAGAGCGCGTCTACTGCCTGCAAACGGCGCTTCGTCTCGACCCCGAAAACGGGACCGCCAAACGAGGCTTGATCCTGCTGGGAGCGCTCCCGCCTGACGAAAACGTCCAGCCATTCCCTGTGAATCACCCACGCGCCTGGGAACAGCAACTCATCCTGGCATACGAACGTCCCGAGGAAAAGAAGCCCCTGCTATCCAGGCCGCTGGTACGTCTTGCAGGGATGGGCGTGATCGGCGCCGCGCTGTGCGGACTGGTCTTCTTCATGTTCGTCCTGCCGCGCATCCCGCGGACGACGGCCATCCCCACATTCACCTTCGGCCCTTCCCCCACTTTCACATTGACTCCCACCGCGGTGAACGCCACGGCGCGTCCCTCGCCGACCTACGTCGGACCGACGCCGCTGTGGGCACTGCTTCCCGCCACGTACACGCCCACGCCGCTCTACAACCCCACGCCGCGACAACCCGAATCGGGTGACATGTTCCGCGCCGCCAGCAACGCCTACAACCGCGGCAACTGGGACGAGGTGATCCAATTTATGGGACAGATCGCGGCGGTCGAGCCGCAGTCTGCAGACCCGTGGTTCTTCATCGGCGAGGCGTATCGCTTCCAGGAAAAATACGTGGAAGCGCTGGAGGCTTACGAAAAGGCCCTGACGCTGAACCCGAATTTCGGTCCCGCGTACGTGGGGCGGGCACGTGTCCATCTGGCACTCGATCCCAAGACCAAAGTCATTGACGACCTCGACACCGCCATCGAGAAAGACCCCGCCTACGCCGAGGCCTATCTTGTCCGCGCGGCCTACAAGACCGATCGCGATGACGCCGAAGGCGCGCTCGAAGATCTGGAAGCCGCCGAAGCGCTCATCCCTGACTCGGCGCTGCTTCATTATGAATATGCGCGCGCCTATCTCGCGCAGGGTGACGTGGAACGCGCGCTGGCATCCGCCGAACAAGCCAAGGAGCTGGATATCACCCTCGTGCCTGTCTATCTGATCCTCGGCGAGGCGTACGCCGCCAACGGTCAAACCGACGAGGCGATGCTGGCCCTGCAGACATACGTCACCTACGCCGAGCAAAACGTGAAGACGCTTTTCCTGCAGGGCAAACTGAGTTACATGAACGGGGATTACGAAACCGCCCTCGAAAAACTGGATGCGTCCATCGAGTTGGAAAACGATCCGCTGGCGCGCTTGTACCGCGGCCTGACCTATCTCGAACTGGGCGTGGGGCCGCAGGCGATCTACGAATTACGCGTCGCCATTCTGACCTATCCCGAATCGTTCGAGGCACAGATCGGCCTGACGCGCGCCTATATGCTGGACAAAAAATTCGGGAACGCCTTCCTCCAGGCGGAGGTGGCTTTTCGGCTGGCCGAGACGGACGAGCAACGCGCACAGGTCTATTACTGGCGCGCCAAGTCGCAGGATGCGATGGGGGGACAGTTCGCAGGCGCCAAGCGCGATTGGGAGGCGTTGCTGGCCCTGCCTGCGGAGGCCGTCCCTGCCGCGTGGCGGACGGAGGCACGCGAACGACTGGCCACGTTCAGCACTCCCTCGGTGACGCCGACGATTTCGCGGACGCCCACGCCGACGCAAACGCCGAAGCCCGGGACAAAGACGCCGACACCAACGCCGAAATAAGAAGATAGATGAAAGAAGAAAGAACGGCGCACTTGCATGGTGCGCCGTTTTTGATTTAACTCGCCGCCCTGCCTGCACTGTGCCGCAGGCACACGTGAGCGGAGGGTACTCCCGCAGTCGAAGGGCGAGTCTCAAGTACAAGCGTTGTTCCATGAGATTGCCCTTCGACTTCGCTCCCTCGACTTGCACTCGGTCACTCCGCTCAGGACAGTGTAACTTTATGCGCGTTTTTTCTTCTCTCGCGTTTTTCGCTCCGCTTTCACAATCTCGTGAATTCCATTCCAATCGCCGCGAATTAGAGATTCCTTTTTTGCACGGCTCCAGCCTTTGATCTGATACTCAACAAACAAGGCTTCTTTGTAAAGCGGAAACTCGCAACTCCAAACCAACTCAACGGGCCTGCGCGAAAACGTATAAGCCTCGCCGCTCAAGCCTTGTTCATGCTCCCAAAGACGTTTTGATAAATCACCCGTGCTTCCTGTGTAAAATGAACCATCAGCACATTTGAGAATGTAGGCATAGTATGGCATGTTATTCTTTCTAACTAATCCATCGCCCTTCGACTACGGAGCAAAGAGCATGCTCCTCCGCTCAGGGAAGCGAGATTTACACCCTTTCGAGCACGGTGGCGGTGGACATGCCGTGGCCGATGCACATCACTTGCAGGCCGTAGCGGCCGTGGATGCGCTGTAGTTCGTGGACGAGTTTCGTCATCAGGACCGCGCCGGTGGCGCCGAGTGGATGTCCGAGGGCGATGGCGCCACCATTGGGATTCACTTTGCTCATGTCGGGGTGGAGTTCGCGCTGCCAGGGGAGAATCATCGAAGCGAAGGCTTCGTTGATCTCGATCACGTCCATGTCGTCGAGAGTCAGAGCGGCGCGCTTGAGGACTTTTTGCGTGGCGGGGATGACGCCATCGAGCATGAGGGTGGGATCGGAGCCGATGGCGACGCGGGCGACGACGCGGGCGAGGGGATCGAGGTTATAGCGTCCGACGGCGGAGGCGGAAGCGAGGAGGAGCGCGGCGGCCGCGTCACTGACCTGGCTGGAGTTGCCCGCGGTGATGACGCCGTCTGCTTTGAAGACGGGTTTCAGCGCGCGCATCTTGTCGCGGTCGGGGGGACGGCGAACGCCCTGGTCAACCGCGAATCGCTCCCCCGTCGGGAGTGAAGCGGGGACGATCTGGTCGGCGAAGTGTCCCGCGTCGAGGGCGCGTCCCGCTTTGATGTGGGAGTCGCAGGCGTAGTCGTCCAGTTCGTCACGAGTCAGATGCCACTTTTCGGCCATGAGTTCGGCGCTGAGTCCCTGATGGATGAGGGGATGGCCAACGTCGGGCCAGGCGGAGGGGTAGTCTGCACCGAGAGGCTGGTGGGACATCATCTCAGTGCCGCCCGCGAGGATGAGGTCGGCATCGCCCGCGAGGATGGCTTGCGCGGCAAAGTGGACAGCCTGCTGGCTGGAGCCGCACATGCGGTTGAGGCTGACGGCGGGAACGTGGACGGGGAAGCCCGCCTTGAGTACGCCGAGCCGCGCCAGGTTGGCGCCCTGATCGCCGACGGGGGTGACGATGCCCCAGATGGCGTCGTCGAGACGGGAGGGGTCGGCGCCCGCGCGGCGGACGGCTTCGCGCATGACAAGCGCGGTCAGTTCCACGGGCTGGAGGGGATGGAGCGCGCCTGTTTCCTTGCCAGAGCCAATCGCGGTGCGGACAGCGGAGATGATGAAGACGTCTGTGTCGGTCATGGGAACTCCTGTTGACTTTTCGGGGAAAGACTCTATAATTTGTACATAAAGTATTATACAGAGGTTTGGATGGATAATCACACAAAGGGATGTCAGAAAAATTTCGCCACTTCAAAAGAATTAGGCGCGCTCATGCATATATTTCAAGGAAACCAAAATGTCAGACATAACAAGCGTTCACGTTACCTTGCCAACTGATAGCAAAGGCATGCTCGGAAGAGAATGCCCTCAGTGCAAGAAATACTTTAAGGTAAAGCCAGGCACGGGACTCGACATATCAGACTGTACGTGTCCATATTGCGAACACAAAGAGGCGAGTGAGAACTTCACAACAGATGACCAAATTGAGTATGCCAAATCCATTGCAGTGAAACAAACCTTAGGTCCTATTTTGAAAGATTTCGAACGTTCATTGAAGAACTTAGAGCGATCCACAAACAAGTCATTTATCTCTTTCAAAGTTGAGACCAGCAGTTTTAATTTTCCAATCAAGTATTACACTGAAAAAGATTTAGAAACAGAAGTAATCTGCGATTCATGCAACTTGGTCTTTGCTGTCTATGGAATTTTTGCTTGTTGCCCTGACTGCTCTCGGCTTACTTCGATGTCAATATTCCTGAAGTCATTGGAAGCATCAAAAAAACGCCTTAGCGTAATCTCAAAACTCCAGCCCAATGAAACTGAACTTCAAGAAGTTATTCTCATGGACGCACTTGTTGCTGGGGTTTCTAGTTTTGATAGTTTGGGGAAGAGACTTGCAAGAGAATTTCCATCCTTTATTCCTGAAAAACCTAGAAATTTGTTTCAAAATCTAGATGCATTACAAGAACACTTATCGAAAACTCTTTCAATTAAACTCTCGGATTTGATTACCGAAGATGAATATAAGAGGCTTTATTACTTGTTTCAAGTGCGGCATATTTCATCACATAATTTCGGCGAAATTGACAGCGATTTTGTAAAGAAGGTGAATTGTGATCCGAAATTGATAGGCTCAAAGCCAACTATTGTGAAAGAAGATTTGATAGAATTTTTGGATGTAATTGAGAAACTTGGAATAGCACTTAGAAGCAAGCTCTAAGCGCATCCAATAAAGCTCGTAGCGGACAAAAGGGATTCTGCACGTTTCACGAGCATTTTTCCCTTGATGTTTGCCACCTTCGGCAGATCGGCTTCGAGTTTTTCCTGCTCCCAAGCAGAGTCCACGCCCGCCCACTGTCCACTGCGGAAAGCGTTAGGCGCTTGCCATAAACACTAACTCTCGGATTACTATATGAAGGTGAATTTATGGGAGACGATTCTTTTAGTAGGTCTTTATATCTTCTTGAGAAAATTAGAGGAATTGCTCAAGAAGGTCTTGCATACAGTAACAATCCGTATGACTATGAAAGATATGAGGAATTGCTATTTATTGCATCATCAAAATATGGTGAAATTTTCGGAATTCCTTCTAAAAAAATCGTAAATATGTTTAAAAAAGATCTTGGTGTTGTTACACCAAAGATCGGTGTAGTAGCAGCAATATTTTCTGATGTAGGGAAGCTTCTTCTTGTGAGGAGATCTGATGACGGCTTATACGGACTCCCTGGCGGTTGGGCGCAATTATGTGAAAGACCAGAAGAATCGATTCGGCGTGAGGTTCTTGAAGAAACAGGCTATCATATTTCTGTAAAGGAAATTATCAATATTATTTCCTGCCTTCCTGGCGAATATGAAAGACCGCATACATCTTACTTCATCCTCTTTCATTGTGGAATTGATGGAGGATCGATAAAAAATTCAAGGGAGACTAATGAAGTAGGCTTCTTTTTTATAGATAAAATTTCAGCTTGGCACAAAGATCATTTTGAACACGCCTCAGCGGCTATGAGATTCTTAAATAAATAGGTGCAAGGTTTTTATATCAACTATAACCCCGTCGTTTTAGGAGATTAACTCTATGAACATATCAAAACTAATTATGGATAGCTTATCTGGTCTACTTGTTGCATTTATAGGCTTCGTAATCGGAAAATCTTGGGATTTTTTGAAATTAAAAATCCACATTTATGCAGGACAGTGGTTTTGGTATCCTCAAAAAGCTAAGCCAATAATACAAGGTAAGATTTTCCTTTTTTTAGGAGAACGGGGGGGATTACTTACAGCTGAGGGAGAATTTGAGCCGCTTGTTCATCTAGAAGATGCTCAAAGTGTCATCAAATTGAAGGGGTTTTTAGAAAATTACTACAAAGAAATTATCGTTACTACAAATGACTCTTTGATTAATTGGGATTATCCAGTAATTTCCATAGGTGGACCAGTCTCCAATTCCATCACCAGAAATGTAGAAGGACATGGGTTCTACCCACTTCGTTTTCTGGGTACTCCATATAAGGGTGATGCAAAAAGAGCTATTGGTTCAGATGATGGTGCTGATTTTTTCTCTCCTCGCCATGACGAAAACGGGAGTCTTGTAGAAGATGTCGCTTATATCGTACGAATGAAATCACCTCACAATCCCAAAAATATTCTTCTCATTTTTGCTGGATGCTACGGCAGAGGCACATATGGTGCCATAGATTATATACTGTCCACTAACAACATTAACATGGTAAAGCGAACGTGTGGACCCGATTTTTTCCAGCTTGTAGTTAGAACAAGTATTTCTAGCTCGAAAAGCATAAAGAACGTTCTTGTATATCACTCAGAGATTCCGTGAAAAAGCGCCTACCGATAAACAGCAGTGTCAAGGGTTTGGGGCTCGCAATCTGAAAATTGATCCCAAAACGAAAAAGGCTCTGACAGGAACGATTTTTTCTTCGCTTCGGGCTTTTCCTGCTCCCAAGCAGAGTCCGCGCCCGCCCCAGCGCGGGTAACGCAAACCGTTGGGCGCTGAGTCAAATCAAAAGGAACGAATATTAGTGTCAGTGAAAACATACATCCATCTCACCATGTCACATCAATATCCTCTCCCAGACGTCTTTCAAGATGATGATGTTCGCTACCCGGAAAGTCTGGTCGAACATTTTCTCGAACAATATACTCAAAAAGGGGATGTCGTTTTTGATCCTTTTGCAGGTTATGGCACAACACTTTTTACGGCTGAGCGCATGGGACGTGTTCCATTTGGAGTAGAGAGGGATCAAGACAGGGTTAACTTTGCGAGAAGCAAACTGTCCAATCCAGAAAATATCATCCAGGGAGACTCGCGGTTACTGGCCAATATGAGCCTTCCAGAAATTGATTTTTCGATTACATCCCCGCCTTACATGACGAAAGAAAATCATCCCCAGTATCCGTTCGCAGGCTATAAGATCACGGGCGAAGGCTACAATGCTTATTTGCAGGATATTCGAAACGTTTATCAACAGCTTCGGACCCATATGAAACCAACAGGAAAGGTCATATTGGAAGTCGCCAATCTCAAAGTAGAAAATCAAGTGACGACTTTGGCTTGGGATATTGGAAAAGAAATTTCACAGGTATTGCGCTTTGATGGCGAAGTTATTGTGTGTTGGGATAAATACGGATTTGGCTATGACCACAGTTATTGTCTCGTATTCTCCGTTCAATAAAAGCGCCCAACACAGCGTGCACCCGACGTGTGGGATGGCAAGCGCCAATGCGCTTGCTCTGGGCGATGTTCGCCTGAGGCTCACTCGCCCGATCTGCGCACATCCCAAGCAGTTTTCTACGCCTGAGCCTTTTTCTGGCTGGACGGCTTCGCCGTCCCCGCCCCAGCGCAGGTACCCTAAAGGGTGCTTCGCGAACGCAAACCGTTGGGCGTTTGAGTTCAGCACATTCTACTTAGAAAGAAAACGTAAGGAATCAAGGAACAATGAATACCTATGTAATCCTTTTACGCGGCATCAATGTTGGTGGCAAAAATACAGTACCAATGGCAGGTTTGAGAAAATGCCTGGAAGAACAAGGATTTTCCAATGTTTCGACGTATATTGCCAGTGGTAATGTAATCTTAAAATCCAACAAACGCGCCAACGATGTAAAAGCCCAGATTGAAGGGGTTTTACCTGAAAACTTCAAACTTAATGATGGTTTTGTCAAAGTTTTGGTGTTGACTTACAAGCAATTCCAAGCCATCATTGATAACAAACCAAAAGGCTTCGGTGAGCAGCCCGAGAAGTATCATAGCGATGCAATCTTTCTGATGGGCATTGATTCGGCTCAGGCTATGCCTGCATTCAGCCCTCGAGAGGGAGTCGACCAAGTCTGGGCAGGTAATGGCGTAATCTACTCACAACGTCTCAGTTCCCAACGCACCAAAAGTCGTCTTAATAAAATTATGGAAACACCATTCTATAAGTCCATGACCGTCCGCAACTGGAATACAACAACGAAATTGCTAGAAATACTGAAGAAAATGGACACGTAGGCTTTGAATATTGGCATGGTTTCGTCCAGTTATCGTTTTGGTAGGCTCAAAAACGCCCAACACAGCGTGCACCCGACGCTGGGGATGGCAAGCGCCAATGCGCTTGCTCTGGGCGATGTTCGCCTGAGGCTCACTCGCCCGATCTGCGCACATCTCAAGCAGTTTTCTACGCCTCAGCATTTTTCCAGTTGGACGGCTTCGCCGTCCCTGCCCCAGCGCAGGTACCCTAAAGGGTGCTTCGCGAACGCAAACCGTTGGGCAGATAATTTCAAACGATAAGTAGGGAAGCATGAAAAAGTCTATCTGGATATTGTTGGCGACCATAACGATTATCTTTGTTAGTGGAAAAATCTACACAGACATACTTGTCCAAAGAGCAGAGGAAAAATATCCACCCTCAAACTTTGTAACAGCGGAGAATGTTCATCTACATTATGTTGAAGCGGGAACAGGGCAACCTGTTGTTTTGATTTCAGGGGGAAGCGGAAAAGTACAGGATTTCTCACTTTCCCCGCTTTACGAATTGGTTGTGAGCAAATATCGAGTAATTATCATTGACCGCCCTGGATTGGGATATAGCGAAAAGCCCACACATGAAGAATTAACGCCAGATGTTCAGGCACGACTGATTCATGCAGCCCTCAAAGAATTAGAAGTTGAAAAACCGATAATCGTAGGTCAATCTTGGGGCGGAGTTATAGCCTTAGCATATGCCCAAGAATATTCAAGCGAACTGACAGGTATAGTATTGCTAGGTTCATCACCTTATCCGCGCGAAAGACAGACGGATTTTTTCAATGTGATCGCAAGAACGCCAATTCTTGGGGATTTTATCGTTCATACGATATATGTACCTGTCGGGCGGCATTGGATAGCGCCAGCAATTATTGAACAAAATAAAGATTATTTTGCTCCGCTGGATACCGTGCCCGAAACATTCTATGATTCCACTATTGAATTGGGGTTACGCCCCAGCCATGTAATTGCATCAGCCAAAGAAACGCTTATTATTCCAGCATCGTTAGCAACCCTAGTAAGTGGTTTGGATAAAGTGAAAGTGCCTGTCATCATTGTAGACGGAGATCAGGATACTCATGCTTTTGAACAAGCCACTCGGTTAGAACAAGATTTACCGATGTCAAGAGTGGTTATCGTAGAAGGAGCCAATCATTACCTGTGGTTTAGCAAGCCAGATGTTGTAATGGAAGCAATTCAAGATTTGTGGATATGGTCAGACGAATTGAGCATTTCCAAGTAAAATCTGCCCAACAAAACGTGCACCCCCCGACGCTGGGGATGGCAAGCGCCAATGCACTTGCTCTGGGCGATGTTCGCCTGAGGCTCACTCGCCCGATCTGCGCACATCCCAAGCAGTTTTCTACGCCTTATCATTTTTCTGGCTGGACGGCTTCGCCGTCCGCAGCCCCCAGCGCAGGTACCCTGAAGGGTGCTTCGTGAGGGTAAGGCGTCTGCGAATTGAAAATTGACCTGCGCCCAGGAAAAGTGGCTTCAAGTTTTTTCTGCTCTCAACAGAAACGGCTCCCGATTTTCGGGAGCCGTTTCTACTTTATCTAATTCGAACTCCTACTGTCCTGCAACACCTGTCAAATACTCGATGGTTTTCTCGAACAGAAAGGTTTTGGCGGCCTGTCCCGTGCCCGTGGTTTGACCTGAGGCCGCGGCAGTGGCTTGAGCGGCGGCTTTCTCTTCTTCGGTCTTACCGCTTCCCGAGCCTGGGACTTTCGTCACGCCTGGGATGGGCGTGGGAACAGTGATGCCGTATTCCGCGTAGAAGGCGCTGAGGTCGGCGTTGGTCAATTGCATGGCGGCGATGGCTTGCAATTGATCGGGAGTCAACGCGGCGACGATCTGGTCCTGCACGGCGGTCAGTTCTTCGCTGGCGGTGGTCTCGTCGCCGCTGAGGGCGATGATTCCCTGCCAGAGCGGGATGAGGGTCTGCGCTTGTTCGGCAGTGACCGCGTTGGGCGTGCCGTCCAGTTGCATGATTCCAAAGGCCAGTTGGTTGCGGAGGCTTGCCGCGTCGGCGTATTCGGTGGAGAGGTATTCGCCCGCGATGGAGGTCGGCGCGACGGGGGTGGTTTCTGCGGCTGGGGCACATGCAATGAGCAGGGCGGCCGCGAGAACGATGAGGGTGAACGTGCGGAGAGCTTTCATTGTGATTTCCTTTGGTAGAGCGAAATAGTATCTCGCTCTACGGCTTTGAGACAAATTATTGAGCCAATCCCTGCAAGTACGTGATGAGGGAGTTGAGCATGACGGTCGAGACGCCGTTGCCGCTGCTTCCACTTGTGACACCTTCCGCGGCTTGTTTGGTGGCGCGCGCTTCGGGAGACATCCCACCGCCGCCTTGACCATTCCCCTGTCCGCCGCCGCTGCCGACTGTAACGTTGTTGGCCGCCGCCCAAGTCTGGATGTCATCGGAGACGAGTTTCATATCGCGGATGGCCGTCAGTTGTTCAGGGGTGAACGCGGCTTCGATTTGACCGAGCAACGCGTTGACTTCAGCCTGGGCGCTGTTGCCTGTGCGCGTCATGTTGAGGAGCGCCTGCCAGAGCGGGAGCATAACCTTTGCCTGGTCAGGCGTGATGGGCGTATTCGTTTCGGCCAGTTTGAGCGAACCGAGCGTCAGTTGCAGGCGGGCAGAGAGTGCGTTTTCGTAACTGACATCCAGGCTCGGGCTGACATACGCGTCAGAGTTGGTGGTTGTCGAAACAGAGTCCGCTGTCCCTGAGCAGGAAGCGAGGAAGAGGGAGAGGAGAACGATCAAGATGAGGGAAATGCGTTTCATTGGAAAAGTCCTTTCGGGTTGGAAATTGAAAGTCGGGTTATTCGCGACGGAGGGCTTCGATGGGGTCAAGTTTCGCGGCTTGGGTGGCGGGATAGTAGCCAAAGAAGATGCCGATCACCGCCGCCGCGCCAAAAGCAATCGGGATGGAGAGCGGGACGATTTCCGTGCGCATGGTGCCGAGCGAGCCGAACAGGTACGAACCTCCGACGCCGATAAATACGCCGACCAACCCACCAACCAGGCTGAGGATGATGGCTTCGATCAGGAATTGCATGAGAACATTGGATTGACGCGCACCCAGCGCCTGGCGCAGGCCGATCTCGCGCGTGCGTTCAGTGACAGAGACCAGCATGATGTTCATGATGCCGATGCCGCCGACGAGGAGCGAGACGCCCGCTACCCAGGCCAGCAGGTCGCGAAACGCGGCGGTGGTGGCCTCCTGCGTGGCGATGATGTCCTGCTGAGTCTGCACGGTGAAGTCGGGCTTGGCCGCGTCCACGTCGTGACGTTCCGCCAGCAGGGCGGTGGTCTGCGCGATAATGCTGGGGATCTGTTCCTGGCTTTCGGCCTTGAGATAAATGGTGCGGACGGCGTCGGCGCGCATCGTGGAGACGGGCATATATTTTTGGAGAACGAGATTGAGAGGCAGGTAGATGCGCCCGTCGTAATCCACGTCGGAAACGATGCCCTTTGATTCCATCACGCCGATGACGGTGAGTTTGGTCGTGCCGACGGTGATGGTCTGGCCGAGGGCGCTTTCCGCGCCGAACAGGTCAGTGGCGATGCCCGCGCCGAGTACGACAAGTTTGGCTTTGCGGTCGTCCTCGTCTGCGGTGAAGTAGCGGCCTTCGGCGACGGCGTAATCGCGCACGTCGGGAAAATCGGCAGTGGTGCCGATGAGGGCAATCGCTTCCAGGTCCACGCCACCCGCGCGGATGTTTTGCGGCGCGGGGGATTGTTCGGCAGAGACGCCTGTGATGCCAACGACCTGCTCTTCAATCGCGTACGCGTCTTCGAGCAGCAGGGTGCGCGATGCGCCAGGGACGCCGCGCATGGGCGAGACGATGATCAGGTTCGCGCCGAGGGCGTTGATCTGGTCGGCGATGGCGGCTTCGGCGCCCGCGCTGACCGCCAGCATGACGATGACCGAAGCCACCCCGATGATGACACCAAGCGTGGTGAGAAAGGATCGGATTTTGTTGAGCATCAGGCCTTCCCAGGCCGAGCGGAAAATTTTTCTAAGTTTCATGAAATGCCTCTATTGATGCAATCCCGCACAATGGTTTTTGCCATCGCTGCCATCGGAGAGAATCTTCCCGTCCTTGACGCAGATGACGCGCTGAGCGTGCGCGGCAATGTCCGCTTCGTGCGTGACCATGACGATGGTCGCGCCGCCCTTGTGGAGGTTGTGCAAAATATCCATGATCTCCACGCTGGATTTCGAGTCGAGGTTGCCCGTCGGTTCGTCCGCCAAAATAAGCGGCGGCTTGTTGACAAGGGCGCGCGCGATGGCGACGCGTTGTTGCTGTCCGCCAGAGAGTTGATTGGGACGATGATGCAGGCGGTTCTCGAGTCCGACCGAGGTGAGGGACGCGACCGCGCGGGCTTCGGCATCCTCGTCGCTGACATCGTCCGCGGTGTAAAGCATGGGCAGCATCACATTCGAGAGCGCGCTCAAACGCGGGAGCAGGTTGAAGGATTGGAAAATAAATCCGAGTTTTTCGTTGCGCACGTCTGCCAGTTCGTTCTTGCTCATCTGGCTCACATCGCGGCCATCGAGCATGTACGCGCCTTCGGTGGGGTGGTCGAGACAGCCGACGATATTCATCAGCGTGGACTTGCCCGAACCCGAAGGTCCCATGATGGCGACGAACTCGCCGCGCACCACTTGCACATCCACCCCCGCCAGCGCGTAGACCGCCGCCTCGTCCTCGCCGTACACTTTTGTCATACCCGTAATTTCGATTAGGTTATTGTTCATCACATCACCTCATCACTGATCACTGAAATTTGATCACTGATTACTTGGTCTCCACCGTCCCTGTGCTGACCACATCGCCGACTTTGAGTCCGCTCAAGATCTCGGCGTTGGCATAATCGCGCAGACCAACGGTGACAGGAGTCATCTGCAACGAGCCATCCGCTTGGACGACGAAGACCGCGTAAGAACCTGGGGCAAGTTCGCGCAGAGCCTGGACGGGGACCAGCAACACGTTACGCGCTTCCGCTGCGATCACTTCCACTTCCACAGTCATGCCAGAGAGGATGACGGCCTCGCTTTCCTCGGTCAGTTTCGCCCAGGCGACGACCACAGGCGTGCCGTCCACGGTTTGCAGGGCGGGTTCCACGCTGACGATCTCGCCGCCAATGGACTGGTCGGGATAGGCGTCGAACGTGAACGTGACGCGGTTGCTGACGTTTGCCTTGCCCAGATCGGTTTCATCCAGATAGAAGCGCACCAGCAACTGGTTGGTCGTGGCCACTGTCAGGAGCGAAGAGGAACCAACACTCTGTCCAACCACCGCATCGAGACGCGTCACCACACCGTCAAAGGGGGAAACCAGACGTGAGTTTTCCACGTTCAGGCGGGCCTGTTCTAGACGTTCCATTTCTGGACCTTGTGTGGTGAGCGGCGACTGCAAAGCCGACGGTCCGCCTTTAACGATCTCCAGCGCAGACTGGGCATCCTGCAGGAGCAATTTGGCATTCTCCACATTGGAACGGGCCAGCGCCAGATCGGAATCATCTATGAAGTATTCACCCGATTTCGCCAATGCAACGATGTACTTATCCAGAAAATAGTCGCGTTTTGTGCGCGCATTATCCACCACTGCCTGCGTGTCGTTCTTCTGCGTCGCGGTGGCGGCGGGATCAGCGTTCAATTGCGTCAAAGTTTCCTCGGCCTGATTCAATTGCATTTCCCAGTAATACGCGTCCGCACCCAACAAATATTTGAGAATATTGGTTGACTCATCCAGCGCTTCCTGGGCATTGATCGCGGCCAGTTCGGCCTGCGCCAGACCAGCGGCAGTGAACAGCGCCTGGAAATCCGCCTCGGCCTGCACGCTTCCCTCGAGACGCGCCAGCACCTGCCCGCGTTCGACGGTGTCGCCGACGGCCACATTCAACTCGTTCAGGATGCCGCCTGTGCGAAATGCCAGGTCCACCTGCGCGGACGGAACGACCGTCCCCGCGCCGCTGGCAGTGATCACCAGATCACCTGTGCGGACCTTCGTCGTTTGCAAAGCGGGCGTGGCCTCAACAGTTTCGGCTTTGGGCCAGGCAAAATACGCGCCCGCCGCCACCAGCAAAACCACCACGATCACGATCATCGTCGTTCTGGTGGTGCGGGATTTTCGCTTGGATGAAGAATTATTTTTTTCCATGATTGACTCCATTGATTCAAACTTTTATGAATGCGAGTTTAGAAGGCAACTGCAAAGTTCCCTTGCAGTGAGCATGAAGAATTTGTAAAGAAACTACGGCGCGGTGCTGACCACGTCCCCCACCTTCAACCCGCTCAGGATCACGGCGTTGGCGTAATCGCGCAAGCCCACTATGACGGGCGTCAATTCCAACGACCCATTGGGCAGGACCAGATTGACCGCGTACGAATCTGGGCCGACCAAATGCAGGGACTGGATCGGGACGAGGAGCGCGTCGCGCGCTTCCCCCGCGATGGACTCCACCTCCACGCTCATCCCTGACAGAAGGGCGGATTCCGTTCCCTCGGCCAACGCGGCCCAGACGACCACCGCGGGAGAGCCGTCCACCGTTTGCAGAGTCGGCTCCACCATCACGATCCGACCGTCTAGCGGAAGGTCGGGATATGCTTCCGCTGTGACGATGACGGGGTTGCCCACCATCGCTTTCGTCAAGTCTGATTCGTCCAGGTAGAAGCGCACCATCAATTGGTCGGTGGAGAGCGTCACCACGGGAGACGAGCCGACGTTTTGTCCGAGTGTCCCATTCAGGCTGGTGACTGTCCCATCGAAGGGAGCGACCAGCCGCGTCCGTTCCACGGCCTGACGCGCTTTTTCGATACGCGCCATCTGCGGCCCCAGCGCGGCGAGAGGCGCGGTCAACGCCTCGGGTCCCGCCTGGACGATTTCCAGCGCGGATTGGGCATCCAACAAGGAGACCCGCGCCAGTTCCAGCGCGGTGCAGGCCGTCATCAGTTCCTGGTCGGTCACTTCATAGTAAACGTAATGAAACTTTGTCACCTTTTTGGTTTTGAAATCAATGACCTTGTAGGTAGTTTCCAGCTCATCTGTGTGAAGTTGTTGCCAATATATCAACCAACCTTGTGCCACATCCACCCGCGATTGGGCATCCGCAATCTGCTCGGACGGGGCCGACGGATTCTGAAGCAAAGCATCCAGTTCAGCCTGTGCTTGTGCGAGTTGCCCCTCCCAATACCAGGCTTCCTCACCAATCAGGTTGATCCAGTCATTTTCGGCGGCAGTCAGGACAATTTCCGCATCGGAGACCGCAAGTTCGGCCTGCGCCAGTCCCTGCGGCGAGAACAACGCCTGAAAGTCCGCCTCCGTCTGCGCGTTCTCTTCCAGCCGCCCCAACACCTGACCAGCTGTGACAGCATCGCCAACCGCCACGTCAATCGCGGCCAGCACGCCATTCGTTTGGAAAGATAAATCCACCTGCGCGGCAGGGACTATCGTCCCCGCACCGATGGCCGACAGCACCAGGTCGCCCGTGCGGACTTTGGCGGTCTGCACGGAAGGCTCAGCGATTTCATTCGCAGCGGGAGACTGTAGAAAATACCAGGCCCCGCCGATCACTACGGCCAGCAAAAAAAATGTAATGGTAATACGGGAAGGTTCCTTGAAAAATTTCATGGTTTGCTCGTCTATGCAGAGGATTGTTAACAAGCATGGTAAAAGACGCGTGTAAAGTTGTTCTGGACGCCATGTAAAGATTTGATGAAGTCCTGCTGGGTAAATTCCGATGAATAGTGGGCTGAATCAAAAAAGGCGTCTCACAGCGAGACGCCTTTCGATTTCAATTTTTTTACACCTGCGGCAGACTGCGCCGCAACACGTTGTACATCCCCAGCCCCTTGGCCGCGCCTTCCACCACACAGGTCAGCGGGTTATCCACCAGGTACGCGGGGACGCCGAGGGATTTCGTCAGCAGTTTGTCCACGCCGCGCAGAAGCGCGCCACCGCCGCAGATCGCCACGCCGCGGTCAATGATATCCGAGACGAGTTCGGGCGGGGTCTTCTCGAGCACCTTGCGACAAGACTCTACCATCTGCTTCAGCGGATCCTGCAACGCCTCCACGATCTCTCCTGTGGACAACGTGACGGGACGCGGCAATCCTGTGACCTGGTCTTGTCCCTGCACTTCCATGCTCTGCTCGTTATCCTGGGGAACGGCCGCGCCGATCTTGATCTTGAGTTGCTCCGCTGTCACCTGGCCGATGATGACACCGTACTTTCTCCGCACGTACGTGACGATGGCCTCGTCAAGGTCCAGTCCACCGGCGCGCAGGGTATCCGCAGAGACAATGCCATACATCGCCAGCACCGCGGCTTCGGTGCAGCCTCCGCCGAGGCAGATGACCATGTTCCCCGAAGGCGAACCGATCGGCAGATCAATGCCGAGCGCGGCGGCCAGCGGTTGCTGGATCAAATGCGCTTCGTGACTGCCCGCCTCCATCACCGCCTCGTAGACGGCGCGGCGCTCCACACTGGTGACTCCATACGGGACGGAGATCATCACGCGCGGGCGGATGAAACGCATCGCCCCGCTCACGCGGCGAAGCAGGTAGGAGAGCAGGGTCTGCGTGACTTCATAATCAGCAATGACGCCGTTCTTGAGCGGGCGCGCCACCTCAATGGTGTCGGGGACACGTCCCACCATGTCGCGCGCTTCCACGCCAACTGCCACCATTTTCTGCTCCGCCACCTCGATGGCAACAATGGTCGGTTCTTCGAGAATCACCTGGCCGGAGTCCGCGAGACGCGTATAGATCGTCCCCAGGTCAACGCCGAGGTCTTTCGAGAACATTGCCACGGATTATTTTTCTCCTGAAAGGTTCGCGGGACGGGAACTCTTTCGATAACGCTTGACAGCCTCAAGTCGAAGGTTGGAGCGGCGCAGGGCGGCCTCAATCGCGAGGTAGGCATCGGTATCCGCAGGGAGTCCTTTGGCAAGCACATCCTGTGCGCGTTGACGCGCCTGCTCAGCGCGGGCCACATCAATTTCTTCGATATTTTCCGCCGCGTCGGCCAGCACGGTGACGATATCAGGCTGAACTTCGGCCACGCCGCCCGATACGGCAAAAATTTCCTCGTTCCCCTGTTTGCGGACTTTGATAAAGCCGTATTTCAGCGTGGTGAGCAGGGGCGCGTGATGCGGCAGGATGCCCATCTCGCCCGCCGAACCCGGCAGAACGACAATGTCCACATCGCCTTCGTACACCATGCGGTCTTGCGAAACGATTTCACATTTGATAGTCATATGGTTCTCCAGTGTCATGTATCAAGTGCCACAAACGTGACACCTGACACTGGAACACTTGACACCTAGGCACTCTTGGCGAGTTTCTCAGCCTTCTCGCGCACGTCTTCGATGGTACCAGCCATCATGAAGGCCTGCTCGGGCAGATCGTCGCATTTGCCGTCGAGGATCTCGCGGAAGCCGCGCACGGTTTCTTTGAGCGGGACGTAGCGGCCGGGGATGCCGGTGAAGCGTTCGGCCACGAAGAAGGGCTGGGAGAAGAAGCGCTCGATCTTGCGGGCACGCGAGACGATGAGTTTGTCGTCTTCGGAGAGTTCGTCAATGCCGAGGATGGCAATGATGTCTTGCAGGTCTTTGTAGCGTTGTAGAACGCGCTGGACTTCACGGGCCGTCTTGTAGTGGTCATCGCCCACAATGTTGGGGTCGAGGATGCGGGAAGTCGAAGCGAGCGGGTCCACGGCGGGGTAAATGCCCTTTTCCACGATGGAGCGCTCGAGGGCGATGGTCGCGTCGAGGTGGGTAAAGGTCGCCACCGGCGCGGGGTCGGAGTAGTCATCCGCGGGGACGTAGACGGCCTGCATCGAAGTGATGGAGCCGGTGCGCGTCGAGGTGATGCGTTCCTGCAACTCACCCATTTCGGTGGCGAGTGTTGGCTGGTAACCCACCGCGGATGGCATACGCCCAAGCAGCGCGGACACCTCCGAGCCAGACATGGAGAAGCGGAAGATGTTATCCACGAAGAGCAAAACGTCGCGGCCCTGATCGCGGAAGTATTCGGCCATCGAAAGCGCGGACAGGGCCACGCGCAGACGCACTCCCGAGGGCTCGTTCATCTGGCCGTAGACCATGACTGTATCCTTCATAACGCCAGACTCGATCATCTCGCGGTAGAGTTGCGTCCCTTCGCGAGTGCGCTCGCCCACGCCAGCGAACACGGAGTTGCCTTCATGTTCCGTCGCCACGGATCGAATGAGTTCCATGATGATAACAGTCTTGCCCGTACCGGCGCCGCCGAAGATGCCCGTTTTGCCGCCTTTGGTGAAGGGAGCGATCAAGTCAATGACTTTCACGCCGGTCTCGAAGACATCCACGCGGGTGGACTGCTCGGCGAAGGGCGGGGCGGGACGGTGAATGGGATAATGAGCGGAGGCTTTGACGTCACCCTTCTCGTCCACGGGTTTACCCAGAACGTTGAAGATGCGTCCCAGCGTACCGGGTCCCACCGGGACGAGGATGGGCGCGCCCGTCGCAACGGCGGGAACGCCGCGCTGGAGACCGTCGGTGCTGTCCATCGAGACAGTCCGCACCCAGTTGTTACCCATATTCTTCTGTACTTCCAAAACGAGCGGCTCTTTACCTTCGCGCTCGACTTCAATCGCTTCAAAAAGTTCGGGGGTCTGGCCTTCGGGAAATTCCACGTCCACCACACCGCCAAGAATTTGCGCTACGCGCCCGATTGCTTTTGCCATTATTCTGCCTCCAGATTATTGAGCCAGCGCGTTCGCGCCGCCCACAATATCCAAAATGTCATTGGTGATCGCCTGTTGACGCACTTTGTTGTAGGCCAGTTTCAATTGTTCCACCAGTTCCAGCGCGCTGTCGGTGGCGTTGCGCATGGCAATCATGCGCGCCGCGTGTTCACTGGCTTGCGACTCGAGCACAGCCTGATAAACCTGCAAGCCGGTAAAGCGCGGGATGATCTCATCCAAAATTTCGCTCTCACCCGGTTCGTAGGTGTACGCCGCCGCGGGCCCAGCCTTGGCTTCGTATTCTTCCACGCGTTCGCCGCCATCCACTTCCAACGGCAACAGGCGTTTGATCACCGTCTCCTGCCTGGCCATGGAAATGAAATCGGTGTAAATCAGGTAGACCTCGTCGGCGCGGCCCTGGAGGAACTCATCCACCACCATGCGGCCGATCGCGGAAACATCCATGAATGTCGGCGCGGCGGGCAGGTTGCTGAAATCGGCTGTCACATTTTTCCTGCGGCGAACCATCAGGTCGCGCCCCTTGCGACCAACGGCAACGAAATGAACGGGATGTTGATAGTGATCGAACTTGCGCCCCACAAAGCGGATCACATTGGTGTTATAGCCGCCCGCCAGACCGCGGTCACCGGTGATGACGACGGCCAGTGTGTTTTTAATATCGGCACGCTTTGTCAACAGCGGATGCAAAGATTCGCGTCCCGGCTGTTTGGCCACGTGCGTAAGCACCTGCCAGGCTTTACCGGCATAGGCGCGGGTGGCTTTCACGGCTTCCTCCGCCTTGCGCACCTTGCTCGCGCTCACGGCCTCCAGCGCCCGCGTCACCTGCGAGATATTTTTTACGCTCCGAATGCGGAGCCGCATTTCACGCGCAGATGCCATTGCTTATGCCTGCCAGGAGACTTTGAACGCGTCGAGCGCTTTGGCCAGCGTGGCGCGGTTGTCATCGGTGATTTTGTTTTCCGCAGTGATGCTCTTGCCGATCTCGGGATAGGTCGTTTCCATGTAGCGGACGAGGTCCAGTTCCCATTGGCGCATCTTCTCGACCGGGACATCATCGGCGTAACCGTTGGTTCCCGCGAACAGCACAATGACCTGGTTCTCCAGCGACATTGGCGCGTACTGTGGTTGCTTGAGAATTTCCTGCATGCGCTGGCCGCGTCCGAGTTGGGCCTGCGTAGCCTTGTCGAGGTCCGAGCCGAACTGGGCAAAGGCCGCGAGTTCGCGGAACTGGGCCATGTCGAGGCGGAGGCGGGCCGCCACCTGCTTCATGGCCTTGGTCTGAGCGTCACCGCCCACGCGCGAAACGGAGATACCCACGTTCACCGCAGGGCGGATACCAGCATTGAACAGGTTGCCTTCGAGGAATATCTGTCCATCAGTAATCGAAATAACGTTGGTGGGGATGTAAGCCGAAACGTCGCCAAGCAATGTTTCGATGATTGGCAATGCTGTAAGCGAACCACCGGTGCCTTTCACTTTGACTACTTTGTGCGCATCAGCATCTTTCATAGCCTTGTGCGCTTCTTCGGCTTCATGCCTGGAAAGCGGCCCCTTGTAGACTTTCTTATCCACGCCGTCTTTCGCGTCCGCGAGCGTATCCTTGAAGTCTTTTTTGACGATCACATATTGTGTCGCCAGGCGCGCGGCGCGTTCCAGCAATCGAGAGTGGAGATAGAACACGTCGCCGGGATACGCTTCACGTCCGGGCGGGCGGCGGAGCAGGAGCGAGACCTGACGGTAGGCCCAAGCGTGCTTCGAGAGGTCATCGAAGATCACGAGCGCGTCGCGACCGGTCTCCATGAACTCCTCGCCCATGGATGTGCCCGCGTACGGGGCGATATATTGCATGGCGGCGGCTTCATCGGCCGCGGCTACAACGATAATCGTATGCTCCATCGCTCCAGCGCGTTCGAGGATTCCTTGCGTGCGCGCCACGGCGGCTTTCTTCTGGCCGATGGCCACATAAATACAAATGAGGTTCTTGCCTTTTTGATTGATGATCGTGTCAATGGCGAGAGCAGTCTTGCCGGTCTGGCGGTCGCCGATGATCAGTTCGCGCTGGCCGCGGCCGACGGGGATCATCGAGTCGATGGATTTGATGCCGGTCTGCACTGGGGTATCCACATCCTGACGATAGATCACGCCCGGCGCGATGCGCTCGATGGGGCGATATCCAGCGTTCTGAATGGGACCTTTGCCGTCAATTGGCTCACCCAGCGCGTTGACCACGCGGCCCACCAGCCCGTCCCCGACCGGAACCGAGGCGATGCGTCCCGTAGCACGCACGCTCATCCCTTCGGTCACACCGGCATAGTCACCCATGATGATGACGCCGACGCTATCCTTTTCCAGATTGAACGCGATGCCGATGACACCGTTCGCGAATTGCACTAATTCCTGTGATTTCACATTTGCCAAACCGAACACGCGGGCAATCCCATCGCCAGCCTCGGAAACCGTACCAACATCAGAAATGCCGATTTCCGGCTCAAATGCCTCGATTTGCTTCTGCAGATCGCCGGCGATTTGTTTGATCAAGTCTGTCATTATGCCTCCACACCGCACTTGGGGTTTTGCAGGCAGGCGCCTGCGGGATTGGTGTTACTACGTACAACTGCCCGGATAGACTCTATCCGGGCGAACCGGGGATTTTCAAGAGGCGAAATCCCCGGCAATATTCTGTTTTCACGAGCCATCATCTTTATTACAGCCCATTGGTACAAGAACGCACTAATGATAACTGAAACGGGGGTGATTGTCTAGTTACATTCATCGCAGTCTCATGTGAGAGCGTCGTTAGCCGGCCAGGAGGCTGTTTTTGAGTGCAACTTTCCGTGAATTTTTCCTGTATGATTGACAGCAAATGGCCAGGCAAGGCCAAAAGGTGTTCTTCCATGCAAAGGAACCAACGATGAATCAAACCTGGAAATTGATCTTTGCCATCAGCGGCGGACTGGTTTTTCTAGCGTGTTTTGATTCACCGGTGCTGTTGCCATATCCGTTGTTCGTGCTGGCATACCTGCTCGGCTGGCGACTTCCGATAAGGGGAACGCCTCCCTTCCGCCTGCTGGTCTCTACTCTGGCCTGCACCCTGATCCTGGAATTCAGTGCGTGGTTGAACGAATACATCAAAAACACTTCCCAGCCCGCGCTCTTCCATCCGCAACTCATCCCTGACCTGATCATGGGACTCGGTTTCTACGCCGCGTGGTGGCTGACGTGGTGGCTGGTTTTGCGTCGTTATCATTTCACTGCCCCGCAGGTGTTCATCACAACGGGGCTGTACGGGATACTAATGGAACAACAAGGCAGAATATTTTTTGCGGGATGGCAAGCCATGCCGGCAGGTCTTTTCTTGTGGCTGTTCGTCTTCATCGTTTACGGCTCGACAATGGCGCTGGCATTCTGGCTGGTACGCGACGATCACGCGTCCACGCGCAGCCATTGGAGCAAATATATTTTCGCCTGGTTGGGATTATTCATTTTCTCATTCGCCACTTCGCTCGCATGGGGAATCATCCTGCAAATATTCAACTTTCACCCAATCGAAAAACTTCCGATACGGGAACATCCATTCTGGTAAACGAAGCACGGTAAATCCGCGGGAAAATTTTAAACTTTGGAAGCGATCATAAACCTTGTCATATTCCCACGATGTTTTATACTCCCTATTTGACATTAATCATGCAGACAGTCAGGAGTAACATCCAATGGAGAAACCTCCCGGTTCCAGAATGAAACGATATTGGAAGATCGCCGT
Organism: Anaerolineaceae bacterium; assembly: GCA_003598975.1. Classification (GTDB taxonomy): domain Bacteria; phylum Chloroflexota; class Anaerolineae; order Anaerolineales; family Villigracilaceae; genus Denitrolinea. The sequence goes on along the minus strand of QZIJ01000098.1, from coordinate 297 downwards.
CATCGCCAACATCAAGGACGAAAGCCAGCCCAAACCCGAGGGCGTCCCGCCCGACGCGTTCGCGGACTTCGACCACATCGAGACCATCCACCACATCCAGGGTGCACTGGAAAGCGACGGCCACGAGACAAAATTCCTGATGGCTGACCGCACCCTCCCACAGACGGTTCAGGAATACGGACCCGACATCTGTTTCAACATCGCGGAGGGACTCGGCGGCGATGCGCGCGAGGCGCACGTCCCTGCCCTGCTTGAGATGTTCGGCATCCCCTACACCGGCTCGCGCGTCTTGACCAA
>QZIJ01000014.1 GCA_003598975.1 Anaerolineaceae bacterium | reverse complement strand
CTTCGAGGATGACGCGCTTACGCTGCGCGTCCACCGCCGGGTCCGGAACGGGAACCGCCGAGAGCAGGGCCTGGGTATAGGGATGCAGGGGATTCAGATAGAGTTCATCGCGCGTCGTCAATTCCACGATCACGCCCAGGTACATCACCGCCACGCGCTTGCTGATATGGCGCACCATCGAAAGGTCGTGAGCGATGAAGAGGTAGGTCAGGTTGAATTGTTCCTGCAAGTCCTCAAGCAGGTTCACCACCTGCGCTTGAATGGAAACATCCAAGGCGGAGATGGGCTCATCACAAATAATGAAGGAAGGCTGGAGGGCGAGCGCGCGTGCCACGCCGATGCGCTGGCGCTGTCCACCGGAAAACTCGTGGGGATAACGGGTGGAAAAAGCCGGGTTTAGGCCGACGGTTTCCAGCAGATGTTCCACGCGATCATGGACTTCCTTGCCGGTCGCGGCGCTGTGAACGATGAGCGGCTCGCCGACGATCTGTTCCACGGTCATGCGGGGATTTAAACTGGCGTATGGATCCTGGAAGATCATCTGCATCTTTCGGCGCATCTGGCGCAGTGCCTCGCCGCGCAATTGGATCAGGTTGACATCTTCAAAGTGCACATCACCGGCAGTCGCTTTGTACAATTGCAGTACGGTGCGCGCCACAGTGGATTTGCCGCAACCCGATTCGCCTACCAAGCCAAGCGTTTCGCCGCGATAAACATTGAAACTGACTCCATCCACCGCGTGGACCGCGCCCACCTGGCGTTGGAACACGCCGCGGTAGATGGGGAAGTGCATTTTTAGTTCCTCGACTTTGAGGATGGCATCAGCGTTGTTGTTGCTCATGAGCGAGGTCTCCCGGTCTTGACGTCCACCCAGCAGGCAACATTGTGCTTCGAGGCAATTGGCTCGAGGGGCGGGTTCTCATTCCAACAGCGTTCCATAACCCATTTGCAACGCGGCGCAAACGGACAGGCGCTGGGCTTGTTATACAACACCGGCGGCGCACCTTCGATGGAATACAAACGGTGGCGTTCCTGTTCATCCACACGCGGCAGGCTTCCCAACAGGCCAATGGTGTAGGGATGGGAAGGATTGGAATACAAATCTTTCACGTCTGCTTCTTCGATAATGTATCCGCCATACATGACTATCACACGTTGGGCCAGGCCAGCCACCACACCGAGGTCGTGAGTGATCCAAATAATGGACATACCCAATTCGCTCCGCAGGCGCTTGACCAGGTCCGTGATCTGCGCCTGGATGGTCACATCCAGGGCGGTGGTGGGCTCATCGGCGATCAGGATCTGAGGCGAACAGGAAAGCGCCATGGCGATCATCACGCGCTGACGCATCCCACCCGAATACTGATGCGGATAATCTTTCAGGCGTTCACGCGCGTTTGGGATACCCACCATGCCAAGCAATTCGGTGGCGCGATCCTCCGCCTGTTTCTTGGTCATGCCAAGATGAAGCATGAGCGGCTCTGCCAGTTGCTTGCCGATCGTCAACACCGGGTTGAGCGATGTCATCGGATCCTGGAAGATCATACTGATCTGCGCGCCGCGCACATGGCGAATCTCTTCTGTGGACATCTGGAGGAGGTCCTGCCCGAAAAAGAACGCTTTCCCCGCAACAATCTTTCCGGGAGGAGTGGGTATCAGGCGCAACATCGAGTGCATGGTCACGCTCTTGCCGCAACCACTTTCACCAACCACACCGAGCGTCTCGCCTTCTTTCAAACCGAAAGACACGCCATTTACCGCGTGAATGACCCCATCAGGGGTCTTGAAGGTGGTCTCCAACCCTTGAACGTCAAGTAGCAAATCGGGCATCCGCGTATTCCTTTGCTGTACTGCATTGAAATGTGATACCAAGGCCTACAAAACAGCAGTCGAAATTATACCCAATTCTACAAGAGAGTCAACCATCGGAAGGCCGTAGGCATATCGTAGGGCTAATATTGGGGAAAAACAGTTCTACAGTATTGTTTTAGACACCCCAGAAGTATTACTTTACATGGGTTTGCCAGATTATCCAAATATGCCCGCCACAAAGATATGAAAGGGGCCGGTTCCTTCGTCAGCCGTTTTATTGACAGGCCTTCCCGCCGAAAGTAGAATACACCTCATCAACTCTCCCGGGAGAATTCAATGATAAAAGAATTCAAAGACTTCGTCATGCGCGGCAACGTGCTGGACCTGGCCGTGGCGGTCATCATCGGCGGCACGTTCGGCAAGATCGTTTCCTCACTTATCAATGATGTGATCATGCCGTTGATCGGTATCCTGATGGGCGGTGTCAGTTTCATCCACCTGGAAACGACCGTTGGGTCGGCTGTGGTCAAGTATGGCGTGTTCATCCAGACCGTTGCGGACTTCCTCCTCGTCGCCTTGGTGATTTTCCTCATCGTTAAGGCGGCCAACAAGATGAAGAAACCCGCGCCCGCCGCCGAGCCGACCACCAGGGAATGTCCGCACTGTTTCTCGACCATCCATATCAAAGCCACGCGTTGTCCAAATTGCACATCGGAGATCATGTAGACAGGTAGACAGATAAACACGTACACACGTCCCGCAGAAGTTCGAGACAAACCTGCGGGACGTTCTTTCATCTTTCACACTTGCCCAGAACGCAAGTACTGGGTAATTCATCCTTCATAATTTTCCTCATGGACTTCCTCGATAGACTCAACGCTCCTCAACGAAAAGCCGTCACAGCGGGGACGGGGCCAGTTTTGGTTCTCGCCGGCCCCGGGTCCGGGAAGACGCGGGTGCTGACCCAGCGCGTCGCTTATTTGATCGCGTCGGAGGGAGTCCGCCCCTACCAGATCCTCGCGGTGACGTTCACCAACAAGGCCGCGCGAGAGATGGAACACCGCGTCCAATCCCTGCTCGGCGAAGAAGCGACTCAAGGCATGATGCTCGGCACCTTCCACTCCATCTGCGCGCGACTATTGCGCCGCGAAGCCGAACACCTGCCCGTGGAAAGTAACTTCGTCATCTTCGACGCCGATGACCAGGAGCGCATCGTCAAAAGCGTCATCAAAGAATTTAATCTGGATGACAAACGCTTCCGCCCCGCATCCGTTCATGCATCCATCTCGAAGGCGAAGAACGATTTAATTGACGCAGACAATTACCCAATTACCAATTACCGCGATGAAGTTGTAAAACGAATCTTCACCGAGTACCAAAAACGCCTCATCACCAGCAACGCTGTGGACTTCGATGACCTGCTCGTTTACACCGCGCGCCTGCTGGAAGATAACCCGTCCGTGCGCGAAAAATACGCGCGCCGATTTGTACACGTGCTGGTGGATGAATTTCAAGACACGAACATCGCGCAATACACTCTGGTGAGGCATCTCTCATCGGCGCATAAAAATATTTTCTGTGTAGGCGATCCGGATCAATCAATTTATCGCTGGCGCGGCGCGGACTGGCGCAACGTTCACCGCTTCGAGCAGGATTACCCCGACGCGCAAGTCATCCTGCTCGAGCAAAATTATCGCTCGAAGCAAAACATCCTCGACGCGGCCATGTCGGTGATAGACCGCGCCCAGCATCGCCGCAAGAAAAATTTATTCACCGAGCGCGGTGCGGGCGAGAAAATATTTTTCTACGAAGCGCCCGACGATTACGCCGAATCGTCCTTCGTGGTGGACACCATCGCGCAACTCGTCGCGTCCCGCCAGCATGAGCCAGGCGAATGCGCGGTGATGTATCGCACCAACGCCATGTCTCGTTTGCTCGAAGAAGCCTTCCTCGCCGCGCGCCTGCCCTATCGTCTCGTCGGCGCGCAGAGATTCTACGGACGCCGCGAAGTGAAGGACATCATTTCCTTCCTGCGCCTCGTCCACAATCCCGCAGACGAGGCCAGCCTCGACCGCGTCATCAACGTCCCCAAGCGCGGCATCGGTGACAAGGCACTCTCCACCATCCACCTCGTGGCGCGGCAAAACAACCTCTCGGCGGGCGCGGTCCTCCTCGACCTGGCGCGCGGCTCCAATTCTCCCTTCTGGAGTCAATTCACAGGACGCGCCGCGATTCCCCTCGCGGACTTCGGCGCGACGCTCGCCAACTGGAAAGCCGCCGCACCAGCCCTCACCGTCCCCGAACTTTTCGACCGCATCATCAATGACCTCAACTACAAAGATTACATTGACGATCAATCTGAAGAGGGCGAAGACCGCTGGGAAAACGTGCAGGAATTGAAACGCCTCGCGCTTGATTACGCCACGCGCACGCTCGAAGAATTTCTTGAAAATGTCGCGCTCGTCTCCGACCAGGACACCATCGCCGAGGGCAACGTCCCCACACTTCTCACCCTCCATGCCGCGAAGGGACTCGAATTCAGCGCGGTCTTCATCGTCGGCCTCGACGACGGCATCCTGCCCCACAGCCGTTCGTTCGACGATCCCGAAGCAATGGAGGAGGAACGCCGCCTCTTCTACGTCGGCATCACGCGCGCCAAAGACCGCCTCTATTTGATTCGCTCCGTCCAACGCGGCGGACGCGGCTACGGCGAAGAACAACTTCCATCGCGTTACCTCGACGACCTGCCCGCAGAATTGATCCAGGGACGCTCGCGCACGGGACGGTCTCTCCGCCCGCGCGAATCGCACACGACCTGGTCGCGTCCATCCGAACCTCGCGCGGCGCGCGTGCTCGAGACGCATTTCCGCGCCGGGACGCGCGTCAAGCACGCCGCCTGGGGCGAGGGCATCGTCCTCGACTCCCGCGTCGACGGCGACGACGAACTCGTGGACGTGGTCTTCGAGTCGGTCGGTATCAAACGCCTCGCCGCAAGTTTGGCGAATTTAACCATTGTGAAATAGGTTAAGGAGAATCCATATGGACTTCAAATCCCTTCCCGCTGACGAAAAATCCATCCTCGCCATGACCTGGCAGGATTACGAACCGTATTTCAATGATCTCGAATCCAGAACACTGGACGCGTCCAACGTGGACGCGTGGCTGGACGATTGGTCCGCCCTCTCCTCCTGCGTGGACGAACAATTCGTCCGCTTGCAGATCCTCACCACCCAGTACACCGCCGACGAAGATATCCAAAAGCGATACGCAGATTTCATAGACCAGATCCAGTCTCCCGCAAAAACTGCCGACCAAAGACTTAAAGAGAAACTGCTCGCCAGCGGACTCCAGCCCGGGGGCTACGCGGTCGCGTTCAAGATGATGAAGAGCGAATCCGAAATCTTCCGCACAGAGAACCTCCCCTTACTGGCCGAAGAACAGAAACTTGTCACCGAGTACGACAAAATCATGGGCGCCACCACTGTGATGTGGGATGGTCAGGAGAAGACCTTCTGGGAGATGGTCACCATCTACTGGTACGACCCCGACCGTTCCGTGCGCGAGAGGGCATGGCGGGCCATCGAGGAACGCAAATACCAAAACCGCGATGCGATCAACGAACTATGGGGTAAATTCATGGCGCTGCGTTCTCAGATCGCACAGAACACAGGATACCCCGACTATCGCGCTTATATCTGGAAACAAAAACTGCGCTTCGATTACACGCCTGAAGATTGCAAATCCTTCCACGCGGCCATCGAGGAAGCGGTCGTTCCCGCCGCGAGACGAATCTACGCGCGACGCGAAAAACGTCTCGGCCTCGAAGCGACGCGTCCGTGGGACGTAAACGTGGACCAGTTCAACCGTCCCGCGTTGCGGCCCGCCGCGACCGTCGCGGAATTGAACGAGCGGACGTTGAATGTCTTCGAGCAGGTTGATCCCCAATTCCGCGCGTACTACCAGTCCATGATGGATAACGGCCTGCTCGATCTCGACAGCCGCAAGAACAAAGCCAGCGGCGCATACAGCCTGGGCTTTAATGTGGCGCGCCTGCCGTTCATTTTCATGGGCCATACCAATTCCGCCATTGACGTGTCCACCATCCTGCATGAGGGCGGGCATGCCTTCCACACGTTCGAGAGCGCATCTCTGCGCTTCCATCAGAAAGCCGAGCAATACGTTCCAGCCGAGTTCGCGGAGGTCGCTTCGATGGGCATGGAACTTCTTGCCGCGCCCCATCTTTCGAAGCAATTTGGCGGATATTACACCGAAGAGGAAGTCGCCCGCGCCCGCATCGAACACATGGAGAGTATCATCACCTTCTGGCCTTACATGGCCCTCGTGGATGCCTTCCAACATTGGATCTACGAGAATCACGAGGAAGCCTCCGACGGTCAACGCTGTGAAACAAAATGGGGCGAGTTATGGGATCGGTTTATGCAGGGCATTGATTACAGCGGCCTCGAGAAATACAAAAACACCTACTGGCATCAGCAGGGACACATCCACACCACACCCTTCTATTATGTGGAATATGGGCTGGCGCAATTGGGCGCGGTGCAAGTCTTTGCCAACGCGCGCAAGGATCAAAAGAAGGCTGTGGAGAATTATCGCAAAGCGCTTGCGCTCGGCTCAACGGTCTCTCTGCCCGAACTATTCGCGGCCGCGGGTGCGACATTCGCCTTCGACGCGGCTACGCTAAAAGAGGCCGTGGACTTGCTGGAAGACATCATCGCGGAGCAGGAAGCCAGGCTGTCGTGATTTTCCAAACATCAGATCACCGCAAATGCCAGAAACCTGTTTTTTGGAAAAACGGGTTTTGGTTTGGTAAAATAGGAATGAAATCTTAAACGGAGAATCCCTTGGCAGAATCATTGAAGATCGTCATACCCATGGCTGGGTGGGGGACCCGCATGAGGCCGCACACATTCAGCAAGCCCAAACCTCTCGTCAGCGTGGCTGGAAAAACCTCGCTGGAACATCTTTTGGATATGTTCAAGACCCTGCCCGATCCGCAAAACGTGGAATACGTTTTCATCCTCGGGCCCTATCTTGGCGAACTGCAAGTCCCCCCCTTCATTAAAGAACACTACCCGAATATGAACGCCCGTTTCGTTGTGCAACACGAAATGAAAGGACAATCGCACGCGCTATCGCTGGCGCGTGAACACCTGCGCGGGCCGATGATCGTCTGCTTCAGCGACACGCTCATGGAGACCGACTTCTCCTTCCTGGCCAGCGAAACTGCCGATGGGGTCGCGTGGGTGATGCCGGTTGAAGATCCGCGTCGCTTCGGTGTGGCGGAGGTCGGCGCGAATGGTTGGGTGACGCGTTTCATCGAAAAGCCGCAATCGTTCGAGAATAACCTCGCCGTGGTTGGGTGTTATTACCTCAAAGACGCGCAAAAACTTCTCGCCGCCATCGAAGAGCAGATGAAGCGCAACCTGATGCTCAAAGGCGAGTTCTTCCTGACCGATACCATCTCGGTGATGATCGAGCAGGGTGCGCGCGTGCGGACGCAAACCATCAACACCTGGCTCGACACTGGCACCATAGATGCCACGCTGGATACGAATCGCACCCTTCTGGACCGAGGGGCGGACAACTCATCCGAAGCCGCGACGCGCCCGAACGTCAAGATCGAGGCGCCGGTCTTCATCCACCCGAGCGCGGAAATCAAGGACGCGGTCATCGGGCCGCACGTTTCCATCGGACCAAATTGCAAGATCGACTCGGCTGTCATCTCGGACAGCATCATCGAGGAAGGCACACAGATCATCCGCACCGCGCTGACACATTCCCTCATCGGCCGCAATTGCCGCGTGGAGGGACAGCCCAATCCTGAAGAACCATCATCGCTGAACATCGGCGATAACAGTACAGTAATCTATCCATAGTCAGTGGCGCAAACTTAAGTTGCGCCACAACAAGGAGACTCAATGGCTGAGATCGGGAACACGAAGTACCTCTCGCACCGCGTTGCGGGACTCAAACCCAGCGGCATCCGCAAATTTTTCGACATCGCCGCGACCATGAAGGACGTCATTTCGCTCGGCATCGGTGAACCCGATTTCACCACGCCAAAGCCTGTGCTCGAGGCAGGCATCCGTTCACTACAACGAGGTGAGACCCATTACACATCCAATTCAGGCAAACTCGAATTGCGGCAGGCCATTGCCGATAATCTATTTCGCCTATACGGGGTGAAATACGATCCCGTGACCGAGATTATCGCCACGGTCGGCGTTTCGGAAGCGCTCTACCTGACGATGACCGCCATCCTCGACCCAGGCGACGAGGTCATCATCCCGACGCCGTGCTTCGTCTCGTATCAAGCCGAGGTGCTTCTTGCGGGCGGCGTGCCCGTGGAAATCCCCGCGCGCATGGAGGACGATTTCCAGGTGGACCCGGCCCGCATCGCGGCAGCCATCACACCGCGCACCAAGGCCATTTTCGTCGGCTACCCCAGCAATCCCACCGGCGCGGTCGCCACGCGCGAGACTCTGCTGGAGATCGCCAAGCTCGCGGAGCAGAACGACCTCGTGCTGATCTCGGATGAGATCTACGACCGACTCGTGTACGACTTCCAGCATGTGTGTGTCCCCACGCTGAGCGAAAGCATCAAGCGGCGGACGATCCTACTGGGCGGCCTCTCGAAGGACTACGCCATGACCGGCTGGCGCATCGGCTACGCGGCCGGGCCAGCCGACCTCATCAAGGGACTCGTCCGCATCCACCAGTACACCATCATGTCTGCGCCAACCACCGCGCAGGACGCGGCCATCGAAGCGCTGACCAACGGCGAACCGTTCGTGCAGGAAATGGTGACGGAATACGACCGTCGCCGCCGCCTGCTGGTGGACGGTCTCAACCGCCTCGGGCTGAAGACCTTCCAGCCGCGCGGCGCGTTCTACGCGTTCCCCAACATCCGCGCCTCCGGCATGGACGATGAGACCTTCGCCGAGAAACTGCTCAAAGAGGAGCACGTGGCGGTTGTGCCGGGCAACGCCTTTGGTCCGGGCGGCGAGGGATTCGTCCGCGCCTGTTACGCCACCGAGTACAGCAAGATCGAAGAGGCATTGCATCGCATGGAAAAGTTCATGCAAAGATACGGATAACGCGAATGCGTCGCACCTGTCGGCTGGGATTTGGCAAGGTGCGGCGCATTCCAGGCATACAAATCAAAAAATCCCCAGGACAAATGTCCCGGGGATTTCGTTTGGCTCAGTGGAATTAGCGAACCACGGTCACGTTGCTGGCCTGCGGACCCTTGGGGCCCTGCTCGACCTCGAACTCGACCTGCTGGCCCTCTTCCAGGTTCTTAAAGCCCTCGCCCTGGATGGCGGAGAAGTGGACGAACACGTCCTTGCCGCCTTCGTGGGAGATGAAGCCGTAGCCCTTGCTCCCGTTGAACCACTTGACCGTGCCGGTGATACGTTCAGACATTGTATTTGCTCCTTTTGCAAATAGAGAAAAAATGGACCGGGTACTCAATTTGTCCGAACGGAGTGTGAAACAAAACGGCTCACGGGTTGTTCCCATGAGCCGACCTTGCCTTCGTACTTCCAAAGCGAACTTACTGGTAACCGTTAGGGCGCAAATATATCACGCAGAGTGGGATGAGTCAATAACTGCCGGGCGGCAAATCATGGTTTTCTCAAAGTCGGAACCCTTTCACAATGCGGTCAAAATTTACCGCAAAGAACACAAAGGACGCGAAAGACGCAAAGATTAAGGGGCTTTTCCTTGCGCTCTTCGCGGGCTTGGCGATTCAACGATCCTGCCTGACATTAATTTAAGAAAGCCATAGGCGGTATTTATGACAAATGGTTGGTTTTGCAAACTAATTTTGTGACAAACTGTTCGTAATAAATCACGCTCAAAGCGCATCAAGGAAATCACTGGAACCAAAAAGCACTCAAATTTCTCACTTTGGAGTTGTCGGTGGAAAAACTTCTCAATGACCAGGTAGTGGAGCAGATTCAACAAGCCTTTGCACAGATCAAGGAACCGGTGCAGATCCTGTTCTTCGGCTCCAAAACCAACTGCGATTACTGCGGGGAAACCCGTCAACTTCTGGAAGAGGTCACGGCCATCCACGACCACCTCGGCCTGACCGTCTACGATTTGCAAGAGAACGCAGATCTGGCCGCGCAATTCAACGTGGACAAATCTCCCGCCATCGTGATTGCCGCCAAAAACGGAAGCGAAGTGGTGGATTTGGGAATTCAATTCTCTGGGATTCCCGCCGGGCACGAGTTCGGTACCTTCATCCAGGATATCCTGCTCGTCTCCGGTCGGGACTCGGGGCTGGGCGCGCAAACCCGCGCGTTCCTGCAGGGACTGGAAAAACCCCTGCACCTGCAAGTCTTCGTCACCCCCACTTGACCCCACTGTCCGCGGGCCGTGTTGCTCGCGCACCAGATGGCGATGGAAAACCCGCGCATGATCCGCGCGGAGGGCGTCGAGGCGACTGAGTTCCCCGATCTGGCGAACCGGTTCCAGGTCATGGGTGTGCCGCAGACGGTCATCAACGCCGGGGCCGGGATGATCGTCGGCGCGGTCCCCGAACAGAATCTGCTGGCAGAACTCATGCGTGCAATGAACTAACAGGAAGATATGGCGAAACAGATTTCGAAAAGAGCCGCGCGCAAATACAAGGCGCGGCAGAGAATCCCCGCCTGGCCGTTTATCCTCGGATTTGTCCTGCTGATGGCGGCGTTATTCCTCATTCCGCCAAAGGAGCCCAGTGGCACGCCTCCCGATGAATATTCCTCGATTCCCGCCGAGGTGAATTATCCCGCGCCCGAACTGGCGCTCGAAAACCTGAACGGCGGGACAGAGGCGCTGGCCAATTATCGCGGCAAGGTGGTGCTGGTCAACAACTGGGCCACGTGGTGCCCGCCCTGCAAGGCGGAACTGCCAACGCTGGTGGCATATTACAATGAACATGCGGTGGATGGGTTTGTGATCATCGGCATCGAAGCCGGGGAGTCTGCAAATCAGGTGGCCCCATTTGCAGAGCAATATCAGATCACCTATCCCATCTGGCTGGATCCAGACCATCTTTCGGGACGGGCATTCAATAATCAGAGCCTGCCCAACTCGTACGTGATCGACCGCACGGGGACGATCCGCCTGGCGTGGACGGGACAGATCAGCCGCACGATGCTGGAGAAATACGTCACCCCCCTGATCGCGGAGTGAGCATGGCAACTGCCGAAATCTTTGCAGGAAATTGCGGATTCAATACCAAAGTCGAAGCGACAATGGATGGAAAGGTTTGCAAGTTGAGCATTGTCAGTGAGTGCGCCGCCATCCAGAAAATGGCGGCGGAACTGACCGAGGTCAATCCCTACCAGGAAATCTCGTTCAAACGCGCCATGCCGACCATCCACGCGGCGGGACACAAGTTCTGCACGCACGCGGCCTGTCCTGTGCCGGTAGGAATCGTCAAAGCGGTGGAAGTGGAGGCCAGACTGACTCTGCCCACCGATGTGACCATCAAACTGGCAAAAGCAAAACCAGAATAAATATTCTCCAAACGATCCGCCCAATCTGTTTTTTGTCCCAATCTTCGTTATAATCGCCCCCATGATTCCCGGTTTGGATGGTATTCGCGCGCTCGGCATCATGTTGGTGATTGATTTTCATGCCGGCGGAGTAGGCGGCTTGCAAAAGTTCGGTGGAACGATGCAGGCCTTCTTTGTATTATCGGGCTTCTTGATCACCGGCATTCTTCTGCGCATGAAAGAGACCCTGCCCAAAAACCAGTTTTTTGGAAAGTTTTACGGGCGGCGCTTCCTGCGCATTTTCCCCGCCTATTACCTGTACCTTTTCCTTGTAACGATTCTGATCTGGTCGAGCGCGGGGATGCCCGTTCCGGTCCGCACCGAATTGCAGGACCTGGTCGCCCCGCAGATTCGATACTCGTACCTCTATATTTCCAATTTTCATGCCGCCAGCCTGAATTTCGAAGACACGCCGTTCCTGACCCACTTTTGGACACTGTCCATGGAAGAGCAATTCTATCTCCTATGGCCCATCGTTCTCTTCCTGACCCCGAAGGAAAATTTCAAGCGTCTTCTGACTGCGATCATTGTCGTTGCGCCGCTGCTTCGGCTTGTCATATTTTGGATTTCCAGCAACCAACTGGTCCCAAACATTACGAACGATCCGTACGTTTCTGTTTTCGTCCTGCCTTTCTCGCACATTGACGCATTCGCCCTGGGCGCATACGTGACAACATTCCAGTTTCCCCAACCGCGCCGTCAACTGGCCATCCTTGCCATTGCACTGCCCGCAATTGGATATGTCATACAGTATTTTTCGTATGGCAAGGTTCTTTGGGATACGTTTGGATACGAGTTCGCCTTCATCTCCGGGTACAAATATTTATGGGGATACAGCCTCATCAACTATTTCTTTGCATTGTTTATCCAGGCGGTTGTTCACGAAAAACTATTCGTATCTTTCCTGAACCATCCCGCGCTGAACGCCATGGGCAAAATGTCGTATGGGATGTATATATTCCACTATCCCATCATCTGGCTGGTCACTCTCCTGCGCTCAAAATACAAATCGTTCTTCCCTTATCCAGACCTGGAAACCACTTTCATCTTTTTGACCGGGCTGGCACTTACCCTGCTCGTGTCCAGTATAAGTTATCGCTGGTTCGAAAATCCGATCAACAACTTGAAAGACCGCTGGTTCCCGATTCGGCCAGAAAAAATCATTCCTCTCAAACAAACGGAAAACAGATGACAAGCAAACTGCTTCGCTGGCACGACCCCGAATGGCAAAAACATGCCCATGAATGGATTCGCGCACAAGCAAAACGCAATTCCATTCAACTTACTGGCGAGATCGAACAACTGCACGCCTACGCGTGGTCAACGGTGATGCGTGTCTCATCCAGCGAAGGGACGCTGTTCTTCAAGGCGACTGCGGACGAAACCATCCACGAGATCGCGTTGACCGAGAAACTCGCGGCGTGGTTCCCCGATTGCATGCCCGACCTCGTCGCTTCGGACTCCGCCCGCGGCTGGATGCTGATGCGTGACGGCGGCGAACAACTGCGCGCCTCCATCCGCCCGACGAAGGATGTCAGGCCGTGGGAACCAGTCATCACGAAATACGCCGAAGTGCAGATCGGTCTCGCCGAGCATGTGGATGAGATTCTCACGCTGGGGATTCCCGATCATCGTCTTGCGGCTCTTCCTGCGCTTTACAAGCAACTGCTGGCCGACGAGGAAAGCCTGATGATTGACAAAGAGAAGGGCCTGACCTCCGCCGACTTCCAACAATTACAAAGCCTGAAGCCGCGCTTCGAGCAAATCTGCGCGGACCTCGCCGCGTTTGGGATTCCCGAATCGGTCAACCACGGCGACTTCCACGATGGGAACGTTCTCGTCAAAGACGGACGCATCACTTTCTTTGACTGGGGGGATGCTTCTGTCACCCATCCTTTTGTGTCGCTCCGAACATTTTTCGTCAGCATGGAGATCGCGCTCGACCTCGATGATTGGGCGCCTCCCACATCCGAGATGCTTGCCCTGCGGGATTGTTATCTCGCGCGCTGGGAACAGTTCGCCAACAAGGAACAACTTCTCAAAGCATACAATGTTTCCCGTCCTGTCGCATCCATTGTCAAGGCGCTTTCATGGCACACCACCATCTCCCGCATGGAGGATGCGCTCCGCGACGAGTACGCGTGGATCGTCCCTGAGGTATTGCGGGAGTTTATGGTTTACGAAAAGATGCTGGAAGAGTAATCTTGACTCAACAAGTGATGTCATTTATGATGTGATATACGACATCATAAAGAGAGTTCCATATGACCCGATATGCTCTAAATCTCCCCAATGAACTCAAAAGAGACGCCGAGAATCTTGCCAGGAAGCAGGGTGTCTCATTGAATCAATTCATCCTTTGGTCAGTCGCCGAGAAGGTCGGCGGGTTGATGCAGGGACTGGACGATCCCGACTTCCCTACCATCACGTATCGCCGCGGGGCATCGGGAGCAGTCTCCCCCATCCTGCGCGGGACGGGAATTCGGGTGCAGACGATTGTCCTGGCGGCAGAGGATCAATCACCTACTGAAATCGCCGAGGATTACGATCTGCCAAAAACACAAGTGCAGGAAGCATTGGGATTCTACGAAGTCCACCGCGCCGAAATTGACGCTCACATCCAAGCCGAGGCCGCGTTGGAGCCGAAGGATGGGTAAGAAACTCCACTTGCATCTTGACGCGGACACATCCAGCAAAGCCTTGCACAACGCCCTGCTGGAGCGCGGTCACGATGTGACACGCACACCAACCGATTGGATGCCTTTCGGTGCCAGCGACGAACAGCAACTTCTTGGCGCGACCGCACAAGGTCGCGCCATTTTTACATACAACGTCCGTGATTTCGTTGCGCTCGGGGAAAAGTATCCGCATCATGCGGGCATCATCCTTGCCAAACAAAAGAGCATGAACCTGAAAAAAATGATTGACGCACTTGACCGCATATTGCGAGAAACGGACGCGTATGATTGGATTGGCCAAACGCGTTGGTTGAATGATTGGAAATAGAGGAGAACCCATGACAGACTACGACGCAATCATCATCGGCTCAGGCGCGGGCGGACTTACCGCCGCTGTTGCATTGGCGCGCGCTGGTAAAAAGGTTCTCGTTCTCGAACAGCACGACCGCCCCGGCGGGTGGACGCATTCGTTCACGCTGAACGGCTATCGCTTCAGCCCTGGGGTGCATTACATCGGCGATTTGCAAGAGGGCGGAGGCTTGCGTCGCATTTACGATGGGCTGGATGTGTCGCAGGATTTGGCGTTCGTAGAACTCAACCCCGATGGGTACGATCATATCGTCGTGGGCGAGAAGCAGGTGGATTTTCCGAAGGGCAGGGAGAATCTGATCGAGCGGGTGAAGAGTCATTTTCCGCATGAGGCGCAGGGGATTGACGGCTACTTCACCGATCTCACCAACATGATCGAAGGACTTCGCAACATCGGCAGGCTGGACAAACCGTTGTCGGCGGCGCGGGGTGCGGGGAATATTTTGAAGTGGATGCGCGCGACGGGCGCGGACTTGATCAACGCGCACGTCAGCGACCCCGTTCTGCGCGGCGTGTTGGCGGGACAGTCGGGGGATCATGGTCTGCCGCCGTCGAAGGTCTCGGCATTCATGCACGCGGGAATCACCCATCACTACTTCAATGGCGGATACTACCCGATGGGAGGCGCGTTCACGATTCCGCGCGCGTTCGTTCGGGGACTGAAACGCGCGGGTGGGGAAATCCGCCTCCAGTCACGCGTGAAGCGGATCATGCTTGAGGGGAAAAAAGTCTTGGGCGTGGAATTGGAATCGGGCGAGCAGATCCGCGCGGGCGTGGTCGTCTCCAATGCAGATCCCGAAGTGACGTTCGGCAAGTTGATCGGGCGCGAGAATCTGTCGGCGAAGTTACAACGCAAGTTGGACGGGCTGACGTATTCGACGTCGTGCCTGAGTTTGTTCTTTGCGACGGATATGGATCTGCGCGGTGCGGGACTCGACTCGGGCAACATGTGGTACTACGACCACGCGGACGTGGACAAGATTTATTCGGATGGACTCACGGATGCGCTGTTGCGGGAGGAGACGCCGCCTGGAATGTTTTTGACGGTGACGACGCTGAAAGACCCGTCGAAGATGCACAAGGCTGGCGCGACGGCGGGACATCACACCTGCGAGTCGTTCGCGTTCGTTGGATATGAGGCGTTCGAGAAGTGGGCGCACACGAAATACGGAGCGCGTCCTGCGGATTACGATGCGATGAAGGAGGATTTGGCGTGGCGCATGGTGCGCGGACTGGAGAAGCGCATCCCTGGGTTGAGCAAGCATATCGTGTATTACAGTCTCGGCACGCCGCTGTCGAACGAACATTATCTCAACGCGACGCGCGGCAATCTGTACGGGATCGAGAAGTCGCCACAGCAGGTGGGTCCGCTCGGCTTCTCGGCGCGGACGGAGTTCGAGGGGCTGTTCCTGTGCGGGCAAAGCACGACCAGCCACGGCGTGGCGGGGGTCACGGCTTCGGGAGTCGACGCGGCGAAGGCAATTCTGAATTGTCGGACGAGGGATTTGTTGAGGGAGGGTGGAGGGGGGATGAGGCTGGTGGGGGCGGAGGAGGTAATGGTTGTGGCAACGGATTTGGAAGCGAATAAGCGGATGGAGGAGGAGGAGGAGGAGAGGATGGAGGGGGAGGTATAAGCTAACCTTGACCATCATGCAAATCTTCAATATCAAATCGAATTGGTTTCGATATCAAAGATGCACCTTTTTGTGCAGAACAGGTCACTTCACACGCTGAAATATAAGGATTCTGAATCGTAAAAAATGTCGGTCGAAAGGCCCATGGCTGAGTTCCAAATTTATCAAACACTACTCCAAATTTTTTCAATGGACAAGCCATCTTGCCAATCCACTCACAAATAATGTTAGCCTTATCTGTTACGTTTGGTTTTTTTAATATCAGATTGGACGCCACTCTAAGATTTGAAATGTTTAACTGATCTAACGTTTCGCACAAAGCCCCTGCGACCAAATCTGGAACAGCGATAAAATCCTCAATCTCTAGTGAACCATCATCTATTTCAGAAAGCCCAAATGCAACATGATTAATGTTCTCTTGGGGCATAAAACCATGCCGAATCGTTGTCTCGGCTAACTTTCCGAAAAGTTGTTCGTGCTTTTCGTTAGCGACGATTGCGTCACAATCTGTAAACCACACAATATTTTGCGAGTCTGAAAACACCGTCATTATCGCTTGAGCTCCAAAATGAACAACCCTTAGCATATCTTCCAAAACATTCTTCTTGAATACGGAGAGTTCCTTCCACACATCCAGAAACTGCTCCGCAAACATGTATTGTATTTGAGTATCAACTGCGAATGTGATAAGAACCCCGTCTACAGCTCCTGCACATGAAAGAAAAGCCGGAAGTGCCTTGAGTTTTCTTTTATCGCCAAGTCCTTTGTATGACATGCGGCGATTTTCAAGGTTAAAATCGTCCCTGAGTATTTTTCTCGCACCGTTGAAATAATCAGCACCAGACCGCCCAATAATGAAAAAACTGTAGGTTTTGTACTTCCCCTTAACTTGGCTGTAATCTGAAAAAACAAACAAGGTTTTATCTTTTGCTAAATCAGGAATCAAAAATGGGTTTTTCCATGCTTCTGTCGCAATAATATCTGATACATCTTTTATAAAACCCGCGTTCTCATTTTGAATTCGCCTTATTTTTACCATGGCTACTTTCTAAATTTTTAGGATCAGAAATTCGAGTGAGGGGATATTCGGAGGGCAGAACGTATGATGAGATGCCGCGAGACATGAATTTTGCGAAGGAATGACAAAAGAGGCGGCGTAACAGCCGCCTTTTTGTTTAGCCCCGACAGCCCACTAACATCCCTCCCCCACGATCTTGATCTCATCGGGTTTGTTGGGGATGATGCACAAAAATTCGAACGGTTCTTCGCCGATGTTTTCGTAATAATGGATGACGCCTTCGGGGATAAAGACTACGTCACCCGCGTGGACTTCGTAATCTTCCTCGCCGATACCGATACGCGCATGTCCGCGCAAAACGTATTGCTCATGCTCCACCGTGTTGGTGTGACGCGGCATCCCGCCACCGGCCTGCATGGAAAATTTCCGCAGGGCAAAGTTGGGGCCTTCCTGCGCGGAGATCAACACCTGAATGGTGGTGTCTTTTCCAGCGGCCACATTTTTCTTTTCAACATCTTCAGCGTGTTTGACAGGCATGATGCTCTCCTTTTCATTCCGTCATTGCGAGGTCGGCGTTCTTTCGACTGAAGCAATCTCCCGTCGTGAATGGGATTGCTTCGCCGCCTCGGTCTCGATACGCAACAAATGCTACTCGACCATCGGCGGCTCGCAATGGCGAATTATCGTGTAATTCCAAACGCGGCATCGAAGAACGCGAGCATCTTCGCCGCATATTCCTCGGGTCTTGTCTTCCGTCCACCGCAGTGACCCGCATCGGGGATGATCCACATGTTGGCGTTATCCCCCGCATATTGCAAAAGACGGCTTTGCATGGCCTCCTCGCTCCCGATGATCGGGCGCGGCAGTCCGCCCCCCACCAGCATGATCGGACGCGGGGCGATGTTTCCAATGATGTCAATGAGCGGCGTCGGAGCGTCCACGCCCAGTTTCAGCGAGAACATCCAATCCAGTGGATAATTCGCCATCGTGATCACGAAAAGAAGGGGATTGGATGAAATGGGGAGGTCTTGCGCACGGACGCCGCCCGCTCCCTCCGACCAGACCGCACCAATTTCTGGATAATAGGCCGCGCTCTGCAGGGATATTTGTCCGCCGATGGAGCAGCCCGCCATCCCGATTCTTCCCTGACTGTTGTCGGACCGCGCCTCGATGAAGCGGATCGCCCCCCAAACGTCGCGCGCATCCTCCCAACCGAAGGAGCGATGCGTCCCCTCGCTTTCGCCCGAAGCGCGTTCATCGTACATCAAAACGCCATAGCCAGCAGGGACAAGTTGTCTCGCGTGCCAGAGCATTGCCGTTCGGTTGCCGCCGTATCCATGCAGGAGGATGACGGTCACGCCATTCTGCGGGGGGGCGTACCAGCCCGCCATAGTCAGCCCATCTTCGCTTTCGAATGTGACTTCCTCCACCTCGAATCCCAACTCGGGCGGGATGTTTACTTCGCTCGGCGCGGGCTTGGAATCCGCGTTGATCGAGTACAAACTCCGTTCGAGCGTGATGACCACAATGAGCGCCAGCAAAAGCCCCAGCGCAAATCCAACCAGGCGAAGAACATAGACTGCGCTATAGCGAAACCGTCCCCAAAATGTAGTTGGCCGCGGCGGCGGATTTTTGGCACGGGTTCTCATCTGCTTCCACATCCAAAAGATGGCGCCGCCAAAGACAGCCAGAATGATAATGGCTTCGATGATCGGCCAATATTGAAGAAAGTTCATGTTTTCTCCTGTTGCACCGTCCCTGCTTTCACGCGCCAAACCTTTGCCCCTTCCACAAACTCAGGCGTGAACATGTGCAGGTCGGTGGATGTCAGTAATGATTGCTCAGCCTCGTTTAGATGTTTCAACAAATCGGCGCGGCGGTGCAGGTCGAGTTCGGACATCACCTCGTCGAGCAGGATGACAGGCCATTGACCCGTGCGCGCATGGATCCACGCGACCTCGGCCAGTTTGAGCGAGAGCAGGGTGGTGCGGATCTGTCCACGCGAGCCATAATCACCGAGGTCAATCTGGTTGGCGAGGAAACGCATCTCGTCGCGGTGGGGGCCGATGGTCGTCACGCCGCGCGCAATCTCCTCGGAGCGGAGTCCGCGCAGACGGTTCAGAAAGCCGCGTTCGATGTCCTTCAATGGGATGCTCGAACGGTCGGTCGGCGCGTCCAGTTTGAGCGCAATCTTCGGGATGGGGTCATAGGCAGGTTCGTACGCGAGACGCAAAACTTCCGCGCCGTGAGTCAATTCGAGGTGGACGTGCGATGCCTGCTTCTCCAACTCCTGCACAGCCGCGATGCGCCACTGGATGATCTGCGCACCGAGCCGCGCCAGCGTTTCATCCCAGACTTCGAGCTGGTCACTGTTTCCTCCGCGTTCGTCCAATGCTTTGAGTAACGCGTTGCGCTGTTCGAGGGCTTTGGTGTAATCGGAGAGGACGCCCGCATACGCGGGGACGGCCTGCGCCAGCGCCAGGTTGAGATAGCGGCGGCGTTCGTCTGGCCCACCTTCAATGATCTGCGACATTTGCGGGACAAAGACCACCGCGCTGAACGCGCCAGGCGCGCCGACCACGTCGCTGGCCTGCTTCTTCACGCCATCGAGGAGAATCTCCTTGCGGAGACGTTGCCCGTTGCCGACCCCGACCGGGTCCAGGATGAGGCGGACTTCCAGTTTGTGCGTCCGCGTCCCGCGCACGTATTCGCCGACGATGCGCGCCACCGCGGGCGAGTTGCGCGCTTCGAGAAAGTTGACCATCTGACGGTCCGCGTTGGTTTGGAAGGAGGTCAGCGCCGCGAGAAAATAAATTGCTTCGAGGACACTGGTCTTGCCCTGTGCGTTGTCGCCAACAAGCAAAACAGACCGCCGTGGAACGTCCATGTCCAGGCGGGTGAAATTGCGGAAGTTGGTGAGGGAGAGGCGTTTTAAATACACAGCAATGAGTGAATGGTAATTGGGATATTGGGTTTATGCGTTGTCACCCTCTCCCGATGGGAAAGGATTGGGCGAGGGTTAAAGCAACATTTCCAATTCGATCTCATCTCTCAACGGAATCCCATTCTCGCCAATCAATGGAATTTCGGGTTTGAGTTTGCGCGCCTCGTTCACCGCATCGGGATACAAGGCGGAAAGACGGAATCCACGCTTTTGATAAAAGCCGAGGGCGCGCAAATTGGCATTGGTGGTAGATACGTGAACGCGGCGGCATTGGTTGGCTTTTGCCTCTTCAACAACTTTTTCAATGAGCGCCGTGCCGATGCCTTCGTTTTCGCGCAGGCTGTCAATCGAGACGATCTCGCAATCGGTGTCCAGAAACGTGTACGTAATCAGCCCGACCCACTCGTTGCCGTCCAGCGCGATGAAGCCGCTCACGTTTTCGGGATGGAAAACTGTCCCGTGTGCGACGACAAATTCAGCATCCCAGTGTTCTTCCCAGAACTGACGCAAGCGCGGCAGATCGGCGGCGGTGAGGCGGTGGATGGCGGCCACTAGACGCGGTCTTCCTTTTCTTCCTCGGTTTCGGGAATCCAGACGCGCGCCGCGCGGTCCGTGAAGACGACTCCGTTGACGTGATCAACCTCGTGCTGGAAGATGCGCGCCAGCCATCCCGATGCTTTGACCTTCATCGGCTGTCCGCGTCGGTTCAGACCTTTGACCTGCACCGCCTCGTGACGCTCCACCTCGCCGACGAGATTCGGGATCGACAGGCATCCCTCCACACCCATCACCTTTTCCTCGGAGGCCTTCACGATTTCGGGGTTGAGCATCACCCAGACTTTTCTCTTCGCCTCGTCCTCCGCCTCTTCGGCCTCCTCGTTCTCGTAGTATTCCACCACGATGAGACGTTCGGAGAGTCCGATCTGCGGCGCGGCGAGACCGACGCCCGGGGCGTCGCGCATGGTCTCGATCATGTCGTCTATCACAGCCTGTAATTTTTTATCAAATGTGGTCACCGCCCGGGCTTTGCGGCGCAGGACCGGGTCCGGGAGTGTGACGATGGTGCGGAGAGTCATTTCATACCTCTAGCAGTGGTTTGCGCGCCGATTTTACTCGGTCTCCTCGGTATTTGTGTTCGTTTGTTCTTCCTGCTCGCGGCGGAACTGTTCCGAGTTTATGTGATAGGTTGCCAGCCACTCGGCCATGCGTTCGCGTTCCAATGCGGCCTGCGAGGCGGCTTTGGCGGCCGCGCGTGCCATGCGGCGGCGGTCAATATCCGATTGAACGGAGGTGGGGTCGTACACATCCTGGAACTCCAGTTTTGAACCGCCGACGGTGATGTAGACCGTCCCGAAGTTGAAAATATTTCCCAGAAGCCCCACGCGTTCCGATTCTGTGCTGAGAATGTTTTCCAGCGTGGCGGCGCGGCGCTCCTCGGTACCCAGCGGTTTCTTGTCAATGTCGATGATCTGGTCGGGAGTTACCATGAAGATATCGTTCGTCCAGTCCACGTATTGATAGAGCCACCATAAATGGAAGGGGATGGAAAGGACGGGAATCGCCAGCACGAGCGAATCCACTACAAATTTCTCTTCCTGCCAGCCGATCAATGGGTTGAGCGGGTCCGGGTTGAGCAGAAGAGAAATGATACGTCCCACCCACCAGGAGAACAGGACAGCCAGAATCATTGTGGGAAGCCAGATTTGCTGCCAGAGAACGAAACCGTGTTTGCGGTACGTAATTGTATCTCCATCCTCCAACCGCAACTTGAAGAGATTGGCGAGAAAAAGTTTGAACACGCTCGGACGCCTGATCTTGGAAAACTTCTGCGATTCTGGTTGTGCTGGCGTTTCATCCGGGGTGGGCAGATTCAGCCGTTTACGAAGCGCAGTTTTCATGGCTTCCTTCTCGCTGCTCAGGTTGCGCTCCTTGGTGCGGCCCCAGTATTCCTCCACAAGGCGTGAAGCGTGGTATGGGTGGCTGACATAATTAAACGGAATCTTGCCCACGAACGTACGCACGATCACATGGCCGTAATCCAAAATACGGCCAAGCATGTCCGTTTCCACACCCACGGAAAGGATGGTGCTCAACGGCGACTCCTGGCGACTATCGAAGATGCCCACCACCTTTTCCACCCAAACCACGCGTTGATTCGTCACCACATAGTAATCGTTTCCCCAGTCCACCACTTCCCAAACCACCCAGCCAGCGATCACAAGCAGGAACAGAAACGCGAGCGCGAAGATCCAGGTAGCGCTTGCAAACCATCCCCAGGCCGCGACCAGGCCGGGAACAAACAGAGAAAAAGCTGGCAATATCAGTGACCGCCACAACACAATGGGGTGTTTGCGCGCCAGAAAATACACCACCTCATCCGCGCGCACCCACTTAAAATGCAACCGTCGCCACAGACGATGCGTGGCAACGACCACTTCAAAATTCGGCTTTAATTTTGGTGCGTGTTTCAGTAACTCGTTCAGTTTGGAATGATGCAGCGCCAGAACGCTCCCGTCGCTGGTGGCAACGATCGAAGCAGAACGCGCGCCTTTGGTGAACAATTCTTCCTCGCCGAAAAAATCCTGCGGCACAAGGTTTGCCAGCGCCTGCTCGCGTTTCCCCTCCTGGCGCACCACTTTGACAAACCCATGATAAAGGATGTAAAACGTCTCGCCGCGCGTGCCCTGCTTGATGATCGTATCCCCGTTTTTGAATGGTTCCATCACCAACGCCTCGGCCACATCCTTCACGTCGTCATCCGACAGGCCGCTGAACAGATGGATCTTATTCAAAAAAGCGATGCGCTCCGGGATAGTGGGCATAAATTTATTCTATCAGGTTTCACGGATGATGGAACAGCCGAATGCGGGGATTTCCGTCAGCGCAGGAAGTTTCCCTGCCAGCAACGCATCCACGGCTTCCTCCACGAACGAACGCGTCGCCACGCGCTGACAAAACGAGACGTCGTCCACCGCGCCATGATAGCAGACAACTCCCTCGCGGCTCAAGACAAACACCTCGGGCGTGACCTGCGCTCCGAACGCGTCTACCGCCTCTTGCGACGCATCAATCAGGACCGCAGGCAGGCCGCGCTCTCGAGCCGCGTTTTCCAACTCTGACAACGACTCATTCGCGTTCGATGCGATTGCCAACCAGACCACATCATCCACCCAACGACTCATCGCCGCGCGCAGGGACGCGTCCGTGCGGACAACGTGCGGGCATTCCGCCGACCAAAATTCCACAATGATGATTCGTCCGCGGTAATCGCTCAAACGGTGGAGACGCTCATCGAGGCCGCGCAACGCAAAGTCAGGCGCGAGGCGATTAATGTCCATGGAAAAGATTATATCGTAGGGGCGAACCTACGTGTTCGCCCTGGACAGACACACAGGTTCGTCCTGGGCAGACACACAGGTCTGTCCCTACGCGCCGTGATAAAATCCCCCGCATGAAAAAATGGCAATTCTGGCTGGGGCTGGTCATCAGCCTCGTTTTTGTCTATTGGGCCGTGCGCGGTCTGGAGTGGGACTCGTTTTGGGTCGCGGTCAAAACGGCGGATTATTGGTGGATCATCCCCGGTGTGGCGGTTTATCTCGTGGGGCTGTGGGCACGGGCGTGGCGCTGGCATTATTTACTTCGTCCCATCAAACCGATTTCCACGAGCAAAATGTTTCCCATTGTTTGCATCGGCTACATGGGCAACAACATCTATCCTTTCCGCGCGGGCGAAGTGTTGCGGGCAGTGATTTTGAAACGCAAAGAAGGCGTGTCAGTCTCTGCGTCCCTCGCGACGGTGATTGTGGAACGCGTTTTCGACGGTGTGGTGATGCTGGCTTTCGTCTTTTTGAATTTGCCTGAATTGGCGCGCATCAACAGCGACTCGGGCTTCGTTGGTGATATTCAGTCGCTGGCTGTCTGGGGCTCGGCGGCCTTCCTCGGCGCGCTGGGAATCTTTTTGCTGGCGGCCATGTTTCCGCAAGTGACGGCGCGCGTCGGATTGTGTTTTATCAATCGCCTGACGCCGAAACGTCTGCACGAAAAAATCATCGGTGTGATGGAAAAATTTCTCGATGGCCTGGCTTCGCTTCGTTCTCCCGTCAACGTGCTGATGGTCTTCGTCACGACCATTGTCATCTGGCTGTTGGAGACGGGCAAATACTGGCTCGTAATGCACGCCTTCGATTTCAGCGTCTCGTTCTTCGCATTGATGCTGATGAATGGGATCGTGAATCTGGCAACCACGCTTCCCTCCGCGCCGGGCTACATTGGCACGTTCGATACGCCGGGCATCGCCGTCCTGCAAGCCTATGGCGTGGACAAAGCCGCGGCCACCGGTTACACCCTCGTGTTGCACGTTGCCCTTTGGCTCGCGCCGACCATTTTGGGCGCGTACTTCATGATGCGTGAGGGAATCCATTGGAACGAATCTCTGCGCGAGGAAATAAAGGAATCGAACTGATGCCCACCATCGAACAAGCCCGCGCCTGGTATGTTGACTCTGACCCCGTCCACGATTTCGACCACGTCCTGCGCGTCTATCGGATGGCGGAACGTCTCGCCGAGGCCGAGGGCGCGGATGTGGACATTGTCCGCGCTGCCGCGTTGCTCCACGATGCGGAGGGAGCCACGCCCGGACACGAATCCCGCGCGGACCATCACCATGCCTCCGCAGAATTTGCCGCGCAAGTCCTCACGTCCGAGGGCTGGGACGCGGGACGAATCGCGGCCGTCCAACATTGCATCCGCGCGCACCGTTACCGCGGCACCGAGAAGCCCGAATCGCTCGAAGCGAAGATCCTCTTCGACGCGGACAAACTCGATGTGTTGGGCGCGATTGGCGTGGCGCGCGTCATCGGCTATGCCACGCTGGCAGGCACGCCGTGGTACGAGCCTCCCTCGCGTCAGTTTTTGGAGACCGGCAAAGAGGTCGAGGGCGAAGCGCACAGCGCATATCACGAGCATCTCTTCAAACTTCGCAAAGTCCGCGAGCGCATGTTCACCGTCACCGCACGCGCGATTGCGGAGGAACGTCTAAAATATCTCGATGAGTTTTTTGAACGGTTGATTGATGAGTGGAATGGAAAGCGGTGAATTTTATTAACCGCAAAGCACGCGAAGAACGCAAAGAAAAAGCAATAAATCTTCGCGCTCTTCGCGGCCTTAGCGGTGAATTAAAATAGGAGCGAAAATGCAAATAGACATTATCGGCGTTCCCGTCGATCTCGGAGCGGATCGACGCGGCGTGGATATGGGCCCCAGCGCCATCCGCTACGCCCACCTGCAAAACAAGCTCGAAGACCTGGGCTACACCGTTGATGACAAGGGCAACGTTGAAGTTGCCATCGCGGAGATGTGTTCCATCTCCGAGCCAAAATTAAAATACATTGACTGCATCGTTCCGATGGGACGCCGCGTGGCGGGCGCGGTCTCCACCAGCGCGCAGGCGGGGCATTTCCCCCTCGTCCTCGGCGGCGATCACAGCCTGGCGTTCGCGTCCATTCGTGGCGCGGCCAAACACAAGAAACTCGGTGTTATCTGGGTGGACGCTCACGCTGACTTCAACACGCCCGCGACGACTCCCTCTGGCAACATCCACGGGATGCCTCTCGCGGCCATTGCAGGATTCGGTGACCGTCGCCTCGTCCAGCTCTGGGACGAGACGGTTCCTGTCGTGGACCCGCGGCGGATCGCGGTCATCGGTGCGCGGGACCTCGACCCGGGCGAAAAGACCAACCTGCGCGAAGCGGGCGTGATGGTGCAAAGCATGGAACAGATCGACCGTCACGGCATGTACCAGACCGTGATGAAAGCCATCGAACGCGTCAGCCGAGACGTGGATGGCATCTACCTCTCGTTCGACATGGACGCGCTTGATCCGCGTCACGCGCCGGGCGTGGGGACGCCCGTCCCTGCGGGACTCACCCAGCGCGAGGGGCATCTCGTCTGCGAGCTGGTCGCGGAGACGGGTAAACTCCTTGGCATGGATTTGGTCGAAGTGAATCCCATCCTCGACGTGCAGAATCAGACCGCCATTCTCGCGGTGGATTTCGCGCTCTCTGAGCTTGGACGCCGCGTGTGGAATGGCGATGGCGCGTAAAAATCCCGAAGGGATGAAATGATTGTAAATGACATGTGCGCGGCAATCCAATCCCGAAGGGATGGCATAGCCTCGACCATCTAACACCCCTTCGGGGTTGATGGAAAAAGGAATTTATGAATCAACCTACTCTTTCTGATCTCGAATCCCTCGCCCGCGCGGCGGGGAAAATTTTGTACGATGGCTACGAAACCGATCACGATGTGCAACTCAAAGGCGTGATTGACCTCGTCACCGAAATTGACCACAAATCGGAAAAATTTCTGCTCGAAGAGATTCAGTGCCGCTGGCCTTCGAGCCGCTTCGTCGCGGAGGAGAGCGGCGAAAGCGGAAGCGGTGAACTCACCTGGTATATTGATCCGCTCGATGGCACGGTGAATTACGCGCACGGCGTGCCGATCTTTTGTATGTCCATCGCCTGCGCGTGGGAGGGACAGACGCGCCTGGCCGCGGTCTACGACCCGATGCGCGACGAGATGTTCAGCGCGGAGAGGGGCCGCGGCGCCCAAATGAACGCGCGCCCGCTCCAAGTCACGCGCGTGGCGGAACTTCGTCAAGCCCTGCTTGTGACGGGATTTCCGTACAACACGTGGACGGCCAAGGTCAACAATCTCGAATACTTCGGACGGTTCGCGCGCATGACGCAGGGAGTCCGCAGGCTGGGTTCAGCCGCGCTGGATATTTGTTACGTGGCTGCGGGGCGCTTCGATGGCTATTGGGAACTTTCACTCCAGCCCTGGGACCTGGCCGCGGGCGGGCTGATCGCCGAGGAAGCCGGGGCACGCGTCACCAATTTGCAGGGCGGTGACGATTATCTCTCGCCGCCCCCGTCTGTTCTGGCGGCTGGGCCGTCTCTGCATGGAAAGATGCTCGAGGTGCTGGACCAGCCTTGACCCAAACCGAAAATTTCTGTCCTGTTGGCGCGCTTGGGGTAGAATAACAGGGCTTTCAAATTTGTTAGTTCGTCGTTGCGTGTTTCGAACTGAGAACAGGCATGAAGTCTTCTGCGCCATTCCCACTCAGTCACACCAAGGTCAGCCTGCCGCGCCGGCGCGAGCACCTGCTTGCGCGGCCGCGCCTGCTTAACCTTCTGAACCAATTCCTCGACAAGAAACTCATCCTGATCACGGCGCCCGCCGGGTATGGCAAGACATCCCTGTTGGTGGATTTTTCCAGCCGGTGCGAATTGCCGGTCTGCTGGCTCGCGCTGGATGAACTCGACCGCGATCCCCAACGTTTCATCACCTATTTCATCGCCGCGCTGGCCGAACGCTTCCCAACCTTTGGGGCAGAGACCGTGGCGGCGCTCACCCCCCTCGTTTCGCTGGACGAAAACATCGAGTCGCTCATTGTCACCCTGACCAATGAGATTTACGATACGATCCGCGAACATTTCATCCTCGTTCTGGATGATTATCACCTCGTGGAGGATGTCGAAGTCATCCGGGGGTTTCTCAGCCGTTTCGTAAAACTCGCGGATGAAAGTTGCCACCTGGTGCTTTCCTCCCGGCGTCTAACACACCTGCCCGACCTGCCGCGCATGATCGCAGACGAGCAAGTGGAGGGGCTCGACTTTGCGGAACTGGCGTTTCGCCCGGAAGAGATCCAGTCGTTGTTTGCCCAGAACTACGGCAAGGAACTCACGGAGGCATCCGCCCGCGAACTGGCGGAGCAGAGCGAAGGCTGGATCACCGGCCTGCAACTGGCGAAATTTTCCAGCGGGCTGACAGACCGCATCCGCGTGGCGCGCGCCGCCGGGTTGGACCTCGATCAATATTTCGATGAGCAGGCGCTTTCCAAACAACCGACCGAAGTGCGTTCCATCCTGCTTTACACCTCCCTTTTCGAGGAGTTCGATGCGGACTTGTGCCGCTCCGTGCTGGCGGATCTGTTCCCCGAACCGTTGAATTGGTCCAGCCTGTTGGGATTTGTCCTGGAGAACAACCTCTTCGTTTTACCGGTCGGTTCAGATGGCCGCTGGTTGCGTTACCACCACCTCTTCCGTGAATTTCTGCGCGTTCGTTTGCAGAAGGAACACCCCGCGCAGATTCCCATCATTCAATCGCGCCTGGTCAGCGCATACGAGGCGCGCGGCGAATGGGAACGTGCTTATCACATCTGCCGCCAGTTCGATGATTCCGACCTGCTGGCCGGGTTGATCGAACGCGCCGGGCCCACCATGCTGAGGCGGGCGGTTCTCACCCTGACCGATTGGCTGAACGCCCTGCCCCCGGCACTGTCCAATTCCCGCGCGGGACTGCTCTCCCTGCGCGGCGGCATCGGTTACCTGCGCGGAAATTACCGCGAGGCGCAGTCCCTGCTCGATCGGGCCGAGTCCATTTATCGGTCCCGTGCGGAGACGCCCGGCCTTGTCCTGACCCTGGTCCGCCGCGCCATGGCACAATATAACCTCGGTAATTACAACGCTTCCCTGCGAGACGCGGAAGAGGCGTTGTCGTTGACCGAGGAAAACCCGGAACTGCAACTCGATCACGCCGAAGCGCAGAGGCTCAAAGGGCTGGCCCTGCTTCGGCTTGGGCGCACGCGTCATGCCGTGGAATGCTTCGAGCGGTCCCTGGCGCTTTATACGCACCTGAGTGAGACCGACAGCATCCCGATCCTTTTATTGAATTGCGGAATGGCCCATCGCGCCATCGGAAATTATGAAGCGGCTGAAAAATCGTATCTTCAGGCGCTGGAAATCTGGCGCAGGGAGGGGAATCTGGCATGGCAGGCAAACGCCCTCAATAACCTGGGCTTTCTGTATCACAATATCATGGGCGAATACGAAAAAGCAATCCTCTCCTTCCGGGAAGGTTTGAACTGCGCCAACCGCTGCCGGTACCTGCAAACCGAGGCGACCATTGCCATTGGAATGGGGGAGTTATACGCCGAACTCGGAGAATATGAGGCGGCCCGCCAATCGTTTGAACAGGCAGGTTCCATCGCGCAAGACATCGAGGACCGCTTCCTGCTCAATTACCTCCCGCTGGCGCAGGCCGTCCTGTCTCTCATGCAGGGGAACCTGGACCAGGCCGGGCGATGGCTCGAAGAAATATTCCCATCCATCGAAGCGGGGGGCTCGCAATATGAACTGGCTTTATGGTATCTGCAACGCGGCCGGCTGGCGTTGGCAAAAAAAGATTCCGAGACTGCGGTAGAAACCCTGGACAAAGCAGAACGATCGTTTGCCGAGGATGGCCGCGAACTGGAAACCATCTGGGGACGCGTGTGGCTGGCCGCGGCGCTCTCCTCGGCGGGCAGGGAAAACGATGCCCGCGGCGTGTTCAAACACCTGTTGGCGGGAGGCAGAACCGCCCCACATGCGTTGGTGACGGCCGTCCGTTTGGCGCGTCCCTGGCTGGGAACGCTCCGCAAGGACGCGTCCCTCGAAAAGTCCGCGGCGCCGCTCTTTCAACGGGCCGACCGCCTCGAGGCGCATCTTCCGTCCCTGCGTCGCGACCTGCGCCGCATCCCGCAAACGGTCGGCCTCTCCGCGCCGCGGCTGAGCATTCAATCGTTCGGCTGGACAAAAGTAATTGTCAATACACACACGGCAGAGTGGCCGACCCAGTCGGTACGCGAATTATTCTTTTTCTTCCTGAACTCTCGAAAGCCTTTGACGAAAGAGCAGGTGGCGGAGGCGTTATGGCTGGACATGGACGACCCGAACCGTATCAAACAACGTTTCAAAAATGAACTGTACCGCCTGCGACGCACAATCAGCCCCGACATCATCCTGCTCGACGGTGAATACTATCAATTCAACCGTTCCCTCGATTACGATTATGACCTGGACGATTTCGAAACATACCTGACCTGGGCCCGCGCCGCCAAAACGGACGCAGAGCGCATCGAAAATTACGAAAAGGCGGTGCGTCTGTTCAAAGGCGAGTATCTGGCTGACGTTAACGCTTCCTGGGCAATTCTGGATCGCGAGCATATCCATCGGGTTTTTCTGGAGGCCGCCATTGCGCTGGCAGAATTGCATTGGAAACACGACAATGCGGAAAAAACACTGGAAACCTGCCAGCGCGCCCTCGAACTGGATCCGACCTGCGAACCTGCCCATCAACTGGCCATGCACGCTCACGCCTTCCGCGGTGACCGGGCGGCGATCGTCCGCCAATATCAGGCGTGCAGGGAGGAATCACAGCGCCTGTTCAATCTCCCCCCAACGGAGGAGACCGAAACCCTCTACCGCCGGTTGATCGGCTGATACGTTGAACTTTCCCACCAGCCCCTCGCGGGGCTGTTTTTTTTAATCTTTTGAAGCCTGTTTTGAAGCCTGGGGAATTGTATTGTTAGGGCAACGTGAACCATGTTCCACATACAGAAAGGAAGTAAGAAATGAAAGTGACCATCGAACGCTTTTCCCTGCTCGCTGTCAAAGTGCAGCACTACCTGTCCGCGAGTGCGTTGTTTGCGCTGATGATTTTCCTGGCGCAGATCGCCTCCCCCGAAACCGGCGGCGGCACAGGCCGCTAGCCAATCCATGTTGGAGAGATGAAATGCTTGCCAGCCAGCAATTTTCGTCCAAGTATCGGGTCCAGTCTCCCGGTCTGCAAAATGGGCTCGGCCACGTGTTCGCGGCGGCGGTGGTGAGTCGCCAGTTTCGTGAAATATTACTGGAAGACCCCGAGACCGCCCTGCAACGCGGTTACCTGGGAGAAAAATTCGAATTGAGCCATGAAGAACGCGAAAGGTTGACTTCAGTTCGCGCTCACTCTCTCGCCGACCTGGTCAAAACAATCGCCGCTTTTTGAGGGGCGGGATGATGGTAAGCGTCCGGTTCCCTGATCTATCCGGCGCTTCAACAAGGAGACGCGGTGGGAAGGGGGCGCAGTGTGAAGGGACACACTGCGCTCCGCGTCCGTTTGGGAACCCATGAACATATCCAATGAAACTGAACAGCCCGGTTTAATTTCACAAGGACAGCCTCAATTCCTCCCGTTTTCATCCGATGACGATCTTGAGATGCTGGCCGAGTCCATGCCGAATGGGTGCATGTTGATGGATGCCGATTTCCAGATCAAGTTCTGGAACCCGATGGCGGCGCAAATTCTGGGCTATGCCCCGTCTGATGTGCTTGGGAAAAGAGCGACTGAAATCATTTTTGTAGATGAAGCCAGCCTTCAATTCGATCACATCGCACGAAAGATCGAGGAATCACGCACCTTCTCCAGCCCACTTGACAGCCAGGGGAAGGATGGGCGTTCTCATCCCATTATCTGGCGTTTCATACGGTTGAATAACGGGTCGTACCGTTTTCTCGCTCTCATGGAAAATGGGAGGATTAATTCCGCCAATGAGAATAGCCGCAGTCAACAGGAACGAATCCTCGCGTTACGCACCATCGACTCTGCCATCTCAGGCGGCATGGATTTTCAGGTGACGCTCAACATCATCCTCCAACAAATGATGTCTCAAATAAAAATGGATGCGGCAGTGGTGCTGGTTCATGAATCGTCCACCAATACGCTGAAATACGCCGCAGGCCGGGGACTGCGCACGAACGCAATGCAGAATACCAGTCTGCGAATTGGGGAGGGGTATGCAGGGATGGCGGCACTGCAAAAGAAGATTATTCAAGTGCCACATCTCCGAAGTAATAAGGGAGACCCGCTGGATTTCCCAAGATTTTCCAAAGAGGATTTTGCAAGTTATTATTGTGTCCCGTTGATCGCCAAAGGCGTGATCAAAGGCGTGATGGAAAGTTTCCATCGGACACCTTTCCATGCCGATCGGGAATGGCTGGATTTCTTCGAGACGCTGGGAGGGCAGGCCGCCATTGCGATTGACAACGCCATGTTGTTCAACGAGTTGCAACGGTCCAACCTGGAACTAATGCTTGCCTACGATTCCACCCTGGAGGGTTGGTCAAAAGCGCTCGATATGCGCGATAGGGATACGGAGGGACACACGCTGCGGGTCACAGAAATGACCGAACGCCTTGCCGTGGAGTTCCAAATCAAGGAATCGGACCGAATCCATATTCGCCGCGGCGCCATCCTGCACGATATTGGAAAGATGGGGATTCCCGACAGCATTCTTCTCAAGGAGGGTCCCCTCTCCGAGGATGAATGGAAAATCATGCGGCGGCATCCTGCCTTGGCCATGGAGATGCTCTCCTCGATTGCCTATCTTCGTCCAGCCCTCGACATTCCCTTCTGTCATCATGAAAAATGGGACGGAAGCGGCTACCCGCGCGGTTTGCGCGGGGAGCAAACTCCCATCGCAGCGCGTATCTTTGCCGTCGCGGATGTTTTTGACGCGCTGACTTCCAATCGTCCCTACCGCCCCGCCTGGGCTGTGGAGCAGGCGTTGGAATACATCCGATCGGGATCGGGAACGCACTTCGACCCTGAAGTGGTAGAAGTCTTCATGCACGTGATCGGCAGGCTGGCCGCGCAAGGCTGGCGATAAAACATCTGAACGGGGACTCACAATCAAAAATCCTCCCGAATGGGAGGATTTGATGAGCGCGGAGTGATTCGAATACCATCCCCTGAACAGGGCCTCGCAACCAAAAATCCTCCACATGGGAGGATTCGGAGTGAGCGCGGAGAGATTCGAACTCTCAACCAATGGCTTAAAAGGCCACTGCTCTGCCATTGAGCTACGCGCCCGTGGATTAAGCGGACTGCATTCTATCATGTGAAAGTAAGAGCGTCAACGTAATATCTTACGAGGCAAGGTTGTCCATGCGTTGGAGGCAAAATGACTGAACTGAATTATGTAACACAGGATACTTTTCAAGCAGAAGTTGTCAACGCGACGGAGCCAGTTCTCGTGGATGTGACCGCTGTGTGGTGCGCGCCGTGCCGCATGGTCGAGCCCATCGTCAAAGAACTGGCGCATGAATGGCAGGGAAAGGTAAAAGTCGTCAAACTCGACGCGGACGAAAACCCCGCCCTGTTGATGGAATACGGCATCCTCGGCATCCCGACCCTGATGTTCTTCAAGGGCGGAAAATTGCAGGAGCGCTTCACCGGCTTCCAGCCCAAG
The DNA here is from genome assembly GCA_003598975.1 of Anaerolineaceae bacterium. Lineage (GTDB taxonomy): Bacteria > Chloroflexota > Anaerolineae > Anaerolineales > Villigracilaceae > Denitrolinea. The sequence continues at coordinate 6,779 of QZIJ01000014.1, read as the reverse complement.
GACAAACTGGTGGCGAAACTTTCGCCACATCTGTAGAAAAAAAACAGGCCTCACGGCCTGTTTTTCATTCCCGCATGAACTTTTCGAGCGCGGACAGATCCACCCGCGACGTCAAGTCGAGGCTGAGCGGCGTGACAGCCACGCGGCGTTTTTTCCGCATCACATAGGCGTCGGTGTCCTCGGCCTCGTCTTCCAGACGCGCCGCCTCGCGGTAGCCGACATTGGCCGCCACGTTCCAGGAGGTACGTTCGGGTTTGAGCGGCTCGTAATAGCGTTGACGCGTCAGGCGGCTGATCTCCCACGGGGTTTCAATCGTTGCGTCTGATGGCACTTCCACTTTCAGCAGTTGAACATCCTCGGGGAATTGCTTCTCCAGCAACATGCGCGCGAATTTCAAAGTGAATTGCGCGGCCGCGGCAAATTCCACGTCGCGCGAATAGGACAGGTGATACTTCTGGTCGGTTTGCAATGAAACAGCCAGAGCACGATACCCCAGCGCCGCGCCCTCCATGGCCGCGCCCACCGTCCCAGAGATGGTAACGCCCGTGCCAATGTTTTCGCCGTAATTGATGCCCGAGACCATCAGGTCGGGTTTTTGCGGCATGATCTCAAGGATGGCGTGCAACACTGCCTGCGCCGGACTTCCTCCCACCGCGTACACCGTCCATTCCTGTCCGTGGACAACCAAAGTCTCGGGTTGGATGATCCCGTCTGAGGTCCCAGGAAGACTGCGCCCCATCCCCGAAGACTGGTTGCGCGGCGCGGCCACGGTCACGTATCCGAGCGTAGACAAAGCCTCGGCCGCGGCCCACAGTCCAGGGGATTGAATCCCATCATCGTTTGTCAAAAGAATTTGTTTTTGCATGGCAAGAAAAAAGGAGCGGGTCTCCGCTCCTCAACATGGCGCCTCTGGCGCGACTCGAACACGCGACCTTTTGGTCCGCAACCAAACGCTCTAATCCACTGAGCTACAGAGGCAAGGCGGACGGTATTTTAATGCACAATCCGAGTCGGGTCAAGCAACTTTCATGGCAATATTTGAACCTCGATGCGTTCCTTGCCCTTGCCGATGTTATCTCGCTTCAACTGGATTTTGCCGACCTCGCCCGTCCGTTTCAGATGCGTGCCGCCGCAGGGGACGCGCGCAAAGCCTGTCACTTCCCAATAGCGACGTTCCTTCGCCTCGTCGCTGTACGCGCTGACGATGGCCGCGTCTTTCTCGACGATTTTGTTGGCCGCCGTTTCGAGGAGCGGAATCGCGGCTGAGATGTTTTCATCCCACCTGAAATCCACACGCGCTTTATCTGCCGAAATGTGCGCGCCGATCTTTTCGATTCCCTTCAGATTCTGATACGCCAATTCCAAAACCAATTCCGCCGCGAAGTGCAGACGCATGAGACGATATCTCCGCTCCCAGTCAATCGTCATCGTGACCGCATCGCCGGCTTTGAGTCCGTGACCTTCCTCCAAAGTGTAGATAATCTCCTTCCCCTCTTTGCGTGCCTGAACGACGCGCCACCCGCCGATGGTGCCGTGATCGCTTTCCTGTCCGCCCGCGAAGGCGTAGAAGATCGTCTCCGCTAGGGTGATTTCATTCCCGTCCACGCGGGTGATGCGGGTGTCGAGGCGGGTGAGGTAGGGATTCTGCCAGAAGAGTTTAATCGTCACGCTGATTTGGCCGTGGACAGTCGATCCAGCATCTTGCGCGTCGCCGCGGCCACCTCGGCGACGGCGGCCTCGAACGCGGCTTGATTCGCTTTGGACGGCTTGCGATACCCGCTCACTTTTCTCACGTATTGCAACGCGGCTTCATGGATCTCTTCTTCGCTCGCGGGGCGGTCGGGCAGGCGCAGGGGCTTAATGCTTCGGCACATGGGGGATCAACTCCAGTTCAACAATAAGACTTCAGCCAGTAATCTTGCATTGACGTTCCGTTCCATTTGCTGGAGGGCGCGCTCGACCTCGTTCACGCGTTGACGCGCCGCGGACATGTTCAGCCGCGCCGCGAGCGAGTCGATCTCCTCGGCGCGGTCCACGTTCGCAAGCGGAGAATCCGCTTTGGATGCGTGCAGGAATACATCCCGCCAGAACGATTCCCAGACGAGGAAGGTTTGGCGCATCGCGTCTTTATCTTTGGCGAGTTTTTCAGCGTAGGCGAACTTGTCCACGCGCGAGGATGATAAGAGTCTTTGCAAGTCATCCAATCTCTGCTGGCGAAACTCAAGCAGGGATTGGTCTTCGGCGAGTCGGAACGCGTAGCCCGGGCGTCCGCCGCTGATGTGCGCGATCAACTCTGCCTGATGGCTCTCCGTTCCTCTCCTCTCTAACTCTCTTTGGACTTCTTCGATGGGGAGAGGACGCAGTCGTAGCACCTCACAGCGCGAAACGATGGTGGGCAAAAGGGATTCAGGGTTGTCTGTTGTCAACAATAAAACGACCTGAGCAGGAGGCTCCTCGAGGGTTTTCAGAAAAGCGTTCGATGCTTCGGTGTTGGCTTGGTTGAATCGTTCGCCAACCACCACTCTGTATTTGCCTTGATAGGGCTTGAGGTTGATCATCCGCTGGAGATCGCGAATTTGTGAAATGCGGATCTCTCCATACTGCGCGGGGATTAACGCGTTGCGGTCATCGGGGTCTTTGATGGTAGGTTCAACGATGCTCAAATCAGGGTGTTGTTTCGCGGCAATCTGTCTGCAGTCGCGGCATTGTCCGCAGAAATCGCCGGGCGCGGGCGGATTGGTGCAGTTCAAGGCGCGGGCAAACGCCAGGGCGAGGGAGCGGCGTCCCAATCCACCTGGCCCCGCGAAAAGATAGGCGTGACGTGCCTCGCCCGTTGCGATGTGGCGGCGAAGCATGTCCACAGCCCAGTTGTGTCCGAGGAGATTCCAGTTTGCAGTCATCAGCGACAATCGTAAATCGTAATTGGTAAATGGTAAATCCCCAATTACCAGTTATTATTCCTGCCCCGCCCTCAACCTTAAATACGAATCATATCTTTCCGCATGGATTTTTCCCTCTTTGAGCGCGGCGAGTACAGCGCAACCCGGCTCGTGCGTGTGTGAACAGTCGCTGAACTGGCATGCGGCCGCCAGCGGCGCGAGTTCGGGGAAATAGGCGTCCATCTCCTCGGGCTCGGTGTCCCACAGCGCGAGCGACTTCCAGCCGGGCGTATCGGCTACGTAGCCTCCCTCCGCGAGCGGATGCAGTTGCCGCGACACGGTGGTGTGTTTGCCTTTACCCATCGCCTCGCTGATCTCGTTCACGGCCAGTCCCAACCCAGGCTGCAACGCGTTGAGCAGGGATGATTTGCCCGCGCCGCTCGGCCCAGCCAGCGCGCTGAGTTTGTTTGCAAGCGCGGCGCGCAACTCGTCCACGCCCGCGCCAGTTTCGGCGGATGTATAAATCACGCGGTAGCCAATGGTCTCATACAGTCCAAAAATATTTTTCGGATCGTCAGCCAGATCAATTTTATTGGCGACGATGATGGACGGTATCTTTTGTTTTTCGGCGATGACGAGGAAACGGTCGAGCATGCGCAGTTTGGGGTTGGGATGCGCGCAGGCGAAGACGAAGACGGCCTGGTCGCAATTCGCCAGCAGAATCTGTTGATAGATTCCCTGTGGACGCGGGTCGAGACGGACGATGGAGCGTGTCCGCTCTTCGATCTCCTCGATCACACCGGACCCGTCAGCGAGGCGCGTGATTCGGACGCGGTCGCCCACTGCCACGAGGTCGCCGTCCCGAGGTCCGCGCTTGAGGCGCCCGCGCAGTCCACACACGACCGCGCCCGCACCGGTCTCCACAGTGAAGAAACCAGATTGGGCGCGGATGATCAAACCAGAAAGGAAATCGGTCACGGCGTTTGTTTTACGGCCTCGGAGTTCGGGTGGGGATGCCGCCCAACGGCGTGGGCGTGCGCGTGATTCCGAAGGCGGATTCGAACCAGTATAGTCTCTGCGGCCGTCCCAGGTAATACGTTTCGAGGATGCGGTTGAAAATGGGAGCGCCGTAATCGGAACCTTCGCCTTGATATTCTACGATGACTGCTACGGCGATATCGGGCTTGCCGTTGTACGTGCCGTAGGTGTAGCCTGCGAACCAGGCATGTGGCAATCCCTGGATGTTGGACTCGGCGGTGCCGGTCTTGCCCGCGGCCGGGAAGTTGAAACTAGTTTGCCGCACCAGGCGGAAGTTGGCCGTGCCGCGCGTGTTGAAGATGACGTTGATCATCGCGTCCTGTAGGGCCTTCAGGCGGTCTGGCTGGATGGGGAGCGTGCCGACGACTTCGGGTTGGAAGGATTCGATGACATTCCCGTTGACATCCACGATCTTTTCGATCAGTTTCGGACGATAAAGCGTGCCGCCGTTTCCGATGGCGGCCATGAAGCGCGCCACCTGAAGCGGCGTGACCAGCACGTCTCCCTGACCGATTGCCTGGTTGGTGGCTTCCAGTTCACTGCCGGGGATGAGTATCTGCCCGGGTTCCTCTTCCACACCGACGATGCCGGTTGGCGCGCCCAGTCCAAACGCCTGCGACATGGCGGCAATGTCGCCGCTGCGGTTGTTGCGATAGAGGTCAAGGCCGATGTGATAGAACCAGGGATTGCACGAGCGCATCAACCCTTCGGACAGGGTGAGCAGACCGGATGGCACGCTATCGGATGTGTCGCAGAACAGCCCGTTGCGGACGCGGCTCTGGCAATGATCCCAGGTCCAGTCGTGCAGCACCTGCCCCTGGATTTCGGTAAAGTCATACTGGCAATCGTAGGTGGTTTCGGGCAGGAAGAGTCCGCTTTCGAGGCCGGCCGAGAAGGTGATGACCTTGAAGACCGAGCCGAGCGGATATTGTCCTTGTGTGGCGCGGTTGTACATGGGGCGTTCCGCGTCGTTGAGCAGGTTGTTCACCATGTAGCCGTTGTTGAAATTGTTCGAGTCGAATAGATTGGGGTCGAAGCCGGGCGACGATGCCAGCGCCAGCACGCGGCCGGTGTCGCGTTCGATCACCACCACCGCGCCGGTGAACCCAGCCAACGCCTGCTCGGCATAGTTTTGCAGATTCTTATCGAGCGTCAAATACACATCGCTGGACGGTTTTTCCTCTTTCTGCGCGAGGTTGGCAATGATCTGTCCCTGCGGATCGGCGATGTAAAGCGTGCCGCCGTGTTCGCCCGCGAGGAAATCCTCCTCCGCTTTTTCCACGCCGATCTGGCCGACGCGTTCGTTGCCGCAATAGCCATCGCGTTTATACCTGTCCAAATCTTCGGGGAAGATGCTCAAGGTGTAGCCGATGGTCTGCGAGGCGGTGCCGCTGTTGGCGTAGTAACGCGAGGTGTAGGGATTCGTCACCAGCCCGCTGAATTCCATGCTCAGCAGGCGTTCACCCTCTTCTCTGGATGTCGTCCCGACGGGGATGTACCAACCCCGCCCAGAGGCGACGATTTGGTTGGACAGGGACTCGGGGTTCACTCCCGTCAGCCGCCAGAGTTCGTAAGTAAGGTCGAAGAGACGGTCGAAGTTGACGGTGCTTGTGTCTACGCCGAGGGCGACCGCTTCCGTCTCGGTGACGAGGGATTCGCCGGCCCGGTCGTAGATGTCGCCGCGGGCGGGCGCGCGGCAATCGAGCACGATGCGGTTGCCGCCCGCCAGTTCGGGTAGGATCAGGCTCTCGTCCCAGGCGAGGCGCCATTGGCCGTCTTCGAGTCCCAGCCGCGCGGTAAAGTCGCGGGCGATGTCACCGGCCAGGGTGGAGTGGTAGATGACGCGGAAGGGGATCTGGGCGGCGACGGGGCTGGTCGTGGCCGCGCCCACCTCAAAGTCCAGGCTGGATGCGCTGAGGGTGTTCAACGCTTCGCGATAGCGCGTCGCAAAGTCCTCTGCTGTGATGATGGCCTGCGAGGCATTGTCCAGCACGGTGTACATCGCGGCGTAGTCATTGTTTTTCAGCGCGTCGAGAAAGGCAGTCAGCGCGGGCGTCGCGTCGGGAGCGCGGGTGATGCCCACCTGCGGCGGCGGCAGGGGTGTGGGGGTGGGGAAGAATGGCATAATGCCATTCCCGGTGGCGCAACCCGCGAGAAGTAGAATCACAACGGCAGATGCTAACCAGCGAAACAGTTTCATTCGTTCCTTTCCAATCAGGCGCCGCGCAGAATGTCGGCAAAAACGGGACACGAGTAAGTTAAGAATTTCTGGCAATGGGCAGGCACATCCGCTTGTGCGGGCACATCCATTTGCGCCAGCAGGCGCGTCACGTGGCAGAGCGGCAGTCCCATCACGCTGGCATAACAACCCGCCATGGTTGCAACAGGGTTGAAGTCTGCGTGCTGGATGGCGTACGCGCCGGCCTTGTCGAGCGGGTCGCCGCTGGCGACGTACGATTCGATCTCCGCGTCGCTGTAATTACGCATCGGCACATCGGTGACACAGACATCGCGCACGAGATGACCGTCGTTGACGCGCAACGCGGCAATGCCCGTGAGGACTTGATGGACGCGTCCGCGCAGTTGACGGAGCATGCGCTTCGCCTCCGACGGGTCGGCGGGTTTGCCCAAAATCGCGTCCCCGTCCACGACGGTGGTATCCGCGGCGAGGACTACCTGCGACACGTCCGCCCGCAGGGACGAGGCGCGCGCCTTCTCCTCCGCGAGACGTAAGACGTAGTCACGCGGCGATTCGTTCGCGCGCGGCGTCTCGTCCACATCTGCGACGATGATCTCGAACGGCCATCCGCCCAGCGCGAGCAGTTCCTTTCGGCGCGGGGAATTGGAGGCCAATACGAGGAT
>QZIJ01000010.1 GCA_003598975.1 Anaerolineaceae bacterium | reverse complement strand
ATATTTGCTCGAGGTGGGGACGAGCGTCAGTTCGCCGAAGGTCAGGATGACCATGCTCAGCCAGAATCCCCAGAAGCCCGTCATCAGCGCCACCGACCCCGCGCCCAGCGCGTAGATCAACATGCCGACTGCCACAACGGGGAGCGTGCGGTAATTGCGCGTGATGCGCGTGACGGAATACTGCACGAAGACGCACATGACCGCGTTCGTGGTGGGAATCCAGCCGTAGAGCGCCTCGGGTAAGCCGAAGTTGGTCTTGGCGTAGACGGGCATCAGAATCCACAGCATGGTAGGGGCGATCAGGCCGAGGCCGATGAGCACAACGAACCCCATGTATTTCGCGTCGCGCAGGACGGTGAGATAGCCGCCGCGGGGGGCGTTCGCCTCGGTTGCTGGGTGTTCGGTTTTATCCAGTGTTTCGCGCGCGAGGAAGAAGAGCAGGATGGAATAGGCGAGGAACCCCGTGGCGGCGGCGTAAAAGGCGAGATCGTAGGAACGCGTTGCGAGGAAGCCGCCGACGGCGGGTCCGAGCGCGAACGAGGCGTTGACGGCGATGCGGTTGATGGCGTACGCGTCGGTGCGCTTCTCGGATGGGATGAGGTCGGCCAGCATGGCATCCGCTCCCACCTGATAAAGCGGGTTCGACAGCCCGATCATCACCATCAAGGCCACAAATTGCGGATACGTTTCGGCGCGCATCAGGAGCAGGTAGGCGATGCCCGTCATCGTCAGGCTGATGTTCATCACCACCTTGCGGCCGATCTTGTCGGCGAGCGTCCCCGCGATGATGGATGAGAACAGCCCCGTCCCCGCGTTGATGGAGATGAGCGCCGCCACGGTGCTGAGCGGCAGGTTCAGTTTTCCGCTGGCGTAGATCAGCATGAACGGCCAGATCATGCTCCCGCCCGCGGTGGCGAGTACCAGGCCCGCGATCATCAGCCAGTATTGCCGCGGATATTCGCGATAGAGAGAGGTGAGTTTCAAAATCATGGGATGCGAAGTTTAGCGCGAAAAAGCGGACGAAGTCGCCTCCGTCCGCTTGCTTGTTGATCCCCGGTTACCGACGGTCGCGGCCGCCGCCGCGTCCGCCGCGATCACCGCCGCGACGGTCGCCTCGGTCCCCGCCCCGACCTCCGCCCGGGCGCGGGCCGCGGCTTCCACCACCATTGTCACGCTCGCGCGCTTCCTCGGCTGTCCAGCCTTCGAGCACGGCCTGCCGCGAGAGACGGATTTTGCCAGCAGGATCGATATTCGTCACCATCACAGTGATCTCATCGCCCATACCGACTACATCCTCCACTTTATTGACGCGTTCGCTATCGAGTTGCGAAATGTGGACGAGGCCGTCCACACCGGGAAGAATCTCCACGAACGCGCCGAAGTCCGCGATGCGGACAACCTTGCCCGTGTAAATGTTGCCGATGACCGCGTTCTCGCCCAGCGATTTGACGCGCTCCTCGGCCTCTTTCGCGCCAATGCCTTCGGTGGACGCGATGTAGACCGTGCCGTCTTCCTGCACATCAATCTTCGTCCCCGTCTCTTCCTGCAACGCGCGGATGTTCTTTCCACCCGGGCCGATCAGCGCGCCGATCTTTTCCACAGGGATTTTCACGGTGATGATGCGCGGCGCGTGCGGTTTCAACTCTGCGCGCGGCTGGTCAATGACTTCGAGCATCTTGTCCATGATAGACATGCGCGCCGTGTTCGCCTGCTCCAGCGCTTCTTTCATCATCTGCGCGCTCAGGCCAGATATCTTGATGTCCATTTGCAGGGCGGTGATGCCCTTGGCGGTTCCAGCCACTTTGAAATCCATGTCGCCGAGGTGATCTTCCGCGCCCTGAATGTCGGTGAGAATTTTGTAACGACCAGAATCGTCGGTGACGAGTCCCATCGCCACGCCAGCGACGGGAGATTTGATCGGTACGCCCGCATCCATCAAGGCCAGTGTGGATCCGCAGACGGAGGCCATTGAGGACGATCCGTTCGACGCCAGGACTTCGGATACGACGCGCAGGGTGTACGGGAACGACTCTTCCGCGGGGATGACGGGTTCGAGCGCGCGTTCTGCCAGCGCTCCATGCCCGACCTCGCGGCGGCTCTGGCCTCGAAGAGGCTTCACCTCGCCCGTGCTGAACGGTGGGAAGTTGTAGTGGTGCATGTAGCGTTTGGAGTCGGTGGGGCCGAGGTTATCCAGTTCCTGCGCCTCGCCCAAAGTTCCAAGCGTCGCGAGCGAGAGGACTTGCGTCTCGCCGCGGGTGAAGATGCCAGAACCGTGTGCGCGCGGGGAGAGTCCCACCTCGCACCAGATCGGGCGGATGTCCGCGGGACCGCGGCCATCGGGACGTTTTCCCTGGCTGAGGATGCGCTCGCGGACGATGGTCCCCTCAGCCTGGTCAAACGCCTCTCGGACGGAGGCCAGTGTCGGGTAGTCCGCCGCGGACGCGCCCGCGGGGACGGTGCAAAATTCGGCGACGATTTCATCCTTGAGGGTCGTCATCCCGCCGTAGAATTCATTCTTGGAAAGGGGCTTGTCGAGCAGGTCGGTCATCGCCGCGCTGACGCGATCCAAAACTTTCTTTTGCAAATCGGCGTTTGGCGTGTTGAGAGTCGGCTCGCGCTTGGGTTTGCCAACTTCGGCCTGCATCTTGAGTTGCACTTCCACCAGCGGCTGAATGGCTTGGTGACCGAAATCGAGCGCGGCGGCCATGATATCTTCAGGGACTTCGTTCGCGGCGCACTCCACCATGAGGATGGCGTCTTTGGTGCCAGCCAGCCGAAGGTCGAGGTCGGACGCGTCCATTTCTTTGAAGGTCGGGTTGGCGATGAACTGTCCATCCACGCGCGCCACACGGACAGCGCCGACAGGTCCGCCCCATGGAATATCGGAAATCATGATCGCGGCGGAGGCGGCGTTGATGGCCAGCACGTCCAGCGGATTTTCGCCGTCAGACGAGAGCGAGAACATCATCACCTGCACTTCATTGCGCATTCCATGTTGGAAGAGTGGGCGCAGGGGACGGTCGGTCAGGCGGGCGGTGAGAATGGCGTCGGTGCCAGGACGGCCTTCCCGTCGAAAGAACGAACCGGGGATTTTTCCGCCCGCGTAGAGGCGTTCTTCGTATTCCACCTGGAGGGGGAAAAAGTCAATGCCTTCGCGCACGCCGCCCATGGTGGCGGCCGCGAAGACGATGGTGTCGTTGAGCGCGATGGTCACCGCGCCGCCTGCTTGCGCGGCCAGTTTGCCCGTCTCGAATGTGACGGTGCGCGATCCGACGGTCGCTGTGTAACGTTTTGTTTCAGGTTTCATTTTTTTTCTCCTGTTGGGGCGGGGGCTCCCCGCCTTGGGCAGGTGAACCCTGCCCCTATCAACTTTCCGCCTTTATGTCAGGGACTGAAGAGCGGCGGCAATTGGCTTGCCAACACTATTCAATTCCTGACGAGCGGCGGTTAACAAAGACCCTAAAGGTCTGGTAGACCTTTAGGGTCTTACTTCGACTTACTTGCGGCGGAGGTTCAGGCGTTCCGTAACTTCCAGGTAACGCGGATACCCCGTCTTGCGCAGGTAGGCCAGCAACCTTCGGCGCTGTCCCACCATTTGGAGCAGGCCGCGGCGGCACGATTCATCGTGTTTGTTCGCGCGCAGGTGCTCGGTCAACTGGGTGATTCGATTCGTCAGGATCGCGATCTGTACTTCGGGTGAACCTGTGTCGGTCGCGTGGCGATGAAAATCCTCAATCGCCTTGGTCTTAACTTCCTTATCGAGCGGCATGACGTGTGCTTCCTTTCTGTAGATTATGGCGGGACTTTCACCCGCACTGCGCAGGTCTCCGTGCCTACAGCGTAAACCGTTGAGCAGGACCAGTCACGGGCGGGGATTATACCAGAAAGCCTTATAATGGGGAAAATTTGGAGGCAAAATGTCCCTGATATATCCCGCCTATTGGCTTCTTGGTTACCTGCTCGGTTCCCTTCCGTTCGCCTTGTGGATCACGCGCCTCGTCAAAGGGGTGGACGTGCGCGACGCGGGTTCGGGTCACGTGACGACCACCAACACGATTCGACAAGCGGGATGGCTCGCTGGCGCGCTCGTTCTCGTACTGGACCTCGGCAAGGGATTCCTCGCCGTCTGGTTGGCGCGTCAGGCGGGACTTTCGGGCTGGTCGCTCGCGCTGACGGGTTCCCTGGCTGTCGCGGGACACTGCTGGCCCGTCTTTGCCCAATTCCGCGGCGGGATGGGGTTGGCAACCATGGGCGGCGGTTTGATCGCTGTTTCTCCGCTGGCATTTCTTCTCGCCTTCGGGACGTTGATTCTTCTGGTGCTCCTCATCCGTCACTCGGCCCGCGCCAGTGTTGTGACAGGTCTGGTTGTGCCGCTGGTTCTCTGGCTGTTTGGCCTGCGCGGCGACGTTCTCTGGCTGGCCGCGTTCTCGGGACTGGTCATCGCCGTCCGATTTACGATTGACTGGAATCGAAAATATCGTGAGTTGTGGCTGGATCGGGAAAAAAAGCAGTAGGGCTTGTTATAATCACAAAAACTTTTGATGAGGAATTCACATGCGCCCCGATTGGGACTCCTATTTCATGAAAATTGCCCATGCTGTCTCCGAGCGCAGCACCTGTGACCGTGCCCTGGTCGGCTGTGTGCTGGTGCTGGACAAACGTATCCTGACCACAGGATTCAACGGCTCGCCTGCGGGACAGGCTCACTGTGACGAGATCGGCCATCTCATGGTGGACGGTCACTGCGTCCGCACCATCCATGCGGAGACGAATGCCATCATCCAGGCCGCGTTGCACGGCGTCTCGACGAAGGGCGCGACGTGCTATGTCACGCACCTGCCGTGCATCAATTGCACCAAGGCGCTCATCAACGCGGGTATCACGCGCATTGTCTATGGAGAAGCGTATCGTATGGACGAGAACGCGTTGAGCTTTCTAAAAGCCGCCAACATTGAACTTGTTCACAATGAATATAACGCCTCTCAAACGGAGTCCCCGCAATCCTGATTTTCAGTTGCACAAATCCTTGAAATGGGAATAGAATAGCTTTATGAAAAATTCGACAGGCCCTTTATTGGTTGTGGAAGACATCCCCGATACCCTGCAACTGCTGGATGTCACCCTCACGTTCAAAGGATATCGTGTGGTCACCGCGCGCAATGGAAGTGAAGCGCTGGAAGCCATCCAAAAAGAACGTCCCGCGCTCATCATTACCGATATTTTGATGCCCGAAATGGACGGATTCAGCCTCGTCCATAGACTGCGGATCAATCCCGATACGCGCGGCATCCCCGTCATCTTCCTTTCGGCCACTTATGTCACCCCCGAAGACAAGGAATTCGCCGCCGCCATTGGCGTGACGCGCTTCCTCGAAAAACCCATTGTCATTGAAGAGTTGCTGAAGACCGTCGCTGAACTCATCTCGCGCGGCATGATCGCCGACAGCAAGCCGCTGGATGCGCGTAAATTCTACGAGGGGTACCGCACCAGATTGGAGACCAAGTTGAAGCAGAAGGTGGCGCAGATCGCGCGGACCGAATCGATGTTGCAGACTCTGTCCGAAGCGGAGAAGCCGTCCTTCCGTACATCCCTTCAGTCTTCCATCGAGGAACGGGACGAGATCCAACTCCTGCTCGATCAACTCCGTGACCTGTTGGCGGGGGACAAGTAGCAAGGGCCTGTTCAGGGGTTGACGACGAAATCGTACTCCTTTGGTTCTGCCTGATTGGAGAATCCCGAAGCAATCAAAATTGTTTCGGGATTATTTATCTGCCCGATGAGCAGGTTCCCCTCGCGGAAAAAGATGAAATGCTCCGCATCAACCCAGCGTAAGGAATAGGGTGAGATGGCTTCGGTCAACGGGGATGGAGGGATACCGACCCCAGCCGTCAGCAACAGCATGGGATGGGCATTCGAGAAGACGACGCGCTTCGAATCTGGCGACCAACCCCACGGGACGAGTATGGGCGCATCCTCGTAGGATGCAATGATTGTGTCGGTAGTGGATGCCTCGATGATGTGTAATTCGTCCGTGTTGGCGGTGCGCTTGACATAAGCGACTTTCAATCCATCAGGGGAAATGACAAGTATGCTTCCTTCATATTCCGCAAGTTGCGCCGAAAAATTTCCTCCCGCGGAGACAAATAGGTATTTGCTTTTTCCGCCATCATCATTTGGGATGGCGGTGTAGAAACCTGTTCCGTCTGATAGCCAAACTACTTGTGGAATGTAATCTACCATAGTGGAAATGACAGGATAGGAAAGCGCGGTGGCCAGCCCGCTTCCGTCTGCATGGACCACTTTGATACTGGTCAACGAGGCAAGCGCCAGTAAATTCCCATCGGTTGAGAAGGTGACTGTCCCGCCATCTCTATCAAGCAACATCTGCGGAGTTGGCGCATCTGCATTCACGCGATGCAAATCCCTGGATTGGATAATGGGTTTTTCTCCTCCCCATGCGGTGGCGAAATAAACCCAGTGCGTGTTTGGTTGAAAATCAAAATGACTGAGGAATAGTGTTAATCCTGCACCGCGCTCAGGCAGAATGGGGTTTGCGTAGGCAGGGACATCCACCAAAAGACGCGGTAACGACCCGTCCGCATTGACGGCCCACAGGCTTTGTCCACGCGGGTAAACGATGACCGCCCCATCGTCTGATATTTTCAGTCGTTCAGTGTTGCCCTCGCTGGTGAGTTGCCGCGCGGAAGTGGTCTCGCTCCAAAACCAGATATTGCCGTCGAGAATGTAGGCGATTTTCAGTTCGCCAAGCGGTTCGGGCAGGGCGGTTGCCGATGGAACGGCCTCAGGTGTCGCGGCAGAATCGTTGACGGGCGGTGCGGTTGGTTGTGGCGCACCGAGACAGGCCAGCGTGAGCAGGACGGTCGCAAGGAGCAGAAGCATTTTTTGTTTCATGGTTTTCTCCTCCCAAGTATTGTACAATACAGCCAAGGGTTTTTGATATGACAGAATTTCCCGACATTCTCATTCGAGTCCTTCGACAAGCCGAACGCGTCGCCGCGTTGACGGGGGCGGGCGTCTCACAGGAATCGGGACTCCGAACCTTCCGCGACGCGCAGACGGGACTATGGGCGCAGTATAAGCCCGAAGATTTGGCCTCACCCGAGGCGTTCGCGCGTGACCCGAAACTCGTCTGGGACTGGTACGCGATGCGCCGCGAAAAGGTCCGCGGCGTGGAACCGAACGCGGGTCACTACGCGCTGGTGGAGATGGAGAAACGCGTCTCGCAATTTACGCTCATCACACAAAATGTAGATGGGTTGCATCGAAAGGCGGGCAATCGGAATCTGCTCGAACTGCATGGAGACATCCAGCGCGTCCGTTGCTCGGAGTGCGGGGAATATGCCGAAGCATGGGATGAGAATGGGGATATGCCGCGTTGCGCGGGGTGCGGGGGAATGCTCAGGCCAGATGTGGTCTGGTTTGGCGAATCCCTCCCGAGGTCCGAATTGGAAGCGGCGGTGGAGGCGGCGCGAGGTTGCCAGGTGTTCCTGTCCGTCGGCACGTCGGGACTCGTCCAGCCTGCCGCGGCGCTTCCGTTCGCGGCGAGAAACAAAGGAGCGGTTGTCGTTGAGGTCAATCTCGAACCGACGCCGCTCACAGCGAAGGCGGATTTCTTTTTGCAGGGAAAATCGGGAGAAGTGTTGCCCGAGTTGGTGAAGATGGTTTGGGGATAGTTACGCGTCCCAATCATTGAAGCGCTCAGCGAGATTGGTGATCCGTTCACGCATGACCACGGCCAGGATGCCAAGCGCCAGCAGGATCAGGCCGGTGATGCCGATGATGAATACCAATTGGAGGTCTTTCAGCGCGTTGTAGAGAATCGTCAACGTCGCCATCACGACAATTGCAATCGGCGTGATGATGAGACTGCGGGAGCGAACGACGATCCCATAGGCCAACATGGCAAGGAACTGGAAGAGGAGCAGGAAGAAGTATTTCAATTCTCCCGTATTGATCATCTGAATGTAGGATGTACCAAGCAAAACCAGTTGCGAGACCATGCCCATGAAAAATGCCGCAGTCTTTTGCTCTGCGCGTCGGAGCAGGTAATGTTGCAGCAGCCCGAGCGCGGCCGCGCCCACAGAGAAGAATTGCGGCTCGTCCACCTTCAACTCGCCCAGGATCACAAAGTAGGACATCAGGTACAGGCCGTTGGCGGGGAATCCCAGCCAGATGTTTTTGCGCGCGAAGGCCTCTGCCGCGTAGAAGGTGGCCGCGATGGCAATCGGGATGGACTTCTCCAGTCCGCCCATTTGAGATGGCGCGAGCAGGGCAACGAACGTGCCGAGTCCGAGTCCGCTGAAGAGGAGCATCGAGTCCCAGCCTTTGGTTTTGTCCGCGCGGCGGAGGGTGAATCCCGCCGCGTAGTAGACCGTCGCGAGCGCGATCTGCGGGAATATCCACTCGTTGATATTTGCCGCCTCCAGGCCGAAGTAGACTGTCAGCGCGAGGAAGAACGTAGAGACATAACCGATGAGCGGATTTTTGTTCAGCCAGGCATAGATCGCGAAGAAGACGGCGTAGATTCCGAAGTAAATTACCGAGACGCGCGAGGCGAGTTCGGCAGTCAGGAAAACCGCGGCCGCGACAGTGAGCGCCCCGCCGATGATTTTCGCGGCAAACTCTAATTTCCTCGATTGGAAAGTCAGTTTAAAGACCGCGTCACAGACAAGCCAGAGCAGGCTCAGTCCAAAAATGTACGGGGAAATTTCGCACACATTGAAATCGTTCAAGATGAGGATTAGCGCAATGCTCAAAATGGATTCGGCGAATATTTCCAGCCAGCCGTTTTTGCGTGTGAACATCTCCACGAGAAACAAAGCCGCGATAACGAGAGCGTACCAACCGCCAGTTTCTTTTCTCGCGGTGAGCGCCAGCGCCGAGACAAGCCCGCCCAATGCCAGCCCGCTGATAACGAGCATCGCGCCCCAGGGTTTTGTTTCTTCGCGGCGCGCGAGGAAGAAACCGGCCGCATAATAGACGACTGCCAGCGCCGTCAGCGCGGGAAGCCACCAGTCGCGTTCGAAATGTTGGAGGGTGTAAACCACTGTCAGGGCGGCGGAGGCGGCGGCGAAATACCCCAGGATGGGTTGCTTGAATCGCAGGGCGTACCCTGTAAATAGGAGCGTGTACGTCCCAAGGATGACGGCGGTATTGCCGAATTGGCTTTCATTCGCCACAGGGACCAGGGAGGCTGTTAGTAGGTTGAAGAAGGTCAGCAAGACTCCGAGCGCAACAGGCGGCCAGTTCCAGGCACGCGCAAAGGTAAGAGGTTCTTTAAAGAACAATTCGGGAATCAGGAGAAACAGGCTTGCGCCGAGCAATTTGTAGCCGAAATACACATCTGTGTTTTGCATGAACGGCAGGGCGTAGAAAGTGAAATATGCGCCAAGCCCCGCTAATAGGGCAGTCATCCACACATACCAGCGCGGGCGCGAGATGTGGAGCACCGTGTAAACGATGCCTGTGGCGAGAAAAGCGGCGAACCCGTATTCGATTTTTTCGAGCAATGCCCAAACAATGGAGATGAAAAACAGCGCCAGAGACAGAGCCAGCAAGGGGAAGTGGTACTTTATCCACGCGGGGCGGGCGCGGCGATAAACAAATTCGCTTGCGAGCGCGGCGAGTGCACCCCACACCGCGTACCCTGCGATTTGTACGCGCGTGGGCGCGTCCAGCGCCGACAGTGCCAGCCATGGGACGAGGAAGAGCGAGGCGGCCGCCAACCACGGGAAGAGAACGAACGGGACGAGGATGTCGCTGGCGACGTAGAAAGAGGCGGCGAGGATCCACGTCAGCGCGGATGCGGTCCAATCGCTCGGCGGCGAGCCGATCCAGTTATTCTCGATCACCGAAAAGAGAGAGACGAACAGAAGTACGAATTGGAAGAATTGCGCCAGCAGAAAAAGCGGCAGGGCGAACTTACGATCTTTCCAGGCTTGAAGCAGGCGGACACCAAACAGCCCGAGAAGGACGCTGATGGACATGGAGAAGACATTCCAATCGGTGGGCGCGTCGAAAATTTCACCGAAGCGCAAGACGGCAAGGCTGAGCGAGAAAAAGGCCGCAACACTGAACAAGCGGGAGGAATAAAACCACGTGCCGAGCGCCCAGAGGACTGCCATCAACACGAAGACGACCGTCCAATATGCTTCGTTGCCCTGCGCCGACAGGTTGAGCGAGTCGGCGATGACGTTGGCGTCAATCGGGAGCAGGAACGAGAAGACGATGAACAGCACGAAACTGGGGAGGGGCAGACGTTTCTTGATAAACACTGCGCCCGCGGCAAAGGCAAGGGTCGCCGCCATCAGAACAGGCAGGCGGGCCTCAGGTCTCACGACGGCCCAAATGGCGGCCGCGGCAATGACGAAGAACGCGCCGAGGTAAAGGTATATTTTGACGCTGGTTTCGCTAAAGATAGTTTGCGCGAGCGAGGGACGCGGCACTGTTGGCGCGGCAGGCGCGCGCGGCGCGGGGACAGAGGCAGAGACCGCGGCAGGCTCAATCGCTTTCGGCGCGGCAGGCCCGAAATCAAAATCATACTGGCGGCGGATCACCTCCGCCTGCACGCTCTCCACATAGCCGTTTGTTTCCCACTTGTCCACTTCTTTCAAAATCAATTCGCGCGTGAACCTGGGCAGGTCTGCCTTTTGCGCCTTCACGTATTGGCTGGACGCCAATTTCAACGCGGCCAGCGCCAGGCTTTGCACTTCTCCCTGTGCGTGGAGTGCAAGTCGTTCCAGTTCGCTCACGACCGCTTCGCTGGTGAAGTTGACTGTGCCAAGCCTGTGGATGGCATCCGCCTGCCGCGCGGGATCGTTGCTAGTGAGTTCGGCCCTGATCGCATTCAAAACTTCCTGCATTTCGATGTTTTCCATGGGCGCACCTTTCCCTTCGTATATCAAAACACGGTCGAGTCGAATTCGTTTTGAAGCAAAACAAAACACGAGATGAGGTAGCTCATCCCGTGTATGTGGTGGACGCGTTTGACTAGCCGATCACGACTCCGCTTCGGGGAGGAATGGTGAAACGGACTTTCCCGTTGTCCGATTTGATCTCCGATGGCTGGCCGAACAATGCTTTCGGTTTCCTCTTCGCTTCATGCTGGACTTCGAGCGTGCGCGTCTCTTCGGACGCGTTGAACGCGGCGACGAGCGACTCGCCCTCGTGTGCGCGCCCAAAGGCGTAGACCCCATCCGCAGACCAGAGCCGCTCAAACGTTCCGCGCCGAAGCGAGATGTGAGTCTTGCGGAGGGAAATGGCGCTCTTGAGATAGTCCAGCAAACCGCGATTCCACTTTGTCTCGTCCCACGGGAAGGACTTGCGGCAGTCGGGGTCGTGAGTCCCGTCGAGACCGATCTCGTCACCGTAGTAGATGCATGGTGCGCCAGGGATGGTGAGGATGAACAGCCAAGCCAGTTTGAGCGCGGACGCGTCGCCGCCCACGCAGGAGAGAAAGCGCGGCATATCGTGGCTGTCGAGAATGTTGAGTTGCGAGCGCGTGATCTCTGGTTTGTAAAGGTGGAGCAGGCGGTCGAACTCGTTCGCGAAGGCGGGCGCGTCCATCGGGCCGACGCGGTCTTTTATGCCGCCTGCGTCGTGGACGACTTTCAAGTTCAATGTGCGCGCGCCGAAGAAACTGAGCGAAGCCGCGGTAACAAGGTAGTTCATTACCGCGTCGAACTGATCGCCCTGCAACCAGCGTTGGGCCTCGTGCCAGATCTCGCCGACGATGTAGGCTTCGGGGTTGAGGGCGCGCACGCGGCGGCGAAATTCCTGCCAGAACGAGTCGTCGTCAATTTCCGCGGGAACGTCCAGCCGCCAGCCGTCAATCCCGAATTTGATCCAATGCTCGGCCACATCGAAGAGGAAGGCGCGCACGGCGGGTGTGTTCGTGTTGAATTTAGGAAGCGCGGGCAAATTCCACCAACCCTGATAGCCGATGGCTTTGAGAGTGCCGTCGCGTTGGATGGCTTTCTCCTCCTCTTTGGAGGGATACGCGCCCCAGTGTTTTTTTCCGTGCAGGCGATCTTCGTCAAAATGGAACCAATCTTTATAGGGCGATCCCGCGCCTGTTTCCAAAACGTGATGGAATTGCCACAGTCCGCGCGAGGCGTGGTTGAAGACTCCGTCGAGGATGACGCGCATCCCGCGCTGATGCGCCTCTGCAAGCAGGACGCGCAACGCGTCGTTGCCGCCGAGGAGCGGGTCCACGTTGTAGTAATCGTAGGTGTGGTAGCGGTGATTGCAGGCCGAGGCGAAGATCGGATTCAAATAAATGGCGTTGATTCCGAGACTGTGCAGGTAATCGAGTTTCTCGGCCACGCCGTACAGGTCGCCGCCTTTGAAGCCGTGATGGGTGGGATGCGAATCCCACGGCTCGAATTGCAACGATGCGGCGGGATTGCGTTTACTCTTCGCGAATCGATCGGGAAAGATTTGGTAGAAGATGGCGTCTTGTACCCAGTGGGGGGTGTGCATGTGTTTTCTCCGAGTTTAATTATCAACCGAGCCGAACATCATGCGCTCAAGCAATGTCCGCTGGAAGATGAGGAAGATGACGACGACGGGAATGGACATGATGATGGCGAGCGAGCCAAGATAACTCCAGGGTTGTGCGCCGCCCAAATATTGGTTGGTCACAATGGCATAGATGGCCATGGCGAGGGTGACGTTATCGGCTTTGTCTACGAAAAGCCAGCCGAGGGTGAATTCGGAATAGGCCATAAGGAAGGCGATCAGTCCTGCCACCGCGATGGAGGGAAGGGCGAGAGGCAGGGTGATGAAGAAGAAGGTTTTGAAGTCGCCCGCGCCGTCGAGGAAGGCGGCTTCCTCCAATTCCCTGGGGACGGCCTGGAACGCAGCGCGCATGTTCCAGATGCAGAAGGGCATGGCGAACGCGGCGTAGACAAGGATAAGCGCAAAGAGGGAAGTGCGGATTTGCAATATGCTAAAGATGATGTAGAGTGGCGTCATAAACGCGACGGGCGGGAGGACTGCCGTCAGTAGGATGGAAAACAATCCCGTTTGCTGTGCTCGGAAGCGGAAACGCGCAAAGGCGTAGGCCAGACTGAGGCCGAGGATGATGGCGATCAATGCCGCGCCGAAAGAAACGAGCAGGCTGTTTTTCAGAATGACCGCGAAATCCACGCTTTGATAAGGCTTATCCAGCACGCGCAGGAACGGCTCGAACGCCCAAACTTTTGGGAAGAGACGGAACTCGGTGGGGCGTCCGATCAACGAACCGTCGAAGGCCAGGCGCATCATGCCCCAGATCGGCAGGATGACGAAAAACCCGACGACAATCAGCGCGAGTTGCGTGACCAGTTGACGGAGCAAGGAAATCCTATGCATAGGTCACTCCTTCGCCTGCCCTGCTCCAACGATTGAAGAGCGTTACAAAAATCATTAAAATAACGACTGTGAGGATGTTGATTACTGCCGAGACGGCAAAATATCCGCCAGAAACGTTGCTATAACCGCTGTTTGGATTGAAGACATTGTAGGACAACGTGGCGAGGGTGGCATCCTGAAAATAATACGTCTGGAAGAGGTAGAACTGATTGAACGAGAAAATACCGCGCACGATCAACGCGGGGATGATGAGCGGCGTCAACAACGGCCAGACGATGGCGCGGAAAGTCTGCCACGCGTTCGCGCCGTCCATCGCGGCGGCGTCCAGCGCCTCCTGTGGAATCGTTTTAAGTCCAGCGCTGGCGGCCAACATCATAAATGGGAATCCATACCAGATGGCGGGGAGCAAAAATTCCAAAAGCCACAAACTTGGGCTGGCGTGAAGCGCGCTGGAAACGAAGCCAAAAATCGAGTCTGCGCCGAATTTTTCCGCGGCCAGTCGAAGCCAGCCCCAATCGCCGTGAAAGATGTTGAGCCACATCTGCGCACCGATCAATTCGGGGATCGCCCAGGGCAGGATGAACAGCGCCTGCCAGAATTTTCCCAACCGCACGCCTTTTTGCCAGAGAAGGAGAGCCGCACCGAGTCCGAGTCCGCATTGCAGGAGGACGGTGAGAACCGTCCACATCACATTGAAGTACAGGATGCTCCATCCGTCCGCGCGGCCAGAGATGTATTGGAAGACGGGGGAAAAGGTATTCAGTCCCGTGAAGTTGACCTGGTTGGAGCGTGCCGAAATGTCGAACCCGCTGGCGCGAGCCTGTCCCGTCAACCCCTCCCAGACCGCGCGCCAGATTCCGCCGTTAAGTCCATCGCGCAGGGACGATGAATTGAAATCTGTCAGCGAGATGGCAAATTGGAAGACGAGGGGAATCAGCGTGAGCAGGGCGAAGGCAACGAGTCCAGGGATAAGCCAGGGCAGGGCGCGCCGCTCCTCGCTCCGTTCGGGACCTCGAGCGGGCACGGCTGACCCTCGCTTTTTCCACCATTCAACGACTGGTTGCCAGAGAGTCAGAATTCCCTCGCCCGCGGCAAGCGCCAGCGGCGCGGTGACGATGAGGATGTATTGCGGCCATTTCGTCCGCCAGACGAGGAGGATGAAGATTTCAAGCAAAATCCAAATCCCAAAGACGCGCTCCTTCTTCCACAGGCGACCAAACCCGATGACCGCCAGCAGTGCGATGAAAGTATCCGCAAGAAAGATGAAGGCGCCGTTTTGCGGCCACGGCACGGACATGGTCAGCCAATTCAACTGTTGCCACGCCACATAGCCCGCGTTCGCCACATTGGAGTTTGTCGTGGTGACGCGGACGGCGTCGAGAGTCACTTGCAAGCGTTCGATGGGATTCGGCCAGAGGAACGGATTGGCGGCAAAGAAAACCGCAATGGATAGCAGGCCCCAGAACAAAGCCGATTTGAAAAAGCGTTTTACATCCTTGTTGTTCTTTGCCAGAAAGAACCAGTCCAGCAAAATGGCGAATCCGATTGTGCCATGCAAAAACTTGGAATCCGCAGTTAGTCCCAACAAGACAGCAGATGTAATCATCCACCCTGTTCGTTGTTTCTTTTTGTATTGCACATACGCCATTACTGTGCCTAAACTGAGCAGGGCAGAGAGTCCATCGAGCATGACCTGACTCGTGTATTTGATCGTGAACGAGTGGATGGCGAGCATCAGTCCGCCCAATGGGTTGACGAGCGCCACCAAGCCTGCGGTCAACGCGCCGAAGATGGATGCTTCCGTCCGCGCAGCGTGGAGTTGATCGGGAGGCAGGTATTGGGCGGGTGAGTCGGTGATGGCCACATCCGAGACGAGGGCGCGTTCGGGGAGATGAAGGAACGCCAGTCCGTAGGCGATCTTGGCGAGGGGCGGATGTTCGGGGCGGTAGTTCGTGTCCAGAAAGCCGCGCCAGTCCGAGGTCCGAATGAGATGCGCAAATTCCTGACCTGCGCGCAGGTAGTCATCCTCGTCGTAGTCGATGGGCAGTTTTTCCGCCGCGCGGGTCCGCAGTCCAAAGGCAACGGCGATCACGAGCGCGACCGCCAGAACATGAAAGATGGTTCGCAGATGTTTGTTCATGAGCATGGATAGTATAATTCAATCGTTAAATGGAGTTGCAACATGGAAACTGACCCTGCCAGTCTCGATCCCGAACCGCGCACTGCGAAATTTGCCGCCCTTGCCTCCGCCGCACTGGGGCTGATGAGTTTGTGCGGAGGCATTGTCCCTGCCTGCGGCGCGCCAATGAGCGTGTTGGGCATCATTCTCGGCGTGCTCAGTTTGCGGTTTGAGCGAAGCAAAACGGCCATGACGGGAATCGGAATTTCGATTCTGGGGTTGTTGATTACCATTGTCTACATGGTATTTCTTGCGTTCAAGAATTAAAGACTCATTTTACGCACCATCCCCCTAACCATCTCCCGATGGGAGACGGGCTGGAGATGAGGAAGGTGGTTGCGTAGCATCATTTGGTAACTCATCTTACGCAGTACCGCGAGATTCTTCCCGCATTTGCCAGGCGCAGTTTGGTAAATTACGTTACAACTTCATCCACTTATTTCAGCAGTAGGATGAATGTGCCATAGGGGGGTAGTTCACCGAAAGGTATGTACTCGCTGAAACCGCCTTTGGAAATCTTTGCTGGTTGAACTTCACCTGCACCAAATAATAACAAGGGGGAGATGCGGCCATTCGGCAGGAGTTTCTCTTTCAGGCTCAACCGATAATCGGACACTGGCGCGCCCGTCAGATTCACCAGGATGAGGATGTGTCCCTCCGCGGAACTGCGAATAGCTGAAAAGACAGCAGTATTTCCTGTTTCAACCATCGTGGTGCCGCCCGTTCTCAGTGCTTCATGCTCGTGGCGGAGTTTGATGAGGGCGCGATAGTGATTGAGCAAAGAGTCGGGATTATCCTCTTGCCCGGCGACATTGACTTGCGCATAGTCGGAATTAGGCGATTCCCATGGCGCGCCTGTGGTGAAACCCGCGCCCGCGTCCGCGCTCCACTGCATGGGTGTGCGGATCATCTCGTCGGGTTTGGCGCCTGCCATGCCGATCTCTTCGCCGTAATAGATGAACGGCGTTCCAGGCGCGGTGAGCAGCAGCACGGCCGCGACTTTGGCTTTATTCAGATCGCCGCGCAGGACGGTCATCACGCGGTTCTGGTCGTGGTTGGTCAGGAAGGTGGCGTAATCGCCTTCGGGCGCGTCCTTCAACGTAAATGTGTAGGCACTCTTGATGCCCGTGTTCGATCCGCCGCCCACGCTGTTGACGAATCCGCTGGCGAGTTCGAAGTTGAAGATGTGATCCAATTGGTTTTCGTAGGTCTTGGCAACAAAGCCGCCCGCGCCATACACTTCGCCCACAGTGTAGGCCTCGGGCGCAACGCTCTTGTAGTCGCGATAAAACTCTGCGAACCAATTGTGCGTGGCCGCCACGTTTTCCACCTTTCCCTCTTCTTCAAAAAGATGTTTGGCCGCGTCGATGCGGAAGCCATCCACGCCGACCTCGGTCAGCCAGAAATGCGCGGCGTTTTGCATTTCGCCCGTCACCGCGGGGTTGGCATAATTCAGGTCGGGCATGCAATCGCAGAAGAATCCATAATAATATCCGCCTGCGGTCTCGTGCCAACTTCCCCAATTCGGTTTTTCATCGCGCCAGATGTACCAATCGCGCTTATCTGAATTTTCATCCAATGCAGATTGGAAGAACGGATGCTGGCTCGACGTGTGATTCAACACCAGGTCAATGATGACGCGGATGTTTCGCCTGTGCGCCTCCGCGAGAAAATTCTTGAAATCTTCCATCGTCCCGTATTCGGGATTGACTGCGTAGTAGTCGGTCACATCGTAACCGTGATACGAAGGCGATGGATGAATCGGCATGAGCCAGATTCCGCCGATGCCGAGACTCTGTAAATAATCGAGCTTGGACGTGATGCCGTTGAAGTCGCCGATTCCATCCGCATTGCTGTCGCTGTAACTGCGGACGAAGATTTCGTAGAAGACAACATCGCGCCACCACGCTTCGCTTTGGACCTCGGGCGGGAGCGCGGTTTCGACGGCGCGTTCGCATGAGGGGAGGAAAAGCAGGATGGTCAGGAGCAGGAGAAAGGTCCGAATGAGACGCATGGTGAGAGAAGAAAAACGCGGGAGGCGCAAAGCATCCCGCGTTGTGTGGGTGAGAAAATCCTAGCCTTTGACGCCGCCCGAGGTCAACCCGCTGATGATCTGCTTTTGCAGTGCGATGTAGATGACCGCGACGGGTGCGGCGACGATGATGGCCATTGCTGCAAAGCGATTCCACGGGATGGCGTTGGCGTACTGGCCTGTCATGTTGTAGAGAGTCATAGCCAGGGTGTAGTCTTTGGGCTGGCTTAGGAACAGCCAGGGCATGACGAACTCCTGCCAGTGACCAATGAAACCGAGAAAGAAAGTAACGGCCAGTTGCGGCACGGCCAGAGGCATGACGATGCGCCAGAAGATCTGGTTGGCATCTGCGCCGTCAATCATGGCGGCTTCTTCCAGTTCCTTGGGAATGGTGTCGAGATAGCCTTTCAGGTTCCAGACCGCAAAAGGCAGGGCGCCGGCGATCATGGCGATGCCCACACCCCAGAGGGAGTCTCGCAGGTTGAAATACACCCTGCCCAGGCCTTGTGCGCAACTCATGAAAGGCGAGATGGCGATTACCCCGCCTCCACAGTCTGCGACCCGAAATGAGTTCAATAATAGATAGAGCGGTGTTGAGAGTCCCACGGCCGGCATGAGCAACGGCACGAAGACCAGGATCATCAGCACCTGGCGCATCTTGAATTTGAAGCGCGAGAAGGCGTAAGCCGCGGTGACAGCCACAAGCAGGGCCAGTGCACCGACGCCAAAGGAAAGCAGGAAACTGTTGCGCAGCAATTCAAGGAAAGTGACCGGGTTGGCGGTGGGGCGGTCCAGCACCTGTTGGTAGGCCACCAGCGAGAATTCCTTCGGGAAGAGTTCCAGGCTGGAGGGGCGCGTGGATTTGGAGCTGAACGACAGTGTGATGATGTACATGATGGGGAACATCACTTCGGCCGCGATGAAAAGCGTCAGCAATTGGAGCAGAAGTTGTCTCCAAAGCGGCAGGTCACGCCCGCCCGCCTCGCCCGAGGTGTTAATGTTGAGGAAGCGGATGATGGGGTTATTGCTTTTGGTCGCCATGTTAGGCCTCCGCATAGGATTCTGTGGCGCGCGTGATGCGGTTGGTGATGAGGAAGACGATCAACGCGACAAAGAAGATAATGACCGAGAAGGCCGCGGCTACACCGTATAGCCGTAAATTACGCACGAGGTCGTAGGCAAACGTGACCAGAATCTCGGTGGAACGGGCCGGACCTCCAGCGGTCATAAAGTAAACGAAGTTGAAAAGGTTGAAAGAGAGCGTAAAGCCATATATCGCCGCGGGAATCATGGCGGGGCGGATGAGCGGGACGGTGACATTCCAGAATTGCTGGGAGCCTGATGCGCCGTCTATCGAAGCGGCTTCATACAAATCTTTTGGAATGGATTGAAGCGCGCCAGTAGCAACCATGGTCATGAACGGCCAACCCAGCCAGAAGTTGGCGATCATCATGGCGTAATATGCCAGTGTGAGAGGCCCGTTTGGCAGGAGCCACGGGATGGGAGGGGTATATTCATTCAACCAGCGAATGTGGACCGGGTCCACTGCGCCAAGCCAGCCCGAAATGATGGTGAGGAACTGGTTCATGGCCCCATATTGTTCATCGAAGATGTTCTTCCAAACGGTTCCCACGACGATGGGTGGAACGACAACCGGCAGAACGTAAATAGCGCGGTAGATGCGTTTCATCCAGAGACCCTGTGTATTGAGCAGGACGGCAATCAACACGCCCGCGGGGACATGCACCATAACATTTGTCACCGCCCACCAGATGTTATAGGTGAGGACGCGGAAGAACTCAAAGTTTTGGACAGGCAACCCCCCCGTGACAATGTCCGCGTAATTTTGGAAGCCTATAAATTTTAATTCGGGAGATGCCAGTTGCTTGAACAGGTCCTTGGTTTGGAAATCGGTGAAGGAGATGATCACCTGGTAGATCAACGGATAGAACGTGATCACTCCCATCACCAGGAAGGCTGGGAGCAGGTAATAATAGGGAAGTGCTGCGCGCTTGAGATTGGCTTTGTGCAGGCTGGCGACTCTTGTTTTCACTGCCATGGATGTCTCCTTCGCGATTTTCGTAGCCGATAATTCCATCAGGAAGGCGGGCAGGGTTGTCCCTGCCCGCCTTTATCAAGCAGTCTTACTTGTTAGCGTTCGCGGTGGCGGTGTTGACCCAATCGGCCGCAGCCGTGCCCTTCTCGAACACCTCATCGGTGCCGCAGAAGTTGGACCAGTACAGACCCAGTTGCGGGACCTGCGGGCGGACGTAGCCGTTCTCGAAAGCGGCAAGCAGGCTCTTGATCAACGGATCGGTGACACTGACTGTGGTGTTGGCCGGGACGTGACCAGCCTCATCCATCATGATCTGCTGGGCTTTCTGGCCGGTCAGATAGAGCGCGACCTCGAGAGCCGCTTCCATGTTGGTGGAGTTCGGATTGAAGTAGAAGCCGTCCACGCCGAGGAGGGGGGAGGCGGGGCCGCCGGGACCGGCGGGCAGGGGCGCGACGCCCAGTTTATCGCCGAGGGCTTTCAGGTAATCGCCCATGGCCCAGTTGCCGTTGGTGATGGCGGCGGCTTTGCCCTCAGAGAAGGGCGCCAGGCCGTCGCTATCGTTCTTCGGCCAGCCGTTGGTCTTGGATATCTGATACAGGTCGTTCAGGTAAGCCATGGCATCCGCCACGCCGCCCTGATCGGCAATCACTTTCCAGTTTTCGTCGAAGACCTTGCCACCGTAGGCGCCGAAGAAGCCGAAGTGGTGATAGCAGCCATAGGAGATGGAGATTTCCGTGCCGCCTTCCATGAGGGCCTTGAGTTCATCGGTAGTGGCGGGCGGGGTGGCCATCAAATCCTTGTTGTACCAGAAGACAACGGCCTTCAGGGATTCGGGAATGCCGTATAGTTTGCCTTCCACGCTCATGCCGTCCACAGACAGTGGGGTGTAGTCGCCGAGTTTACCCTTGGCAAGTTCGGTGATGTCTGCGATCAGGCCGGCGCGCGCATCGTTGCCGAGGTCATCATTCGGTGCGATGAACATATCCGGTCCGCCGCCAGCGGCCACATCGGTGCGATACTTGTTGAAGATGTCGTTAAAGGGCACCTGCAACACGTTAATCTTGTACTGGGGCATATCTATGGCGGCCTGTTCGAGCACCTTGGCCAACGCGACTTCTTCCGCTGAGCCGGTGCCGTAGGCATGCCAGAAGGTAACTTCGGTCTGCGCCCCGCCACCGCCGCCACCGCCACAGGCGGTCAGAACCATGGTGGCAACCATGAGGACGCTCATCAGGAACATCAATTTGGATTTCATACTCTTCTCCTTGAAAAGATTAGGAATGGTTTGGTTGAAATGGTTGAACGGAAAGTTTGTCAGTTGGTACGGGGCATCACCTCCTTTGTTTTAGCGAAGCGCTTCTTCGGTCTGCGCGTCGAAGATATGGAAATGGTCCATATCGAACATCACTTGCGCCCCCTCGCCCACACGCAGGGTTGAGCGCGGGTCCACGCGGGCGACGAAGGTGGTTTTTCCGCTGACCAGGTATAGAAAGATCTCGTTGCCCATTAACTCGGTCACATCCACTTTGACGGCGACATTCTCGCCATGAATGTTCGGCGGCGTGAAATGCGCGTCGTGGATGTTCTCGGGGCGGATGCCGAAGACAACATCGCGCCCGGTGTATTTTTCATATTTTTTCGCGGATTCGATAGGGATGGAAATGGTGAAATCGCCCGAGTCCACGAGCAGATTACCGCCATCCTTGCGCAAGTGGGCAGAGAAAAAATTCATGGCTGGCGAACCGATGAATCCCGCCACGAACAGGTTATCAGGATGGTCGTAAAGATTCTGCGGGGAGTCGATCTGTTGTAGCTTACCCTTGTTGATGACGGCGATGCGCGTGGCCATCGTCATGGCTTCCACCTGATCGTGTGTGACGTAGATGAATGTAGTCTGCAGGCGTTGATGCAGTTTGCTGATCTCGGCTCGCATCTGGACCCTGAGTTTGGCGTCTAGATTCGAGAGCGGCTCGTCGAAGAGGAAGACCTTTGGCTCGCGCACAATGGCGCGTCCGACCGCCACGCGCTGACGCTGTCCGCCCGAAAGTTGGCGCGGTTTGCGGTCGAGAAGGTCGGTGATGCCGAGCACTTCGGCGGCTTCGGCGACGCGGCGTTTGATCTCGTCTTTGGGCGTTTTCTTTAATTTCAGGCCAAAGGCCATGTTTTCGTACACGGAAAGGTGTGGATAAAGAGCATAGGATTGGAAGACCATGGCGATATCGCGGTCTTTGGGTGCAATATCATTGACCACCCTATCTTCGATCAAAATTTCGCCACTGGTGATCTCCTCCAATCCAGCGAGCAGGCGCAGGGCGGTGGTTTTACCGCATCCCGAAGGGCCAACAAGCACAAGGAATTCCTTGTCTTCAACGTGGAAATTGATATCGTCCACTGCAGTTGCATCGCCAAATTTCTTGACGATGTTCTTGTAGGTTACACTTGCCATTGTGTTCCTCCGTTTCTGAAAGAGTATGGTGATTCGATTATACTCTTCTGCCACGTTCCGGTCATTCTGCATTTTTGTGCAGGGCGGTGGATATTGCCTGGGTGATCGCGCCCATGCAGGTGGAGCGTTTTCCGAGCAGCGCGGTAGTAATGCGCACCGCGTAGGCCGCGGCGGGCAGGCTCCGTTTGAGCACTGCCTTGCGGATTGGTTCCAGGAACAGATCGCCGGTCTGTGCGATGCCACCGCCCACCACCACAATATTTGGGTTAAAAAGGTTCACGAGACTGGTGATGGCAATTCCAAGTTGGTTGCCGGCCTCGGTCAGTATTTCCTGCGCTACCAGGTCGCCTCGGGCGGCGGCCTTGGCGACTTCCAGTGCAGTGATGGTTTCGGGCGGACGAATCTCTGCAAGTTGTGTCCGTCGATTCTGCGCAATCGCCTCGCGCGCTTTTACGGCAATGGCTTTTCCGCCGGCCATGGCTTCCAGACAGCCACGGTTGCCACAGGTGCAGAGGGGGCCGTTTTCGTCAATCGTCATGTGACCGATTTCGCCTGCAGAGCCTGTTGCGCCGCGATAAATTTGTCCGTCAATGAACAAACCTGCCCCAATGCCCGTTCCTACCTTGATATAGGCCAGGTTTTCCTCGCCGCGTCCTGCGCCGTAAGCCCATTCACCCAGAACGCCCAGTTCGGCGTCGTTGTTGAGCGAAACGGGACATCCCCAGAGTTTCGCCAGCGTATCGCGGATGGGGAAGCGGTCCCAGCCTGGCATGATTGGCGGCGAAAGCACCATTCCCGCCTCTGCCACAGTTGGTCCCGGCACGCCCACGCCGATGGCGGAGAGCGATTTCAAATCGAGATTCAAGGTTGCCAGGACTTCTCGCAGTAACCGATCTGTTTGAGAAATGCACTCGTCTGGGCCTTTGGTAATATCGAACGGAATTTCTTTTTCGGCTTGAACCTGAGCGGCGAAATTGGCAACGAGGATGGTCAGGTGGGTGGCGCCCATGTCAATGCCTGCCACGAATCCACCGCGGGCGTTGATTTCCAGTAGGATCGGTGGCCTGCCGCTGGAAGCGGAT
Organism: Anaerolineaceae bacterium; assembly: GCA_003598975.1. Taxonomy (GTDB): domain Bacteria; phylum Chloroflexota; class Anaerolineae; order Anaerolineales; family Villigracilaceae; genus Denitrolinea. Next base: position 17,251 of record QZIJ01000010.1, on the reverse strand, counting down.
TGACTGCGAGATTCGAGGATCAGTCCTGTTTTGATGAGATCGGTGACAATTGGAGTAACAGCCGCGCGTGTCAGGGAGAGTCGCTGGGCAAGTTCCACTCGTGAAATACCCCCCGGTTTAAATCGAATCAGATCCAAGATAGCATGTTTGTTAATGTACTTTACATTCTGGGTGGGGAGAGAGCGAATGTAAGTGCTCAACACAGTCTTTCCTGAATATTGAACAAATGAGAACTTACTAATATGATAGCACAGAATTTTAATTTGTCAAGCACTTTAACAAATTAGGAAGAATTATGAACCCCGCATCACAATTTGAAGCGGGGTTCTTGAAATGTACTATTTTCGTAATGTTTCCCAGCCTGCGTAGCGGGCGGTATCTCCCAATTCGGCTTCGATTCGCAGGAGTTGATTGTACTTCGCCACACGGTCGGAGCGGGCGGGAGCGCCGGTTTTGATCTGGCCGGTGTTCAGAGCCACCGCGAGGTCCGCGATGGTGGCGTCTTCAGTCTCGCCCGAGCGATGGGAGATGACCGCTCTCCATCCCGCGCGATGGCACATTTCGGTCGCCTCAATGGTCTCGGTCACAGAGCCGATTTGATTGAGTTTGACCAGTAGGGCGTTACAGGTGTTTTCTTCTATACCGCGGCGGACGCGCTCGGGGTTGGTCACCAGCAGGTCGTCGCCAACGATTTGGATCTTGTCGCCCAGTTTCTTGGTCATCAGTTTCCACGATTCCCAATCGTTCTGTGCGTGGCCGTCTTCGATGGAGACGATCGGGTAATCCTTGACCCATTTGGCCCAGAATTCCACCATTTGTTCGCCGGTCAGTTTTTTGCCTTCCTTGCGCAGGTTGTAGGTTTTGGTCTCTTCATCGTAAAGTTCCGAGGCGGCGGGGTCGAGCGCGATTGCCACTTCCTTGCCGCGTCCAACTTTGAATCCCGCCTTTTCGATGGCGGCGAGTATCACTTCCAACGCCTCTTCGTTGGCTTTGAGTGCGGGCGCGTACCCGCCTTCATCGCCGACCAGGGTTGGGTAACCTTTTTCCTTTAGGACGGATTTAAGCGCGTGATAGATCTCCGCTCCCCAGCGCACGCCCTCCGTGAAACTTTTTGCTCCGAACGGCATGACCATGAACTCCTGCATGTCGGTGCTTTGCCAGCCCGTGTGCGCGCCGCCGTTGAGAATATTCATCATCGGGACAGGCAGAACGTGCGCGTGGACTCCGCCGAGATAGCGATAGAGCGGAAGTCCCACCGAATTCGCGGCGGCTTTCGCCACAGCGAGGCTGACGCCCAAAATGGCGTTCGCGCCTAACTTGGACTTGTTGGCGGTCCCGTCCAATTCGAACATGGCGGCATCTACAGCCCGTTGGTCGGCGGCATCCATGCCGAAGAGTTCCTCCGAGATGAGACCGTTCACGTTGGCGACCGCCTTCGCCACGCCCTTGCCGAGGTAGCGTTTCTTGTCGCCGTCGCGCATCTCCAGCGCTTCATGCTCGCCTGTTGACGCGCCGGATGGGACGGCGGCGCGTCCCCACGAACCGTCCATCAAAACGACTTCCACCTCCACGGTGGGATTGCCGCGCGAATCGAGAATTTCCAGTGCGGAAATGCTTTCAATCGTTGTGTCCATTTTGCACTCCTGGGGTTATAGAGTTAGAGTTTTGCAGGAAGAAAACTATCTGCCTAGTATAATCCTATTTCGAGTATTGGTTTTCATGGACTTGATTGCCGCTTCCACATCCCCCGAATCTGATCCGCGTGACCGCAAACATTTCTTTTTCCACGCCACGCCTCTGCGAAAGGTTATCGTTGCCATCCTGCGCGCGGTATTCCTGTTCGTGATGGACATGCGCGTCGAAGGCCTCGATAACTTCCCGTCAGACGGACCCGTGATCGTCGCCTGCAACCACGTCACCAATTTCGATGTCTTCCCGATGCAACTTGCACTGCCCCGTCCGATTTTCTATATGGGCAAGATGGAGTTGTTCCAGAATCCCGTCACGGACGTTCTCTTTCGTAACATGGGTGCGTTCCCCGTGAACCGCGAGAAAAAGGATCCGTGGGCATACAACCATGCGCTCAAAGTTCTCAGGCATCGCCAAACTTTGGGGATGTTCCCCGAGGGGACGCGTTCCAAGGGACGCGGCCTGGGTGTTGCCAGGACGGGTGTCGCGCGTATGTCCATTGAGACGGACACGCTCATCGTCCCGATGGCGATCGCTGGCTCCGATAAATTCTTCAAGCGTTTTCCGCGTCGCGCCCGCGTGACTGTGCGATTGCTTCCGTCCATCTTGCCGCGTCCTGGCGAGACACCTCTCGCTCTCACCGACCGATTGATGTTCACATTGGCCGCGGCGTTGCCGTCTGAAATGAGGGGAGTGTACGCAGAGATGCCGGAAGGGTTCGAGGAAAGTTACCCGTAATCAATTGTCAGGGACGGGAATTGAGCCCTGATAAACGAACTGGCCTCCCAAATTTGGGAGGCCAGTTTTTTGAGACTTTGGATCAAGGCACGTAAAACTCAACGATCAACTGCGGACGTGCCGCCGCACTAGCGTTTCCGCTGAACAGGCTGAGGAAGTTGGCGACGCCGTTGTTGTTGTCGTCCAGTTTGAAGCGCAGGCGGATCTGCGTCAGCCCGCTGGCGGTCGCCAGTTTGTTGATGTAGGCTTTGGATGTGGTCAGGTTGATCGTGTACCAGCCACTGGTGAGCGCCGGTTTGAACGGGCCGACCGACTTGTTGACATTTGCCTGCCAATCGGTGATTTGCAACGCGGATGTGCCAAACGCACCTTTGCGGATATCCACCATGAAACCTTGGAAGGTGTTGACAGGGTTTCCGCCGCCGGTCACTCCCTGTTGCTTGACCTTGAGGGTGACTTTGGTGATGACCGCGTTATTGGGCAGGCCGGATGTGTTGAAGGAGAGGATGGAGCGATACTGTTTGCGCGACGCGTCATCGCCGAGACGGAGGGTGGTTGAGGTAACATTCGTGACACCGCCCAGGTTCGTGTTCTCACCAGATTCGAGAATCCAGCCATCTTGCGTGTTGATGGACTTGGAAACCAACTTGCGATCCACTGTGTAGATTTCGCCACCCGTAAAGGGAAGGCCGCCAAGAGGGTTCAGGTTCGCGTCTGTGATGGAGACGCCGTCAGGAACGTCCAGGCGAAGCGTGCCGTCACCCGAGCCAGTGTTTACGGTAACGGTGTACACTGCGCCCGATCCACTCGCGCCTGTGATGGCCGAGCCGGTCAGGCCGGTTTTGACCAGGAGGAAATCGGCTGCGTCTATCCCGAGGACAGGTTCAGAGAATGTAACGGTAAACGCGACGGATTTTTTGCTGGTGGGGTTTGTGTCCACGCGGGTGATGGATGAGACTACCGGGGCGGATGTGTCCACTCCGTACAAAGCCAGGTAATCCGCCTCTTTGACGATCGCTCCGTTATTGTTCGCGTTCTGAAAGTTGCCGCCAACCCACAGGTCGCTGTCCACGAGCAGCAAAGTTTGTACGATGCCATTCAGCGATCCGTTACTTGCGCCATCGCTTCCCAGCGCGAACCAATTAGCGCCATCCCACATGGCAACGTAATCGGCACTACCCAGAACGGTCGAGTCAACATTGGTTACGTTTGTAAAGTTTCCGCCAACGTACACGCGATTGCCGTTCACCGCGATGGCATTAACATAACTTGTCAGGGCGCCTTCGCCTGCGCCATTATGTCCCAATGCCGACCAGGCGGCTCCGTCCCATTTTGCGATTTTATCTGCCTCGTTGATGCCGTTCAGGGATGTGAAAACGCCGCCGACATATACATCAGTGCCAGAAATAGTCACTGCGTAAACACCGCCGCTGATGGGGCTGGAGATCCCGTCCATCGCAGACCAGGTGGAACCATTCCACTTGGCAAGATAGGATGCGTTCGCGATTGCGACGTTGGATGTGTTCAAAACCGAGGCGAAATCGCCGCCCACATAAACATCCGTTCCATTTGTGGCGAGCGTATGCACTCCGCCAGTCAGCGCGCCGTTCGACGCGCCATTGCCCGAAAGGGCAGACCAACTTCCGTCCCATTTGGCTACGTAATCTGCTTCAGGGATGGAATTGACATTGGTAAATGCGCCACCGGCATACACGTTATGACTGGCATCCACTGCAAGTGCAAAAACGCTGCTATTTACTCCACTGCCCAAAGCGGACCACGTGGAGCCATTCCATTTTGCAATGCGGTTGGCACCCGTAACGGTGGTCCCCTCGTTATAGACGACGGTAAAGAGACCGCCTGCATATAGATCTGTTCCGTCTACAGCCAGCGACTCTACAGTGCTGTTTAGCGAGCCGTAGGTTTGATTTACATTGCCAACCGGATTCCATACGCTTCCATCCCAGCGCGCAAGGTAATCAATGCGAGGGTCACCGCCCAGGTTGACGAAACTGCCGCCTACATACACATCCGAGCCGATGACAACTGTGGCTTTCACGGTGTATGCGAACACACCGTTCGAGTCGCCAAGGGTTGACCAACTGCTCCCGTCCCAGATGGCAAAATAATCGGCGCTTGGCAGGGCTGTTCCTCCGTTATTCACATCGAAGAAGGTGCCACCAACGTAGAGGTTGCCTCCGCTCATGGCTATTCCCGTGGCGCCGCCATTCAAGGACCCATTGCCCGAGCCGTTATTCCCCAGACCCGACCACGTTTCGCTGACCGTATCGAAGCGGGCAACATAATCTGCAGTGGGAATGCCCGACGAGCCGATAAAAAATCCGCCAACATAAACATCGGTGCCATTAATGATGATTTCCTGCACGGCGCTTCCGTTTCCTGTTGCCAGGAGTGCGCCGTTCCCTGAACCATTACTGCCGAGGGCTGACCAACTGGAACCAGAAGTGTCCCATTTAGCGATGTAGTCGGCGGTGGCGATCCCTGCCGCGTTGGTGAACGACCCACCTGCATACACATTGTCGGATGCGTCAATCGCGATGCTGACCACCAGGGTGTTCAGCGCACCCACTCCCGCGCCGTTGTTGCCGAGGTTGCTCCAGTTGGCGCCATCCCATTTTGCAATGTAATCCGCTTCGTTGAGGGTGGTAGCGCCATTTTTTACATCGGTGAAGAAGCCTCCAGCGTAGACAACGCCAGTGGAATCCACTCCCAGCGCGTAGACGTTGTTGGTAAGCGAACCGTCGGATGCGCCGTTGCTTCCAAGAGTCACCATGCTATTGGTGTCCAGGTCCAATCCGAAAACATAGTCTGCAGTGGAGTTGCTGTTCGCGTCTGTGAATTTGCCGCCAACGTAAATGATGTTGTTGGTCGAATCGTAGGCCAGCGCTTCCACATCACCGTTCAAATTAGTCGTCATGCCCGGTGCTGCAGACCAGGAAGTGCCATTCCATTTGGCGAACTTGGCAGCATTAGCGATGGGAGACCCACTGGTATTATTTGTGCCAAACCAGCCTGCCGCATATAAGTTACTACCGATGAATACAATTGCATCCACGGCGCTGGTAAGCGCCGGTTGACCGCTTCCGCCATTGCTCAACGCGCTCCACTGGGAGCCGTCCCATTTTGCAATGTGATCTGCCTCTGGGACGCCACCCGCATCGCGGAACCAGCCGCCCACGTACACATCCGTACCATTGACCGCCACCACATTAATGCCATCGTTAAATGGACCTCCATTTGTGCCGGCCGCCGCCCAGTTGTTTTGAGGGGCAACGGGCAGGAAGACTGGGCCGAGCACAGGGTCTAGTTGCACGTTCCAGTTTTCGAGGTCCAGTGTGCCGCGAAAACTTCCGTCCAGTTTTAATGATCCGTCTTGTTTAAGGAACGCTTTGGGTGACATACCCTTCGTGTCTGCATCTGCCGCGGCCGATTTGGCGGGTGTCGCCATCAGTAAGCTTGAAAGAAATACAAGCACGGCCATCGTGTGAAAAATTCGTTTTAACATCACTTCTCCTCGGTTTTTTGGATTACTTACAGATTTGTTGGGTGTAATTTTATCTGAATTGTCGACATTTTCAATAGCCTTTTTAGGTGATAAATCAGCCCCCGCATCCTTCTGGACGTGTGGGCTGATTCTGTTACCGAAATCGCCGATTACGAGGTGTAATATTCGATGACAAGTGTCGGCTGTAGGCTGGTAATGGCGCTAAAACAGGAGGCCTCGTACACAGCGAGGCCTCCTCTTACTAAACGCTAAAAACTGATTACTACTTGCTTTTCCCTGCCGCCGCCTTCACCAACCCTACAAACAGCGGATGCGGACGGTTTGGCCGCGATAAAAATTCGGGATGGAACTGGCTCGCCACCATGTACGGATGCTCAGCGATCTCGGCGATTTCCACCAGCCTTCCATCGGGCGAGATGCCCGAAAAGACCATGCCCGCCTTCTCGAATTCCTGGCGGTAGGCGTTATTGAATTCAAAGCGATGGCGGTGACGCTCGTCCACTTGCGCGGTGCCATAAGCGGCAGCGGCTTTCGTGCCTTTCTTCATCACACATGGATAAAGTCCGAGGCGCATCGTCCCGCCCATATCTGTGACGGAGCGTTGGTCGAGCATCAGGTCAATGATGGGGTATTCCGTGCTTTGGTCGAATTCGGACGAGTTGGCGTCTTCGTGACCGAGGGCGTTGCGCGCGAATTCGATGCACATCACCTGCATCCCAAGACACAAGCCGAGATAGGGGACTTTCTTCTCCCGCGCGTAACGCGCCGCCATGATTTTGCCCTCGATGCCGCGCGAACCAAATCCGCCCGGGACGATGATGCCGTCCGCGCTTTGGACGATGTCCCAGCCTTTGTCTTTTTCGAGATCGGAAGCATGCACCCAGCCGATCTCCACGTCCACGCCGACAGATAACGCCGCGTGTTTCAACGCCTCACGCACCGACATATATGCGTCCTGTAACTCCACATACTTTCCCACCAGAGCGATATTCACCTTGGGGCGCGGCTTCTTAACCGACTCGACCAGTTTCTTCCACGGCTTCCAATCGGGGATGCGCGTCGGCTTGAGTTTGAGCCGCTTCACCAAAAAGTCCGCCACGCCCGCCTCTTCGAGCAGGAGCGGAATCTCATAGAGGATGGGGGCGGTCACCATCGGTACCACCGCTTCCTTTTCCACATCGCAGAACAGCGCGATCTTGTCGGTCAGGCCGTCTTCGATGGGCTGGTCGGAACGGGCGATGATCATATTTGGGGAGATACCGATCGAGCGGAGCGCGGCCACTGAATGTTGCGTCGGTTTCGTCTTCAATTCGCCTGTCGCACCGATATACGGAAGCCATGTCACATGGATGAAGAAGACGTTCTCGCGCCCGACCTCGTTTCGCAGTTGACGTAGCGCCTCGAGGAACGGTTGCGATTCGATATCGCCGACCGTGCCGCCGATCTCCACCAGGACGATCTCCGCGCCTGTGGCTTTCGCAACCAACTTGACCCGACGCTTGATCTCGTTGGTGATGTGCGGAATCACCTGAATCGTCCCGCCCAGGTAATCGCCGTGACGCTCCTTCTGGATGATCTCCGCGTAGACCTGTCCCGCGGTGAAATTGCTGACGCGGCCGAGGCGGATGTCAATGAAGCGTTCGTAGTGACCCAGATCGAGGTCCGTTTCGGCGCCGTCATCCAGCACGAAGACTTCGCCATGCTGGTAGGGACTCATCGTCCCCGGGTCCACGTTGATGTACGGGTCGAGTTTCTGCACTGCAACGTTGAAGCCGCGCTCTTTGAGCGTCAGCCCGATGGCCGCAGCTGTCACGCCCTTGCCGACCGAGGAGACCACTCCTCCTGTAAAAAATAAATATTTGGTTGCCATGTTTCAATCTCCTGTTTGTACCCTCCCCAAATCCGCACTTTGGATTTGGGGAGGGCAGGGTGGGGCAAAGAAGATGGGGAGGGCGTTGAAGCCCTCCCCACCGGGAGTTACGTTCTATCGAGTGAAGAAAATTTCTTTCGGTTCATCCGACCAGTTTCGTCAGGTCTTCGGCGGCGCGGCGCATTTCGAGGAAGATCAAGCCCAGTTTGGCCTCAGGCCGCGCGAGGGCGGTCAGAACCGCTTCCGTCCCCACGGCGGTCAGCACAATCGCGCCATCGTCGCCTTTGATGTACACCTGCTCCAGCCCGCCGCGACCGAGTTCGCCAGAGATTCGCTCGCCCAGGCTGAGCATTGCCGCCGACATGGCCGAGACACGGTCCTCCTCCACTTCCTGCGGAAGCGCGGAGGCCATGATCAGGCCGTCCACAGAGACGATTGCAGAGGCTTCGATATCGGGGGCGGCGGCCTGCATCGAGCGCAGGCGTTCCACCATCTGGTCGCTTCGTGATTTGCTCATACGGGGTTACTCCATTCGGGTTTCGTGCCAGAGTTTACCATAAAAGAATTCCATGTGAGAATTGCCAGAACATGTCATTTTCTTCAATTTGACCCAACCCTTCCTTCATGTTAAACTTACCAGTTGCAATCACGAAAGGAGACCCACATGAACGACCGACGAGGCTGTCTGGCTGGCTTGCTCCAACTCTTTCTGCTCGACAAACTGTTCGACTGGCTTCAAAAGAACATCGGTTTTGGCAGGGGAGGTTGTTTTGGCTTTGGCTGTGGTTTCATCCTGCTCATCATTTTCATCCTGATTGCCTGCGGCATCATCACCAACACCGACTGGTTGAGTCTTTTCTAATGCGCTGGCTGTTCGCGGGGTTTCTCGCCCTCGCGCTCTTTCTTCCGCAACGCGCCTCCGCCCAATCGCAGACGGCCATCCGCATCACCGCGCCCGCATCTGGTGACGTGTTGCAAGACATCGTCAATATCGCGGGGACGAGTGCCGTGGACGGATTCTTCGCCTCTGAACTTTCCTTCGCCTACGTTGCGGACTCGACCTCGAACTGGTTCCTGATCTATCAGACCGATTCTCCCGTGACCGACGGCCTGCTTGCCGCCTGGGACACAACCCTCATCACTGACGGCGACTACAACCTGCGCCTGCGTGTCACCTTGCAAGATGGCTCCATCCTCGAATCCCTCGTGACGGGACTCCGCATCCGCAACCAACTGCCGACCGAGACTCCCGCTCCGACTCCCACTCCCGAACCGATCGCCACGGACGAATTCATTCCTCCCGCCACGCCTCTCCCGCCGACTCCTCAGCCTGCTCCCACCTCCACGCGTTTACCCACACCCACGCCGCTCTCTCCCAACCCTGCCTCTTTGACCGATTCTCAAATCTACACATTTCTCGTCCGTGCAATCGTTGCTACCATCCTTACCTTCATCGTCGTTGCCATCCTTCTCCGTCTCCGCCGCCCCTAAAAAGTGGAGTTAGAAACCTGGAACTTGAAACGTGACACTTGACACCTTCCTCCTCATCGGCCTCGGCAACCCTGGCCGCGAATACAAAGACAACCGCCACAACATCGGCTTCATGTTGATTGACCGACTCGCGGTTCGTCTCAACGCGCGCGGGATGAAACTGCAATCCAAAGCCATCGTCACTTCGGGACTCTACGAGGAGCGCAAACTCATCCTCGCCAAGCCGCAGACCTACATGAATCTGTCGGGAGGTTCCGTGCAGGGACTTCTCAACTTCTACAAAATCCCGTCCGAAAACCTGATGGTCGCGCACGATGACCTCGACATCCCGCTCGGGACGATCCGTATCCGTCCCAGCGGCGGCGCGGGAGGTCAGCGCGGCATGGCCTCCACCATCGAACGCCTCGGCACCAAGGACTTCCCACGCCTGCGCCTCGGCATCGGACGTCCGCCTGGCCGCATGGATCCCGCCGCGTACGTCTTACAGGATTTCTCCCGCGCCGACCTCCTCATTGTCTCCGAAACCCTTGACCGCGCCGCGGATGCGGTATTGACATTTGTGGCGGAGGGGTTGAACGCGGCGATGAATAAGTTCAATGGTTCGGTAGTTGAGTAGTTTGGTGTTTGATAGTTTTATCCGACCCACTGCCCTGAGCGGAGCGAAGCGTAGTCGAAGGGCAAGTCTCTGGAACATCGCTTGCCTAAGGAACCCGTCCTTCGACTGCGGGAAGAACACCCTCCGCTCAGGACGGCGGTAACTTGTAACCTGTAACTCGTATCGCGCACCCCGTGTCATCCTCCCTCCTCACCTCCCACATCCGCTTCCTCCCAGCCTACAAATCTCTGCTGGCAAATCTTACCGCGCGTCCCCTCGGCCTGCCGCGTTCCGCGCGCCTGCCCGTCCTCGCCTCCCTCCACGCGGATCTCAACCAGCCGATCCTGCTCATCACCGACCGCGCCGACCACGCCCTCGCACTCTTCGATGAACTCGCGTTCTGGCTTCCTGAAGCGCCGCGCTATCTCTTCGCGGAACCCAATCCGCTTTTCTACGAGCAATCTCCCTGGGGTGTGACCACGCGCCGCGAGCGCCTGCAAACCCTCACCGCCCTCGCCAATTACCATTTACCATTTACCCAAAAACCACAAACGCCGCCCGTCATCGTCGCCTCGGCCCGCGCCATCATGACGTGCACGCTTCCGCGGCGCGACTATCTCAAAGCCTGCAAAAAATTATCGGCTGGGCAAACCATCCAGCCCGAGACTCTCATCCGCAATTGGGCGGAGATCGGCTACCAGCGCGCGGACACCGTCCTCGAAGCGGGACAATTCTCCCATCGCGGCGGCCTGCTCGACATCTGGCCGATGGCGGAACGTCAACCTGTCCGCCTGGATTTCTTCGGCGACGAGATCGAGACCATCCGTCAGTTCGACCCAGCCACACAGCGCACGGTTGCCAAGCTTGAATCGATTCTCGTCACGCCCGCGCGGGAGTTTATTTCAGGTACACAAGTAAACACGTATACAGGTACACAGGAACTTGAAACGTGGAACGTGGAACGTGGAACTGAATTCACCGAATTCCACGTTCCACTCATCCACACCTTCCCCGCGTCTCTCTTCGATTATCTTCCGCCAAAAGCATTGATCGCCGTGGACGATCTCAGCCTCGTCGAAGGCATGATGCAGGAAGTGGAGGAGCAAGCCGTCCGCACGAGAAGCGAGTCCATCGAAGAAGGAATTCTCTCCCCCGATTTTCCGATTCCATATTTAACCTGGTCGGAGTTGGCGGATTCGATTGGCGATAGGGGGCTTGTTGAATTGGGGCGCGTTGGTGATGAAGTGATCAGCGATCCGTCATCCGTCATCAGTCTCGCCGCGCAGTTTGGACATATCGAACGATTCGCGGGGAGACTGAAACCGTTTGAAGAATATCTCGCGAAACTTGTGGACGATGGCAAACAAGTCGTCATCGTCTCGCGTCAGCGCGGACGACTGGAAGAGATTTGGTCACAACGCGATAATCGTGAATCGAAAACACTTGCACCTGACGCAAGTGCAGGTGTCGAAAATCCAAAATTCGTTGAGGCATCCCTGACTGAAGGCTGGATTCTCGGCGACCTATTCCTCATCACCGACTCGGAGATCTTTGGCTGGGAGCGACCGACTCCTCGGATGCGCGCCCGCACCGCCGCGGAGACTCCCGAAGCGGTCTACGCGGACCTGCAAGCGGGTGACCACGTCGTCCACGTGGATCATGGCGTCGGGCGCTTCGCGGGACTCGTCCAGCGTCAACTGGAGGGACACGAACGCGAATTTTTGTCGGTGGAATACGAGGGCGGCGACACGCTCTACGTCCCCGTGCATCAGGCGGATCGGCTGACGCGTTATGTCGGGGCTGACGGAGGCCTCCCGTCGCTGGATCGACTCGGAGGTCAGGCGTGGATCGAGAAGCGGGGACGCGTCAAAGAGGCGGTCAAAAAAGTCGCAGAGGAGATGCTCGACTTGTACGCGCGTCGTCATGTGTCGGTCGGTCACGCGTTTTCGTCCGACACCACCTGGCAGCGCGAACTCGAAGACTCGTTCCCGTACGTGGAAACCGACGACCAGATCCGCGCGCTGACCGACATCAAGCGCGACATGGAAAACCCGCGCCCGATGGACAGGTTATTGTGCGGCGACGTGGGCTATGGAAAAACCGAAGTCGCGCTGCGCGCCGCGTTCAAGTCCGTGATGGACGGCAAGCAGGCCGCGATCTTGGTGCCGACTACTGTGCTGGCGCAACAACATCACGAAACATTCTTGCAGAGGTTGGCGGCATTTCCTGTCCGTGTTGAAATGCTTTCGCGCTTCCGCACCGCGAAAGAACAGGACGATGTGTTGTTGCGGCTCGCGCTGGGCGAAGTGGACATCGTGATTGGCACGCATCGCCTGATTTCAGCGGATGTGCAATTCAAGGATTTAGGGCTGGTGGTGATTGACGAGGAACAGCGCTTCGGCGTGGCACACAAGGAACACCTGAAAAAACTTCGCACCGAAGTGGACGTGTTGACGCTGACGGCCACGCCGATTCCCCGCACGCTCTACATGGCGCTGACGGGCGTGCGCGACATCTCGAATTTAAATACGCCGCCCGAAGAACGCCTGCCGATCAGCACGCACGTTGGGCCGTATTCGCCGCGTCTGGTGCGACAGGCGATCTTGCGCGAACTCGAACGCGGCGGACAGATTTTCTTCGTCCACAACCGCGTCCACACCATCGAAGCGATGTGGGCGCATTTGCAGAATCTTGTTCCCGAAGCGCGCATTGACATCGGTCACGGCCAGATGCCCGAGGGCGAACTCTCGGCGGTGATGCACCGATTTAATGCGGGCGAGATTGATATTTTGCTTTCAACGACGATCATCGAATCGGGACTCGACATCCCGAACGCGAACACCCTCATCGTTGATCGCGCCGACACCTTCGGCCTGGCACAACTCTATCAACTGCGCGGCCGCGTCGGGCGCGGGGCGATGCGCGCCTACGCATATTTTTTCCGCCACAACAAGATCAATCCCACCGTGGATGGGCAGGCGCGGTTGGACGTAATCGCGGAGAACACGCAACTCGGCGCGGGCTACTCCATCGCCATGCGCGATCTCGAAATTCGCGGCGCAGGCGAACTGCTCGGCACGCGGCAACACGGTTTCATTCAGGATGTGGGTTTTCATCTTTATACGCGCTTGCTGGCGGACGCGGTGAGGCATATAAGATCTGTTGGAAGGTTGGAAGGTTTGAAAGTTAACCTGCAACCTTCAAACTTGACAACATTCCAACCGATGGCAATGCCCGTCAACGTAGACCTGCCCCTCGCCATCGGCGTGCCAGCGGATTACATCCCCGATCAGAACTTGCGATTGCGGTTATATCGCCGCATCGCGGACTTGCGCGATGAAACGGAAATTGAAGCGCTCGCCTCCGAGTTCCGCGACCGATTTGGCGCGTTGCCCGAAATGGTGGAATCTTTGCTCTACCAGATGCGCGTCAAACTGCGCGCCGAGAAGGCGGGACTCGCGTCCGTGAGTTGGGAGGCGGGACAGGTCGCGCTGCGTTTCCCCGCGCCCGCCGAAGGGACAGAGGTGAAGAGGATGCCCGATCTCGCGCCCGATGTGCGCGGCGGGAAGAATGTCTATTGGGTGAATTTCATGAAGAACGAGGATTGGATGCCGAGGTTGTTGGAAGTGCTGGAGATGGTGAGGGGGTAAAATCTGTACACGGATTACGCGGATCCTTCGGCGGACGGACACGGATTTACACAGAAATTCTCCGCGTTTGTCCGCGTCAATCCGCGTTCTCCGCGTTCGATTTACTCACAACCCAACACTTCCATTGCGTCGTTGACCGCTGAATCCCGCTCCGCTGACTCTGGCGCGGACGCGGCCAATTCCTCCCACACAGGACACAAAATCGTTTTCATGTTTGCGCTGACGCGGTTCGATTGCTTCGTCAACGCGAGCGCTTGTTTCCAATTTTCCTGATGAGCATAGCCCTGGATGAAGGGGATGTACTCGAATCCGTGACCAGGCGCGTATCCGCCGCGCTCGGCCAATTCCCAGAAGAAGGCAACTTGCTCCCAATCGCCCACCTGCCGCGCCAAGTCCGCGCGCTGATAGTGGAAACACCACGAGGCTGGGTTTTCAGGGACGATGGCGCGATACAGCGTGGGATAAGTTTCGTGTTTGTCTTGAATGCGACTCAAGTTGGACACCTGCGCGGCTTGCTTGATCGGTTCGGGCAGGCCGCGGTAAGCCGCGTCTTCGGGACGGAGAATCCACAGGCATTGGTTCTTCTCTGGCTCGAAGACGATGATTAAACTATCGCGGCTGTTTCCGACAAACGTGGACGCGTATTTCTTCGCGGTCAATTCCACGCCTTCGACGAGCGAGTCCGCGTCTGTGCCGAGATTCTCGGACATGGCGAAGAACCAGTAGGGGCTGGGGCGCAGGGACTTGGTGTCGTAGATTGTGTTCAGCGCGAAACTCGTCGGGTAATCGCCCATGTAACTGAGAATTTCCTGGTCGGTGATGATGGCCGTCCCAGGCTCGATGAATGGCGCGCGCCAAGTCAACTGCTCGTAGAGTTTGACTTGTTTCTCCCACGACGTTTTGAAGTCGAACGCGTTTCGGTTGTGATAGCCGATCAGCAATCCGATCAGGATCGCGAACATCACGCGCCGCGTCTTCTCGGACGTGAAGAGGGAGTCAAAGGCCAGCGCGAGCAACATCCCCGCGCCAGGCAGGGCGGCGAGGGCAAAGCGTCCGTTCCAGGGTTCGAGTTTGAGGTGGATGATAAAGTTGGCGGCGTAGGCGGGGGCGAGGCCGAGGAGGAGGGCGAGAATACCCGATAGGAGGTAGGAATTAGGAGTTAGGAATTGAGTTTCGCGGGGTAATTGGTGATTGGTAAGTGGTAATTGGGATGGGTTGTCGTCGGCGAGGGAGCGCGAGTAGTAGTAAGCCGCGATGCCGCTGATGAATGTGATTGCCAGGACAACAAAATTCCGCGCGCGGGTGAGTTCCAGCGCGGCAGGGTCAATGAGCTTGAACCACGAGGAGACGAGGACAAGAGCCACGTCCGCGCCGAGGTGTTGGAGGGTGGTGAGAATCGTCTGGAGCGAGAGCGAGTCGGTGGGATTGTTGCGGAGGTCGAGCGAACCGAGGAAGGCTGTCCGCCAGTAGAGGAAGAGGAGCAGGATGAGGAGGTAGGGGAGCCAAAGTTGGACAACGCGTTTAATGGCTTGCGCGTAGCCAGAATGGAGATAAGGATTGTGGGCTTGCGGCTGAAGTGGATTGGCGCTTTGTCTGACAGTCTCCATTGTTAGCATCATCCAAATCACGAACGGACGGAGCAACTCCAGTCCCACAAAATATTCAACGGTGAAAAGATGCAATGTCTCTACGAGGATGGCAAGCGCGGTGTACACGAACCAGCGTTTCGGGTTTTGGATGGCGCGCAGCATCAACAGGACGGACGCGAAGAAAAGCGCGAAGGCTATCCAATGCTCGGTGTAGACCACGGCTTGCGGTTGTAATGTGAAGAAGGGATACAGCAGGAAGAAGAACGAAGCCAGCAGGTTGGTACGCGTCCGATTCGGGAAGAGAGTGGTCAGCGTGGAAAATGCCAATAGAACAGTGGCCAGCCGCAAGGTCAACGAGAGAGCGTGCCAGGGGAGGGGAGAAAATCCCAACAGCGGGTAGAGAGTCGCGTAGACCCAGAACGCGGTCGGACGGCCGTCCATTGTCAAAAACTCCAACATGCCGCGCGCTCCCGCCGCGCTTCCGTAATGGATGAAATGCCAGTCGTCCTGGTAGTGGCCGAGGGTGGGGATGAGCAACCCGAATGCAAGAATTCCCGCGACGATGATTGCGATGATCGGTTGTTCCTCGATTTTTTTGAGCATGGAATCATTATACTATGCGGCTATAATTGGCCCACACGAGGAGTTGCGATGAAGAAGATTCTGATTTTAACTTCGATCGTTTTATTGTTGGCGGCCTGCATTCCATCGCAGGCGCAAGTGACATTCGTGCCTGTGACTTATACACCCGACGTGAACGTGATCGTCGCGCAGACCTTCGCGGCGCTGACCGCCGAAGCCGCGTTGACCCAGCCCGCGAACGGATTTACGCAGATACCGACGCTCACATCAACGCCCGAAGGGCCGACCACTGCCACGGTCACAGCGACGCCTGTGCCTGGCTTCATCAGCGGGGCGTTGTCTTACCCTTCGAGTTTTATTCCACCCCTGCGAGTCGTCGCGTTTCAAGTGAATGGATTTAATTATCAGTGGGTGGATACGATGCAGAATCAAAGTACGTATCAAATTGCGGGACTCGCGCCTGGTTTGTATCACGTGGTGGCATACATCATGGATGGGACGTACGCGGGCGGTTACACCCAGATGGTTCCCTGTGGATTGCAGGCGAGTTGCACCGATCATTCGTTGATTGACGTGGAAGTGAAATCGGGACAGGATACGCCCAATATCAACCCTGGCGATTGGTACGCGCCTGCGGGGACGTTCCCGCCGATGCCGTAATTTGATCGAATTCAATTCGGTACACGGATTACACGGACGGCGCTGATTTCACGGATATTTTTAAATGCCTTATCCGTGAGAATCCGTCAAATCCGCGTAATCCGTGTACTGAAAAAGCGGGAGTATAATAGAACGTACGTTCCCCTTTTCAAACAGAGACAAACATGGAATTTAAACTCACTGCTCCCTTTGTCCCGATGGGCGACCAGCCCGAAGCGATTCAGCAACTTGTCGCTGGTGTGCAGAAAGGCATGAAACACCAGGTTTTGCTCGGCGCGACTGGCACAGGTAAGACCTTTACCATCGCGTCAGTGATTCAGGAATTGCAGAAACCCGCGCTCATCATGGCGCACAACAAGACCCTCGCCGCGCAGCTCTACGCGGAGTTCAAGGAATTCTTTCCCGAAAATGCGGTCGAGTACTTCGTTTCCTACTATGATTATTACCAGCCCGAGGCGTACGTTCCGCGTCACGATCTCTACATCGAAAAAGAGACTCAGATCAACGAGGAGATCGAACGTCTACGATTGGCGGCCACGACCAGCTTAGTCTCGCGCAAGGATGTGATCATCGTCGCGTCGGTGTCGTGTATTTACGGTCTCGGCTCGCCTGAGGAGTTCGGCAAAGGGACGGTGACTCTCAAGGTGGGGGAGATTTGGCGTCGCAACGCGCTCATCCGCCAGTTGGTGGAGAGCCAGTATCAGCGTAACGATGTTGAATTACGCAGCGGCACGTTCAGGGTCAGGGGCGATACGCTGGAGATCGTTCCCGCTTACGAAGACAAGCGCGGCTTCCGTATCACGTTCTTTGGCGATGAAGTCGAACGCATCATCCAGTTCAGCCCGCTGACGGGTGAGGTTT